>JBNKKI010000160.1:0-36339 GCA_050291745.1 Gammaproteobacteria bacterium | reverse complement strand
CACTTTATAATATTCTCTATCAATACCAGGAAGATACGTAACAATACCTCTTACTCCCCACAGCCTATGCTCATCATTATTTAATGCTTTTTCTGCATCTAATTCTGGAGCTGCACCATCAAGCCAGCCCATAACTCTATGAACCTCCATGTCTATATCATCAGCTTTTACGACATTAAAGGTAGACGTAACTGAAGCAAATAGCAACAATAAGAAAAGGAAAGTTAATTTATTCATAAGCTATAACAGAATGATAAACGAGACCCCCGGGTCTCATTATCATGTTTTATAAATTGTTCAGAAATAACTTCGATCGACAGAAAATTTAAATACATTACCACCAGCCAAATCCATGCTGTATAGAGTGTTTCTTTCGAAGACTTGAGGAAGTAGTTTCTTCGCTGAGCCAAGTTTCAATTTCAACTCATTATCAATATCCACATACTTTATAGCCACATCCTCTGTCGCATCATTTAAAAGCCAAGATTCCAATAGTACTAGCTTGTCATTTTCATCAAAGTTATCGTGATCATTTGCAGGTATTTTCTTAGAATAATCAGCCGAGCTATTGAACAGCCCTTGAAGCTTCATGGCTTGTCTGATTTCGTGACAAGCAGGCCCAAGTGCTGCCGCTATTTCAGTTTTTTTACGTTCACCAGAATACTTAGCGGGAGTAACACCTACTAAATCTGAAGGAATATGAAGATCTACATTATCGGGAATTACAATGAAGCAACGCCTCTTTCCAAGCTTTCCAATAAATAAACCGAGTTCGAATAAAACATTGTCTCTAACTGTCTCAGAAACATTTCCTCTCATTTTTGTTTCATCATCAGGAGAGAAAACAAACACCCCAAAGTCCGAAGAAGACAAGGCCTCAGTTATTGAGTCTAGAGGCGTGACAGATAGAGAGAACACCCCCTGACTCCAAACAGTAATATCTGCATCATACTGAAGATTAACTTGCAGAGGATAGGCAATATCTAATCCTTCAACGGACGAAGCGACAAAAACTTTCGGCTTCAATTGTGACTCCTTAATTCGATGGATTTATAACATTATAAATAACGCGAAAAAAATTCGCTGTATTTTCTCTATATATTCGGACTATAAATCGTGGTATTCGGATATACAAGTAAAAATCAGGAAAGCTTTTTACAATCTCACTTGCCAATCCCGATTAAATACATTTCTTCCATTCACATAACTTCTGATTGTAACCATTATCCCATCCAGACTTAAAATCCAGGCGGATTGTATTTTGTGGATGCATACAAAATAGCGATTTTACTGCCTGACTCAACAATTATTATACTTAGGAGTATCAAGTTCTCCGATTGGGCTAAGTATTACTCTCCAGTGGTACGGCACTAATCACCTCGACGATTACAGATTCCGGGAGTTGTATTCTCAAGTTTTTATCGATGACGCTAACAAGACTGCCATCTAATAGAGACTGAATATGAGTATAATGCTTAAATAGTACAAGTATTCGCCGTTATTTTGAATTTTTATGATAGTCAATTTCGTTTAAAGTTGTTGAATTAATACAATCTGTATGAATGATTTAATCGGAGGGTCGATATGGTTTGGTCAAAACATGACTACGATAATATTCCTGGTACTTATGTATTCGATGGTAAAAGAGCGCATAGCTCCTTTGCGATCAATAAGTTATTTTACTCATTTAATGAGGAAGCATGTCGTCAGGAATTTGATGCTGATCCTGCGGCTTATTGTGACAAATTCGGCCTTAGTGATGAACAGAAGGAACTGGTTTTGAAGCAGGATTTTCTAGGTATTCTGCGGGCTGGAACCAATATTTATTACATGGCTAAATTTTGTATTCCCAGGGGACTTAGTGTGCAGGATGCAGGTGCTGCGTTTCAGGGTGTTTCTGGCGATGAGTTCAGAGAAAAATTATTAGAAAAAAGAGAAGGCCTGGTTGAAAGGCTGGAGAAAGAGGGGGGTTACTGGAATGGCTAAAATTATTGGTGGTATTACAAGCTCTCATATTCCCGCTGTGGGCAATGCAATCACAGATGGATTGACTCAGGAACATTACTGGAAACGTTTCTTCGATGGATATGCTCCTGTTAAAGAATGGCTGGATGAAAAAAAGCCTGATCTGATTATTGTTGTTTATAATGATCATGGTTTAAATTTTTTCCTCGATAAAGCACCAACTTTTGCAATAGGTTGTGCTGATGGTTATGCCAATGCTGATGAAGGCTGGGGACTTAAGCCGACTGCACCTTTTACCGGTGATGCTGAGTTTTCCTGGCATTTAGCTGAATCTCTGATTAAACAGGAATTTGATATGTGTACCTGTCAGGAAATGCTGGTTGATCATGGTTTTGTCAATCCTATGCGTGTGCTTTTCGGTGATCATGACGTGTGGCCAATCAAGTCTATTCCACTTGCAGTGAATACAGTTCAACATCCTTTAACCAGTGCCCGCAGGTGTTTTAAGTTAGGAAAAGCACTTAAAAAGGCGATCGAGTCTTACCCTGAAGATATGAAAGTAGTTGTTGCCGGTACCGGTGGTATGTCACATCAGTTACAGGGTGAACGTGCGGGTATGATTAATATTGATTATGATCTGGCCTGTATGGAAAGTATTATTAATGATCCGGAATGGTTTGCCAGTCAGGGTAACGATGAAATTATCGAACAGGCTGGAACCGAAGGGATAGAAACTATTATGTGGCTGGTTATGCGTGGTGCATTAGGTGATAAGGTAAATTGCATTCATAAACATTATCATGCTCCTATTTCTAATACTGGCGCTGGTGTTTTATTGCTGGAAGGTGCCGAATAAACGTCTTGCGATAACTAGCGGGATGCTCCGATTGGGTGATTATGCACATCAACTGTCATGCTTGATGAAACAGTGAGTTAAGCTCTATTGCCAGTGGTCAACTGCGGAATCCAGGTTCACACAGTCTTAAACATCAGGTTTTCAGCAGGGATGCTGTTATATCGGCAGTGCAGGATTCTTAAGGCATTGATTGTGGTGTTTTTGATTTCGCAATGCGCGTCAAGCCGTTAAACTGCTTTATTACGTTAAATAATTTTTCCAGGTTTAAATGATAATGACCGAATCGGCCAAAGGGCATTTAGCGTTACTCATCTTTTCATTTTTTGTAGCTGGCACTTATTCTCTTGGCAGTATGGCTGCTCCCTATATTGATCCTGCTGCTTTAATGGCCTTGCGCTTTTTGATTGCTGCAATATTGATGGGTATAGTTGTTTATGTCAGAACGCCTCAAGCATTAACCAGCATACACAAGCCCTGGCGATATTTATTACTGGGTTCAATATTTGCCATTTATTTTGTCTGCCTGTTTGAGGCATTACAGATTACCAGCGCAGTTGCTACTGGCGCTATGTTTACTTTGACTCCATTTTTTACGGCTGGTTTTGCCTACCTCTTATTGCATCAAAAATCTTCACTGTATGTGTTGCTGGCGCTTTGTATTGCTGCAACCGGGGCTATCTGGGTTATTTTTCGGGGTGATCCGGCAGCTCTATTAGCCTTTGATCTGGGGCAGGGCGAGAAAATATTTTTCATTGGTATAGTCGCTCACGCTGTTTATATTCCTCTTGCCCGTAAGCTTGATCTGGGCGAACCGGTGGCTGTTTTTACCTTTGGTGTTCTAGCAGGTGGATCAATTCCTTTATTACTGATCAGTTTTCAGGAAATTATTGCAATCAACTGGGTGGATATACCGGGTATTGTGTGGATTACGCTGGGCTATATGGTTATTTTTGCCACTCTGATTACTTTTGCCTTATTGCAATATGGTAACCAGCGTTTGCCTGGTGTCAAAGTGATGGCCTATACCTATTTGATCCCCAGTTGGGTGATTGTATGGAATGTGATACTGGGAGCAGGCATGATTGATATCAGTATACAGTTTGGGGTCGGTCTGACCATTCTGGCTATGGTGATGTTACTGCGTCGCTAGTCCATAGTTTCTTCATGCGATGCTGCCAGGAATTGTACTTTTTGCATCCTGATTTTTGTCAAAAAACAGTATCTTCACTGAAACAGTCAATCGATTTCTTAAATACTATCAAGTCAGGCTATTTGTCGAAATTCATTAATATAATTTTTGATATTGCTATAAAAGTACAATAGCTAGGCGATTTATTGCATTTTTTTGGTGGTTATCGGGGTATAGAATAGCAATCATACTAAAATTGTGATCTATTCATGCAAAAATCTATACCTTATATGCAAATCAGAGGGGGAAGTTCAAAAGGGCTTTATTTTAAAGCCGGTGATCTTCCTGCTGATACCTATGCGAGGGATCAGGTATTACTGGATGCTGTAGGTCGGGATGCGCGTCAGATAGATGGTTTGGGTGGTGCAAATCCTTTAACCAGTAAGGTGGGTATCGTGAGTCTTTCTGAGCGTGAAGATGCCGATCTTGATTATTTATTTGTGCAGGTCGTGGTGGGAGAAAATCGCGTTGATAGTTCTCCGAATTGCGGCAATATTCTTGCCGGAGTAGGGGCCTTTGCCATTGAAAGTGGCTTGTTGACTGCTCAGGGCGATACTTCGACTTTTCAAATTTATATGGTGAATAGTGGCAGTTTGTGCGAGCAAATTATTGAGACACCTGATGGTCGGGTCGAGTATCAGGGGGATGTCAGAATCGATGGTGTTCCTGGAACTGCAGCAGCAGTAATCTGTAATTACCTGGATGTGGCGGGATCAGCCTGCGGTTCATTATTACCAACGGGTAATCACCGCGATGTGATTAATGATGTGCCTGTAACTTGCATTGATAATGGTATGCCTGTAGTCGTGATTAAGGCTTCGGATATGGGCAAGACCGGTTATGAAAGTTGTGAAGAATTATCTGCGGATGAAGATTTCCGCGCTCGTCTGGAGGCTATTCGTCTACAGGCGGGAAAATTAATGAATCTGGGTGATGTGACTTCAAAGGTCGTACCCAAGATGAGTTTAATCAGTCCTCCCAGAGCGGGAGGTCATGTCTGTACCAGGACCTTTATTCCACATGTCTGTCATGCTGCCATTGGTGTGCTGGGCGCGGTATCTGTTGCTACTGCCTGTATTTTACAGGACTCGGTTGCCAGTGATGTCGCCAGTGTTCCAGCAGGTAGCAATAAAAAAATGTCTGTCGAACATCCCTCTGGTGAATTTTCAGTCGAGCTAACGCTGGACAATCAGGGAAATGTGATCAAGTCAGGATTATTAAGAACGGCAAGATTGTTGAGTAAAGGTGAGCTTTATATACCGGAGATAAAAGAATGACTAAGCCAGGTTGCATGGCTCCCGATAATAATACCCGTACCCCTCGTTTCAAAGCACCGGCTAAAGCCTGTGATGCACATTGCCACGTTTTTGGGCCGAAGGAAATTTTTCCCTATTCTGAAAAGGCTACCTACTGGCCGCCTGATGCAGATAAGCATGCATTAAAACGCTTACATGATAAATTAGGTATTGAACGTGCTGTACTGGTACAGGCCAGCTGCCACGGTATCGATAATCGCGCTATGATCGATGCGATTAAAAGTAGTAATGGCGCATATCGTGGTGTGTGTATCGCTAACGATAGCTTTTCTGAAAATGATTTTCAGGATTTACATGATGGTGGTGTACGCGGTGTACGCTTTAACTTTGTAACACATCTGGGTGGTGCTCCAAATCTTGAAATGATGCAAACCGTACTGGATAGAGTTAAGCCTTTAGGCTGGCATCTGGTGATACATGTGAATGCCGAAGATATCATTCAATACGAAGAATTCTTTAACCAGATCGATATGCAAATTGTGGTGGATCATATGGGGCGTGTGCCTACTACCGAAGGCGTTGGTCAGAAGGCTTACCAGATTCTCTGTGATTTTATGCACCGTGAAAACTGGTGGGTAAAGGTCTGTGGTTCAGAGCGTATTGCTATTGCCCCTCCTTTTTATGACGCGATTCCTTATGCGCAGGGTCTGGTAGAAATTGCACCGGATAGAATTCTATGGGGTACTGACTACCCGCATCCTAATATTAAAAAGCACATGCCAAACGATGCTGATTTACTGGATCTGGTACCGTTAATTGCACGTGATGAAGCATTGCAGAGAAAAATCCTGGTGGATAATCCTGCACGTTTATACGGTTTTGATGATTAAGGAGTAATAATATGATTTCTCATACAGTGTTAGGTGTTGCAGTAAAAAATATCGAGCGAGCAGAGTCATCGGTAATCGATGAACTTGGTCGACTGGGTGCAGCAACCGTACATGAGGCACAGGGTCGTATCGGTAACCTTGACCCCTATATGCGACCAATTTATTCCGGTGCCCGTATTGCAGGTAGTGCAGTGACTGTGCTTGCTCAACCGGGCGATAACTGGATGTTGCATGTTGCTATCGAAATGTGTCAACCGGGAGATGTTTTAATCGTTGGTACCACTACGCCCTGTACAGATGGTTTTTTTGGTGATTTGCTGGGAGCTTCAGCACTGGCTCATGGGGTAAGAGGGTTGATTATTGATGGTGGTGTGCGTGATATCCGTGATTTAAAGGAAATGGGTTTTCCTGTCTGGTCCAGGGCGGTTTCCATTAAAGGTACGGTTAAAAATACGCTGGGATCGGTTAATGTACCTATTCAATGTGCAGGTCAACATATTGTGCCAGGTGATGTCATTGTTGCAGATGATGATGGTGTCTGTGTTGTACCTCGTGCTAATGCAGGAATTACTCTGGAAGCAGCTTTGGCGCGTGAAGCTAATGAAGAAGGTAAGAGAAAGATATTTGCTGATGGTGTTCTTGGTCTGGATTATTACAAGATGCGTCCAGGTCTGGAAGCCGCTGGATTTAAATATGTAGAAACTTTAGAGGATTTGAAATGAGTGAAGGATTAATTATCGATTGTCACGGTCATTACACGACTGCTCCAGATGAACTGGGTGATTATCGTGAACAGCAGAAAAAAGATCTGGCTACAGATCCTTTATTTCAGCATGAAAAAGGTGTAATCAATATTTCTGACGACCAGATTCGTGACAGTCTGGAAGGCGCACAGTTAAAATTACAAAATGAACGTGGAAGCGATGTGACAATCTTTTCTCCACGTGCCAGCTGGATGGGACATCATATTGGAAATCAATCGACTTCCACTACCTGGTCAGAACACTGCAATGATTTAATCTATCGTATTACACAGCTTTACCCTAAGAATTTTATTGGTGGTGCTCAATTACCACAATCTCCCGGATCAGATGTGGACGCCTGTGCCAGAGAGCTGGAACGTTGTGTGACTGAGCTGGGTTTTGTGGGATTTAATCTGAGCCCTGATCCTTCCGGAGGTTACTGGAAATCACCACCGCTGGATGATCGTTACTGGTATCCTATTTACGAAAAAATGTCAGAACTCGATGTGCCTGCCATGATTCATGTGAGTGGCAGTTGTCATCGCTGTTTCCATACTACCGGTTCTCATTATCTGGGTGCAGATACGACAGCTTTCCAGCAATTAATGATGGCTGAAACTCTGTTCAAGGATTTCCCTGATCTGAAATTTATTATACCTCATGGTGGTGGGGCTGTACCTTATCATTGGGGGCGTTTCCGTGGTTTGTCAGATATGTTAAAACTACAACCTTTACATGAATTTATCGAAAATAATATTTACTTCGATACCTGTGTTTATCATCAGGAAGGTATAGATTTACTGGTTGATGTGGTACCAACGGAAAACATAGTATTTGCATCCGAAATGGTCGGTGCTGTTCGAGGTATTGATCCACAGACTGGCTTTTATTTTGATGATACTAAACGCTATATCGATGCCTGTAAGCTTAGCGATGAAAAGAAACAACAAATATTTTCCGGTAACACGCGTAAAATTTTCAGTCGTCTGGATAAACGTTTACAGGAAGTCGGCTTAATATGAAGCTGAAAAAAATAGTGATTCATGAAAGACAGTTAATTGTTCCTGGCAGTAACAGTAGTTCCTGCATTCATGTAGCTTGCCAAGGTAACATTTTATAAAATCAACTTGTTAGGCAACTTTATCATGCGCAACTGTTTTTTCAGATGAATAAATTAGAGATAGAATAGCTTTAGAGATAAAATTTAGTGAATATTGGAGTAACTCAATGAAAGTATTAATGATCGGTGAAGGTGCCTTTGGCTGTAAACACCTCGATGGATTACAGAATATTGATGATGTGGAAGTTGTCAGTATTGTCGGTGGTGTTGAACAGGCCACTCAACAGGTAGCAGAAAAATATGCTATTCCTCACTGGACGACAGATCTTGCAGAAGGTCTTTCTCAGCCTGGTGTAGAAGCTGCAATTATTACTTCTCCAACTCCGATACATGCTCAACAGGGTATTGAAGTTATGCGTGCAGGTAAGCATGTCATGATTGAAATTCCAATGGCGGATACTCTGCAGGATGCACAGGCAATTTGCGATGTACAGAAGGAAACAGGTCTTGTTGCAATGGCCGGGCATACGCGCCGTTTTAATCCCAGTCACCAGTATGTTCATAACAAGATTACTGCCGGTGAAATTCAAATTCAGCAAATGGATGTGCAGACATATTTCTTCCGTCGGAAAAATTTAAATGCACTAGGTCAGCCACGCTCATGGACTGATCATTTATTGTGGCATCATGCCTGTCATACGGTTGATCTTTTTGCCTATCAGACTGGTGAAAAAATTGTTGAGGTGCAGGCTATGGAAGGTCCGAAACATCCGGAGCTTGGTATTGCTATGGATATGAGTATCGGCTTAAAAAGTGAATCCGGCGCTATCTGTACTCTGTCATTATCATTTAATAATGATGGCCCGCTTGGTTCATTTTTCCGTTATATTTGTGACAATGGAACCTTTATTGCAAGATATGATGATTTATTTAATGGCAAAGAAGAGCAAATTGATGTCAGTAAAGTGGATGTATCCATGAATGGTATAGAATTACAGGATCGTGAATTTTTTGCCGCGATAAAAGAAGGGCGTGAACCTAATGCCAGTGTGCATCAGGCATTAATAGCTATGCAGGTACTTGATCAATTAGAGAAATGTCTTGAAAAGGCATAATTCGGAGTGAATTAAATAATGCAACAACGACAGTTAGGACCTTTTTCAGTATCAGAAATCAGTCTTGGTTGCATGAACTTGTCGCATGCCTATGGTAAACCGCCAACTGAAGAGTATTCAATAAAGTTACTCAACGAAGCTCTGGATGCTGGTTATAATATGCTGGATACAGCTGCATTATATGGGTTTGGTGCAAATGAAAGTCTGCTTGCTAAAGCTATAATGCATCGGCGTGATGAATTCGTACTAACCAGTAAATGTGGCATGTTTAAAAATGCTGAAGGTAAGCGTGAAATTAATAATCGCCCCGAAGTCATCCGTAAACATTGTGAAGATAGTTTGCAACGTCTTGGCACGGAAGTGATTGATCTTTATTATCTGCATCGCTGGGATAAAAAAATTTCTATCGAAGAGCCCATCGGTGAAATGTCACGGCTGGTGGAAGAAGGCAAGGTGCGCACGTTGGGATTATCTGAGGTATCTGCCAGTACTCTGCGAAAAGCTCATCAGGAACATCCTGTTACTGCAGTGCAGACTGAGTATTCATTGTGGACCCGTAACCCGGAAATTAGTGTGCTGCAAGCCTGCCGTGAACTGGATGCTGCCTTTGTTGCTTTCAGTCCAGTTGCTCGTGGATTTTTAACCGGTGTTTTAACCGATGTGACTACGCTCGATGCAACTGACATACGACGTAACATGCCACGTTTTGAAGCTGAAAATTATGCGCAGAATCTGCTGCTACTTGAAGGTTTGAAACCGATTGCGCAAAAATATGATTGCACTTTGGGACAATTATCTCTGGCCTGGCTACTGATGAAAGCTGATCATATTATTCCGATTCCAGGTACCACCAGTATCGAACACATGCTTGAAAATGCAGCAGCTTCCGGGCTGATGCTGGATACAGAAAGTATTCAGATAATGGAAGAAGCGATCAATCAAAGTACGGTGAAGGGGACACGCTATAATGCAACGACTCAGTTTGAGATTGATACTGAAGAGTTTGCAGAATTAGAGTCAATATGAAAATTTAATCCATTATCAGGAGTAGCATAATGCTTCCACAGATTAACAAAATTCTGTATGCCACAGATTTAAAGGAAAATGGTAGTAAAAAAGCGTTCCGTATGGCTGTCTCTTTAGCAGTCAGTCATAATGCGAAACTAATAGTTTTACATGCTATGGAAACTTTAGGGACATCTATGCTTAGAGTTTTAGAAACCACTTTGTCTGAACAGGAATTAGCCACTATCAGAACGCAGGGTGTGGATAATTTAAAAGCTGAATTGCAGAAACGTATCGATCAATTTTGTGATGAAGAATGTCCCAATGAAGATCATACTTATCCTGGAGGTGCTCCGGTTACTGTTGTGGATGAAGGGGAACCCGGTGAAGTGATTTTACGCAATGCTAAAAAATATGAAGTGGATTTGATCGTTATGGGTACACGAACTCATTCTGGCCTATCTCAGTTTTTACTGGGTTCAGAAGCCAATAAAGTGATTCATCATAGTGAAATACCAGTGATGATCTATCCTCTATAATGTTAGCTGCTCAAGTATTTATGTAAATAAGGAGTTAATTTTGTCAGATATCCCACATTATTTCTTATATGGTGAAACAGCTCCAACAGATGCATTAGAATATATTTATATCGCATCACTTGAAGAGTCTTTACCCAAGCATAACTGGGAAATTCATCCGCACCGTCATGATAATTTACATCAGTTACTGATTCTGGAGCAGGGTACAGTACTGGTTCAGATGAAAGATTATAAGAGTGAAGAAGTCGGCCCCTGCATCCTGTCTATTCCCTCTAAAGAAGTACATGGTTTTGTCCATCAGCCAGGTGTTCGGGGCTATATCGTGACTATTGTAGACTCTTATTTACATGGCGTATTCGCCGAAACAGAACGACAGAAATTTTCCAACCTGTTCAATGAAGCCCTGGTTATTCGTTTAGATCCTGATAAAAAAGTTTCCTGGGATTTCGAAATGATTATGCTGAGAATCGTCGAGGAATACCGTCATCAGAAACCGGGGCAAACCTGTGTGATTGGTGCTTATCTAAAAATTATTTTTGTGTTGATGGGGCGTTTGTCGAGTCAGAGTTTAACTGCCAAACAGGGACATCAATATGATGCCAGAATTAAAAATTATGAATCCTTTGTTAAATTAATGGAGGAGCATTATACCAAACACTGGTCTGTTAGTGAGTATGCAGATGCGCTGGGATTAACCAGTGGTCGGTTGAACAGGTTGTGTCAACGCTATACCGGACAAAATGCAATGCAGATTATTCACGGATATCTGATATCTGAAGCAAAAAGGAAATTGATATATCTGGATATGTCGATGAATGAAGTTGCCTATGATCTGGGTTTTAAAGATCCCGCCTATTTTTCCCGCTTTTTTGCCAAGCACTGCAATGAACCACCCGGGAAATTCAAGTTAAGAATGCGAAACCCCGGCGCGGAAGGTTCATCAGTCTGATAGACTGACTGTATGAATAGTCAGCAAACTTCTCTTTATTATGAGCAGAATTCCACTGCTCGAATACTGGTGTTAATTAATATTTGCATCGGTGGATTTTTAGCACCATTATCATTATCCGCTACACTGGTTGCTGTACCGGCAATAGCACATGATTTACATGCTAATGCTGTCTATGCAAGCTGGATACCTACTGCCTTTCTGTTGAGTAATCTGATTACTTTATTACCTGCCGGACGTTTGTCTGATAGTTATGGCAGGAAATACTTTTATATTCTTGGAACATCTGTATTTCTGCTGAGTAGCGTACTGGCCGGTTTGGCAACCAGTATTGAAGCTCTATTACTATTTCGGGTAATTCAGGGGATGGGTGCCGCTATGTTTTTTAGTACCAGCATGGCGATTGTGAGTAGTGTTTTTTCGGGACATGGACGTGGTGCTGCACTCGGCTGGATGGTTGCTTCAGTTTATACCGGTTTGACCTGTGGCCCGTTATTAGGCGGATGGTTAACTGAGCACTATGGCTGGCACAGTGTTTTCCTGTTTCAGGTTCCTTTATCTTTTCTGACGATCTTGCTGTCTTTGTTTTATATGAAGGGTGAGTGGCGCAGTCAGGAACCGGTAAAACTGGACTGGTGGGGATCGCTGTTACTGGCAACCTGGGTTTTGAGTCTATTTGCCGGATTGACCAGTTTACCTCAGCACTCTGCATTCATTTATCTGTTCATCGCAATAATCTTCTTTCTGGCCTTTATCAGGCATTCCAGTGTCTCTGCTAATCCGATTATCAGACTTAAACTGGTCTGGCAAAATCATAGCCTGAGTCGATCATTGTTATCTGCTGTATTTATGTATAGTGCCAACTATGGTTTGATGTTCCTGCTGGGTCTGTATCTGCAATATAATCGTGGACTATCTCCGTCGGATGCAGGCAAGATGCTGATGTTACAGGCTGTGGTGATGGCTGTTGTTGCACCTGTTGCCGGCCGTTTATCTGATCGATATTCTCCCAGAAAATTAGCCACCGGTGGTTGTTTGTTAGCAGCATTCGGTACATTTATGCTACTTTTTGTCGATCAAAGTCGTTCTCTAATTTATATCGGAACTGCTTTGATGATACTTGGACTGGGTTTTGGTTTATTTTCTACACCCAATAGTAATTCAATTTTCGGCTCTGTGGCCGAAACAAAACTGGGCATAGTGTCTGCATTATTGAATCTGGCCAGAATGATGGGGCAAATGATGGGTATGGCAATGATTACTTTGCTTATTTCGTTTTATATAGGAAAAACAAAGATTAACCCGGATCAGTATGAATCTTTATTCATGGTTTTGCGCTGGACATTGGCCTTATCATTTTCATTTGCTATTGCCGCTGCTTATTTTTCACATAGCAAGAAGGAAATAAAAAATAATAATTGATTAGAGTTTGCTGATAAAAGCTATTGAAAATTTGCTATTTCCAGTATCAAAAATCGCCTAGATTTGCCAGTACAAATATGATTACAACAATGACAAGTAATGCAAAGGCATACATTGCTACAAATTTGAAGAGGATTGCAGTAGCGCCCATTAATGCGGCACCACCGGCTACACGCACTGGTTCATGTCTGGCAAAAGAAATCACCGCAAAGATGATCGCTATTGCACTGAGAATTGCCGTACCCACATCAATGAAATCATCAATATCATATCTTTTCATGATGCTCTGCTTTTCTGCTTCAGCCTCCTTTCCGGTAATGGCATGAATCGCCTTTTCCTTGAGTTTTGCAGCCAATGAGGTTTCCACGGTTGGTTGTACAGCAAATGGACCAGCCCAGAAACTGAAGACCGCAATAAGTAGAGCAATAGCGCCAATCCCTATACCCCAAAATCCTGTCACACCTTCCTTTTTCATATACTCTCCACGGGAAAATTAATAATGCTGTATGAATAGCAAGCAGCTGCGCATTGTAAGTACTCTTTCAAATGACAGCAAGCCTGAAATTTTCCGGTCTGATTTATTTACTGAAATTAATAAAAAAATCATGCAGAATACTGATTTTGTAACAATAATCCTGGAATCCGCAGTTGGACGAGTTGATTGTGCGTTTGAGGTGGTGTAGATCAAGGCGTAACGACGCGGAATAGCCAGCTATTCCAAGGAGTTACAACGAAGAGGTACGCCGCCTCAAACGTGCAATTCAGTTCGTAGCGGGATTCACCGATTGGGTGATTATACACATCAACTGTCATGGTTTATTAAACAGTAGGTTAACCTCTATTGCGAGCGGTCAACTGCGGAATCTAGGATAATACACGGATTTAAGGAATATGTTGAAGTCATTATTCAGTGGATTTTTGAACACTGATTCACCTGTCGCAAAATGTTATGAATTACTTGATACTTACCAGAAAGGCTTATCTAAAAAAATAGCTCAATATGTTATGACTGGTGAGGGTCCAGAAGTAATAAATACTTTAAGTAGTTTAAGTCAGGAGCAAATAAGAGAAGCTGGTGTCTGGAAGATAGGAAACTACTACAGTTATAACTATAGCAAAAAAAGACAAAAAGAAATCGAAGTAGTCAGTAAAGCCTTTATCAATATTTATGGTAGTACATTACTTCTGGATCCTGCTGCCTGCTTTCGCTGGGGAGCTGTAAGAAGTCAGTGTATTGATATCAGTCAAGAAACAACCCATTATAAAATTGCTACAGCTGACTGGTTTTCTGCCATATTTATCGATATTAGTTCGATTTATCCGCTAAACAAAATAGGCGATTTATATACGGTTCAATGGCTAATTGATCTAGTGAATTATAATGAAGGTGACGATAAAGTCTGGTTACATGTTTTGCTGGAAAGAGATACCTGGTCAAGGGCGCTGATCGATTTTCTCGATAAACTGCTGTATAAAACTGACTTGAGGAAAGTTTTTAGCCACTCTGAAAATTTAAAATATATCGAAAAACTGCATGTAACCGGGCGTTTGACCATAGCTAAAGATCTGGATAAATACGATTCAATTGATGATGCTATTTCTTTGGTAATTTTACTTCTTACTGATAGTAGTAAACAGGTAAGAGAACAAGCCAGTCCATTAGTTTCAAAACTCGAGCAAAATCATTTTCATGAAACGATTAAGAGTACGTTTCATAGTTATGCAACAGCACGTCGAAAAGAGTTAGCTCGCTTAATCGCTATTTATGGTGATGATAATGCGGTAGATTTACTGGAGGAACTGGCTATTAGTGAAAAAGCTAAATCAGTGAATGATGCCATCGAAAATGTGATTGCGAATAAACAGGCTTCGCAGAACCATAGCAATGCACAACTAAAATTACCGGACTATATTTCTCCAACGGATGGATTAGCTGTTCCTGAGGAATTAGTGACCCAGTTAATACGGGGATTTTCTTCTTATCTGGAAAAATGTAAAAGAAATGCAGAGTATGAAAAAGAAAACAGTATTAAAAATCAATATAAAGCTACCTGGCAACAAAAAAAATATCAGGATGTAAAAAGTATTACTGAAAAAGAGTTAAAAGCCGGACTGCATTATTTAGCCACTGGAGAAGACAAACCTCATAGATTAGTGTTAAATGCGATAGCGGATATTAAGTTATATAAGGAACCACAGTTTGCCTTAAATTATATTGTTCGACAAATTAAGGAAAAGAGAAATATAGATTTAAAATGGGGATATTTTCCTGACTGGTTACGTTTACATCCTAAGGAGTTGACTGATCTTAGACAGTTAGCAGAGGTGCTTGAAAAAAATGAAATTGATAAACGTGAAATCGCTGAATGGATATTGTACAGAAATTGGGGCAGTGACGGCTTACCGGATACAGGAGAAGCACTCATATGGCCATTTTTTATTGAAAATGAAGAATATTTGCAGGAAGCTTTTGGGCTAAAACCTGCTCAGGATAAAAATAGTTACTATAGTTTTGAACTAACTTCAGCAATTCAGGTTTTAGAGCAACTTGAAGTTATTCCAGAACAGTATTTACAGGTTATCTATCAGCATGCTCTTTCTGCTTCCAAAACTTATGGTCCACTGGCCAGAAAAACCCTGACACAATATGGTGTGGTCGAAGAAAGAGTGATATCGACATTATCTTCAAGTAAACAGGATGAAAGAACAGTCGCCGCCAACTGGATTGCTGAACTAGGGTTAAAGAAAGCACTGCCAGAATTGAAAAAAGCAATGAAGAAGGAAAAACGCGAAGTCGTTAAAGCTGCTTTATTGGGTGCGATGCACAGGCTGGGTAATAATATAGATGTCTATTTATCACCAAAAGTTTTACTGGAGGAAGCGCAAAGTGGATTAAAGAAAGCGATTCCGAAAAATTTAAACTGGTTTCCATTTTCTTCATTACCTGCACTGAAATGGAAATCAGGGAAAAAAGTAGATGCTGAAATAATCAAATGGTGGATTGTTTTAGCGGCAAAACTTAAACAACCGGAAGGTAATCCTTTATTTGATTTATACCTTGATCGACTGGATGAAACTTCGAAACAGACGCTGGGCATGTTTCTTCTACAATTATTTATTTCTCAGGATACTCAATGTCCTGCTGATGAAGTAGCTGATGAATATGCTAATTCAAACAAGCAAAACACCTATGATTACTGGCAGAAATATGCCAATTATGAATGGGGGGCGGAATATAAAGATAAAACAATTGAGGATGCTTATCAGGTTTTATTCCGTCAGAAAAAAGCAGAATATTTAGGTTCTGCTATCGGTGAAAAAGGTATTCTGGCACTGGCTTATCATGTGAATGCGGCTGATGCCGTGCAGATAGTCAGTCGCTATATGAAAGACCATTTCATAAGGCGTCATCAAATTGAAGCGATATTAAGTGCACTCGCTAATAACAATGACCCCATTGTTATACAGCTATTACTTTCAGTAGCAAGACGTCATAGAACTAACTCAGTTCAGGAACGTGCTAAATTACTGGTTGAAGAAATTGCCAGTCGTAATGGCTGGACGCAGGATGAACTGGCCGATAGAACTATTCCGACTGCTGGATTTGAAAGTAATGGTACACAATTGCTGGAACTGGGTAGTAGACAGCTGATTATTAAACTGGATTCAAATTTAAAACCCGTGATAGAAAATGAACAGGGAAGAATACTGAAGACTTTACCTGCGGCGCGACAGGATGATGATCCTGAACAGGTGAAACAGGCGAAAAAGGATTTTTCTTCCAGTAAAAAAGAATTGAAACAGGTTTTAGATTTACAGGGTAAACGACTGTATGAAGCGATGTGTATAGAGCGGCAGTGGATATTTTCTGAATGGAATCAATATTTGCTGGAACATCCCATTATGCGGCATCTGGTACAAAGACTGGTATGGATGGTGGAAGATGGAGAGCAGCGCGTCTGGGTTAGACCGACGGCCGAACTGGAATTAATTGATCTGGAAGATGAAGATTATGAATTTTCAGATAATGCGAAAATTTCTGTCGCACATATTAGCCAGTTGTCAGCTGAAGAAGGTAAATCCTGGCTAAAGAATTTTAAAGAAGAAAAAGTTAAACCTCTTTTTGAACAGTTTAATCAACCTTCTCATACCATCACCGATAAAAATGTTAAATCGCTGAACTATCACAAAGGCTGGATGACGGATTCTTTTACCTTGCGCGGTATTTTAAGCAAACGTGGTTATCAACGTGGTGAAGCTGAAGATGGGGGATTCTTTACACATTATTATAAAGATTTTTCTACTTTAAACTTACGAGTTGTTATTGAATTTAGTGGAAACTGTGTACCTGAAGAAAATTGTGTCGCTATACTTTATGAGCTGGCTTTTGTTGATGGAAAAAACCGAGGCTGGTTAAATGAAGATGATTATAAACAACTCAAAGATATTCCTGGAAGTCTGGTCAGTGAAGCTATGTTAGATTATGAAGCCGTCGCTGCCAAAGCTAATTATGATAAGGACTGGGAAAATAAAATGCCCTGGTAAAGATTTGCTTAGTATTTTATCAATCTTCAAAAAATTTAAATTACATATGAGTTATTTATGACTGAATCAATGAAACTACCGGCAGAGCATATTTACCAGCAGGAATTAGAAACACTGGCTGCTGCCGATAAAGGCCCGAAACCTCTGGGCTGGCAACTGTCAGGTCAATCAGTCAGAAAATTTATTCTGGGTGATGATGCACTTAATGTGACTCGAAAATTCTATGGTGATGATGCTCTGGTCGAAAGATCCATAGTGACATTAATGGGTAATCAGGGATTATTATTAGTCGGGGAACCTGGTACAGCAAAGTCCTTACTATCAGAATTATTCGCTGCTGCCATTAGTGGAGATTCTCAAAAAATTATTCAGGGTACGGCAGGGACTACCGAAGATCATATAAAGTTTTCCTGGAACTATGCGCTTTTGTTATCCAAAGGACCAAGTGAAACTTCAATGATTCCCAGTGCGATATTTAATGCAATGCATAAAGGTAGTCTTGCCAGATTTGAAGAAATTACCCGTTGTCCGCAGGAAATTCAGGATGCAATGATTTCAATCATGTCTGAAAAACAGATTATGATTCCTGAATTATCGAGAGTCGAGTCAGCCAGGCCGGGTTTTAATATTATTGCCACCGCAAATCTTAATGATAAAGGCGTTAATGAAATGTCTAGCGCATTAAAAAGGCGTTTTAATTTTGAAACAGTTAATCCTATTCGTGATACTGAACTTGAAAAAACACTTATTCGTAGACAGGTGGTGCAAAAATTATCACAACAATCTCTTACTATAGATGTAAGTGATGAGCTGATCGATATTTTAGTGACTGCTTTTGATGAATTACGTGGGCAGAAAGCTAGCGCAATAAAGTCACTTGATGCCGTTTTATCAACGGCTGAAGCTGTCAATATTGCTTTTGCCTGTAGCCTGCAAAATTATTATATGGGAAGCAAGGCTGACTCCAGTCAACTTGCTGAACAAATGCAGGGTGTCATTATTAAAGATAAAAATGATGATCGAAAAAAACTTGCTCATTATTTAGATATTGTGATCAGGGAGAGAGCCAGAAAAAATAAAAAATGGAAAGGTTTCTATGAGGCAGGTAAGTCTCTGTGGATGAGTTAGTATCGAAACTTAACCTGGCTAAAACCAGTTTTAATCAGCAGGATGGAATCCGCTGGATTCCAGTTCGACATCATAGCCCGGCCTGTGCCTATTACCTGCTGAAACTGTTAAATACAGATAACCCGGATACCGTACTGATTGAGGGCTCGGTAGATTTTAATGCACAAATAGATGCGCTGGCTCATCATGAAACAAAAACACCGGTGGCGCTATACGGAGGAATGGGCTTTTTCCCGCTATGTGATACCAGTCCTGAATGGCAGGCTTTGCAGTGGGCATTTGAGAATAATAAAACGGTTCGTTTCATTGATCTACCCATTAAAGATAAAGCCTGGGAAAAAGAGCATTCTGATACAGGGCAGATAAGTTTCATCCATGAATCTCGATTACAACATAGTGAATTTGTTAGAAAATTAGTGCAACAGGCTGGTTGTCGAAATAGTGATGAACTGTGGGAGCGCTGGTTTGAATTAAATCCATTCGAATCTGCAGATATATTTTTTAACCGGGTTTTTGATTACTGTACCTCGGCAAGATTAACTTATTCTAAAAAGGCCATTGATGATTCTGAGGATACGGCTAGAGAAAAGTTTATGTCTAATCAAATACTTGCTTATGCTGAAAAAAATACTTTTGTCATAACAGGTGGTTTTCATACTTATGCTTTATTGGACTATGCGGATAAAAAGATATCAAAGAAGACAGTAGATGAAACAAAATTTGAACAAAGCTGGTTGATACGTTATAGCCAGGATAGATTAGACGCCAATAATGGTTACAGTGCAGGTATGCCCGTACCTGATTATTATGAACGTCTTTTCAATCATAGAATTTTACAGCAGGATGAAGATTTTTCGACCGAATTAATTCTTGAAACCCTGGCCATATTAGATGCCAGTAAATCATTTAAATATGCAGTCAATACTGCAGCGAAATTAGCGATATGTGATCAGGCATTGAACCTGTCTCAATTAAGGGGGCATAGCTGGCCAGGCCTGTTTGATACTCTTGATGCAATACAAAGTGTATTGATTAAAGATGCGTTGATCTTCAATGATCCTTTACTATCCAGAGCAAGAGAGACGCTGGCTGGAAACAAGTTGGGTAGTGTGAGTAGTGAGCAACCACCTTTACCTTTAATTAACGAACTTTATCAGAAACTAAAAACTCAGCGCTTTAAGCTTGACTCGACTATTAAAGTTTCTACCGATATATCCTTGTATAATAATAAATCTACAGCTCGCATGAATTTGTTATATCAGTGTCAGTTTCTGGGGCTGGATTTTGCAGAAAAAGTATCCGGCCCGGACTGGATAAGAGGAGTAGATTTACATCTTCGACATGAGCAATGGCAATATGCCTGGACGCCATGGGTTGAATCCAGGCTGGTTGAATTTTCTTCAGAAAGTGCTGATCTGGACATGTTGTTATTAAACAGGATCAATAAGCGAAAAGATCAACTGGAAGAAAAAACACTGGTGGATTACCAGCAGTTTTTTGTTCAACTGGTGCTGATGGGTAATCTGAATCTTGCGCTGGATATATGGCAGCTGTTAGAGAATGTTATTGCCGATACCTCTAATTGTGACGAGTTATCTCAATTATTAATACTTTTAATGCGCTTTCGACATACTGAAAGTGTTATGTTTGAGAATTATCACGATGAACTCAGTTTATTGATCAGCCAAAGCTGGCAACAGCTCATGTTATCTCTGCCTAATATTAATAAAAAAGAACAGGATGAAGCACTGACAATATTACTGCAGGTACAGGAGTTAACGCAGGAGTTTGCTGATTATTTTAGCGAGTCCTGGCGCAGTTTATGGGTTACCCGGTTACAATGGATGGTTAAGTTTGGTGATTTATCAACCAGTCTTTTATTTGCCTGTAAATCACTGCTGGTGGAGCAAGGTGAAACCCCTATGACTGATGTTTTATCAGCAATTGAAAATTTATTTACAGTTGATGATGAGGAGGCTTATCAGGCTTTATATGCCGTTTTGAAAGTTGCACCACAGTGGTTGATAAAGCATGAAGATGAAAATATTCTCACGCTTTTAAATACCTTATTTAATCAGTGGGATGAAAACAGGTTTATGCAATCATTACCTGAATTAAGATCTTTATTCAGTCAGCTTGATCCGGCCAGTATTGAGAGAATCGGTTCTCAGATAAGTTATTTAAATAACTGGGAGAAGCTTCCTCAATTATTTGACGATGAAGTCGATGAGAATCAATTATTACAGGCACAAAAATTACAACAGGGATTAATTGAACATCTATCAAAAGCAGGGCTGGAACATTGGATAAACAATTAAGCCAACGCTGGCGTTTAGTGCTAGGTAGATTTGCCAATAAAAACCTACCGGCCAGTCATTTGAATTCTACTCAGGCAGAGCAGGATAGTGTGCTGGAACAATTATATAAGAAACAATTGCAACGTCGCGGAATGCGTACATCCGGTACTCTGGAGGATACACAGTTACAGGTGATTAACTGGCTGGATAAGGCTGATAGATTATTTCCTGCCAGTGTAAAAGAAAAAATGCAAACCCATGCTCTGGATGAATTTGGCATTAAGCAGATTTTAAAAAATAAAGATATCTTAAAACAGCTAACCCCTAATATGGCACTGCTTAAACAGTTAATGTCTATTCGGGCTGAATTAAGTCCTGAGCTTTTGCAGGAAGTAAAACGAATTATTAAGACTGTAGTTGATGAGTTATTTGAAAAATTAAATACACGTTTTACCCGTAGACTGAGTGGTCGCTTAAACCGTCATCAACGTTCGCCTCAACCGGTATTGGCAAATCTGGACTGGCATAGAACTATACGTGCAAATCTGAAAAATTATGATTTACAGAAACAGCAATTAATGGTGCAAAACGTATATTTTAGTTCTCGAAATCAAAAACTCATTCCCTGGCGTGTCATCCTCTGTATCGATCAAAGTGGTTCGATGATGGACTCTATTATTTATAGTGCTGTCATTGCTGGCATATTGTCAAAATTACCCATGGTCGATTTAAAACTGATCTTATTTGATACCAATGTTGTGGATCTTTCGGACAAAGCTGATGATCCTGTAGAAGTATTATTGAGTAGCCAGATGTCAGGTGGAACGCATATCCAGAAAGCCTGGGCATACTGCCATCAATTAGCGGAACAGCCTGCCAAAACTGTGGTTGCAACAGTGAGTGATTTTGAAGAAGGTGCTTCCCCCTCTGCATTGATAAATCAGGCCCGACTGATGATAGGAAGTGGTATTAAAATGCTGGGTATTACGGCCATGACTGCCGAATCTTTACCCTTTTATGATAGTTATATGACGGCAAAACTTAGTTCAGAAGGTATGGATATTGCTGCCTTAAGTCCTGATCTATTTGCTGACTGGTTAGCAAAGGCAATGGAACTGTAATGTTTAGTTTAGTTCAGCTTGAAACGCTTAGCAGTTCCGGTCTGGTCAGAAGAGCACAGAAAGCGCTGACAAAAAATAAACTACTCTGGCTTAATAAAAGCGATATTGTATGGGATTTCAGCTTTGAAACTAGCTCAGGACAACTCAATATAGAAAACCCTGAAGCGAGCCGATGTGACTGTCCTGCAACGGGTTTATGTAAACATATCATCGCAGCTGCCATCACGAGTATTGATGAAAACTCTAGCGAAGCGTTTGTAGCGCCCCAATTCGATCTGCATAAATTATTTTCCGAAGCCGGAAAGGCTGCTTGCCGAAGCATATTTCAGCAATGGCAGAAACAGTGGTCGCAGATTTTTTCAAAACAACAAATTGACAGAGAACAGTCAAACAGGCTGAATACTGAGCCTTTCTTTTCTTGCGAATTAACGACTGATCATTGCCTGCTAATCTGGGGCGAACAAAGGGCGACTATTGGTTCATCATCCGGTCTTTCGGCTATTACGACTGAATCTGGTACTCCAGCAGATAAATTAATGGCTGCTATTTTATACACCGCCTATAGAGAAGAAAAAATTACATGGCCCGACTGGCTAAGCGAGGAACTTCAACTAAAAGATCAGCAGGAAAATAATCTTGTTAAGGGCTTAAAGGAAAATTTAAAAAAACAATTAATAGTACTCAGCAATCGAGGCTTACAGTCAATACTACCAGCTAATCTGGTAGAAATGCTTGCATCTGTACCTGACTTAAAAGCAGCTGGAGAAGTGAGACTGGGTAATGGGATATTGAGTCTGGCTGAATGGGTTGAGCGTCGTAGCTCAAAACAGGGATTAGATCCTGTGGCAACTATACGGCAGCAAATAGTTAATTTATACGCGCAATGTGAATCAACAGCCTCATTTAAATTAGCTGAACCCGAACAGTTTAAAAAATTAAATTTATGTTGTCTGGGCGGACATAAATGGATAAACAGTAGTGGTGCAACGGGTTTATCGATGGTATTTATATCAGAAGCGGGGGATTTATATTCAGCCAGTATAGTGCGAAATCAGCAAGGTCATGGTTTTAATCTACAACAGGCATGGTCACAGCAAAACTTATGGACTGGAGCACCTATTAATGATTTATTACCCGGTCAGTATTTTAGTTTACACAATGCTCGTTTAAATCATTGGCAGTCTCTAAGCTTAAGTTCAAAAACTGAATATCGCAACAATGCCGAATTATCATTTCAATGGCAGGCAATAACTGATTGGCAGCAACTTAAATCTGTTGCCGAGTATAGTTATGCCTTATTATCGGTCAAACGTTGGTTAAGTTGTGATTTTGATGAAGTACAGCAGGTTTTGCTTATTCATCTGCAAGATGAAAATAATCAAATACTCGTAGTTCGCCAGCAGTATTCAGAAAATACAGAACATCGTATCACCACTTTAATTGATCACTGGAAACAACAGGCTAAATACCTGCTTGTTAGATATGTATATACAGATAGTCAGCATGTTTTTGAACCTGTAGCCATGTATCTTGAAAAATGGATATCACTGGATTTTATGAAAGTAGAAAAAGCTCGTGTTTCTTTATTATCCCGTATCGTATCCAGGTTCAGAAAAAATGAAGAAATTAAATATGTAGAAAAAGATGAATTAATGAATTTACTATCAACGCTGGAAAGTAAATTAACAGATTATCCTTATTGTGATACGGCTCAATTAAATATGATTTCAGAGCGACTGGAAAAATTAGGTTTATATGTTATAACTGAAAAGTTAAAACTAATAGATGATGCAGAACAGTTTTTACAATTGTTGTATTGTATTAGTATGACTAAAAAGTTGAATTCCGGTTGGCCAATTTTTGATTCAAACGATACTTTGTAGATATGCGTGATAGACTTACAGCAACCCGCCTGGTATTAGTGAGTGCTTTTTTAAGCAGCCTGCTATTGTTATCTTTTTCTGTTCATAGTGAAATTTATAGCTGGACAGATAAAAATGGAAAAACTCACTTTAGTGACAAAAATATCAAGGGAGTTGATCAAAAAAAGGTTGAACTGAAAGTCAGAGAATCTTCCTGGAAAAAATATGTTATTGATATTAATGATGTTGATAAAATTTTAACTGCTACAGAAAAAAAGCGAATAGAAAGGGATGTGAATTCGGTTTATCAATTCTATGATAAAATATTATATTTCGATATTTATAAAACGGTACCGGTTAAAATTCGCCTTTATGAAAAAGAGCAGGATTATCAGAAATATGTCACGAACAAAGACAACAATATTAGAAATAAACGTTCCCGGGGTATGTATTTTCCATCAACTAATGAAATTGTTGTTTATATAAATCCAGATCAACGTTGGCGTACTTTCTGGACCATAAAACATGAAACCAGTCATGCTATAGTCGATACATTGACCCCTTTTGTTCCTTCCTGGCTTAATGAAGGTCTGTCAGAAAATATGGAAGCGATTGCAGTTAAGTCTCATAGCTTCATTCTTTACCCGCATAATGAAAACTATAACTCAGTAAAACGTGCTAAAAATAATGGTAGTCAGCTAAATGTGAAGCGTCTCCTTTCTTTGAGTAGTACTGACTTCTATAAAGAAATGGAGAGTGGGAATAGTCCTAATCAGGCTTTTACCGGTGAGCTGGTTCGAATGCTGTTATCAAACAAACAGGGTAAAAGTTTTATAACCCGACTGATTCATAATTATGAGCGGGGCGGTCGAAGTTATAGTTCAAATCTAGCCGAGAAGCATTATATTGGTGGACTGTCCATTTTACAGCTTAACTGGAATGAATGGATTGCGAGAAAAAGCAGTGAACAAATTAATTTATAGCAATAGAGCATAAAGTTTTCGGTGTGGGGAGCTTTATTACTCCAAGCTGTTATTTAAAAATTAAAATGAATTAATTATGTCAATACATAATTGTTTATCTGCTGAAGATACTTCATTTTCAGGAATGTTACTCAGATCCAGTGAATTTAGATCAAACTGCAGTGCATCATATATACTTAAAGCAACCATTAAATTTCCTAAGCCGGTATAATGTCTGCCTATGCTATTATCAGTATCACCCCAAACTGATTCCTGTCCATCTTTAGTACCTAGCTCTATTCTTTTTCTGGCTACCAGTTCTTTTATATTTCTATCTACCTGAGCTAAATATACGGTGATGCCTTCCGACTGGAGCGCTGTAATTTTTGCGATCATTTCAATGTTATACTGTGTCCAGTCTCTGCCTGGTTCTGACTCTGCTTCAAAAGAATATGCTGTTTCATTGGATATAATTGCATTCGGAGAGTCCGCGACAATAGCCCTTACCATTGATTCATAAACTTCAGCAAATTTTTGCGCACTATCCTGACTGGAATATTGCCCGCCAGATTCCTGAAAATGTACAAGACTTGCAGTGCTTCGATCATTTCTCGATAAATAATAATCTTTTGTTGCTTCTAAAACGCGGCCACCTATCCCATTTTTATAAGGGGACACTGATGAGTTAAAAGTCTGGTTCCAGATATTACTAAAGGCTTCTACATGAGAATTCACACTGGTTTCATTAGCTCTTCCAGCAGTTTGGCTATCACCAAAAAACATCCATGAAGTGCCAATATTTATGTTATCTGCTAATTCAAGATTAATTGAATCAGAAGCCGATGCTGATATATTTCCTGCTGCATCTTTATACCAGCTATAGACAGTTTTCAGCCCACTGGAGGATGATAAGGTATAATTTGATTCAATGGATAGATTTGCTGTCGCTGTCAGGATTGATTCCCAGGAGGCATTATTGATATCTGGAGGGGATGCATTTTCCGATAAGCAATAATCTGTAATGCCGATATTATCAGTTGCAGCTAATGAGATAACGACATGAGTACTGCTAGTAGAAGAAGCATTATTATTGATCATCAGTGAAGTATTTACGGGTGCACTAACATCACTAACAATCAGGCTTATATCATCGCTACCAGAGAGGGAAATATTACCTGCTTCATCACGAATCCATACATTGACACTTTTAGTATAATTACCAGGCGCTGATTCAGCGGAAATTACAAAAGGAACATCTATGTTAATTGCTGTCGAAGCTGTTATAAACTCCCAGCCGCTACTTTGTATTGTTGGCGATACTGTTTGTTCTGATATTAAATACCCTGTAATACCATAGTTATCTGTTCCTTCAATTGTAACACTGAGATTTATAGTGCTGGTGGATTCTGCATTTTGGTCAATATTGATAGATTGAATTATCGGTGCTTCAGTATCATTGACTTCGAAATTTATGCTATCAGAAGTGACATTGGAAATATTGTCAGCATCATCTTTGAACCAGACATATATTGTTTTCTGATAACTGCCTATCTGCGATTCTCCAGTCAGGATAAATTCTGTACTAATATCCAGCTGCGCACTACTGGATACTTCTATCCAGCCACTATTTGTAGCTTGAGGAGGAGCTGAACTTTCTGATGCAAAGTATGCAGTTACGGCGACGTTATCACTAGACTGTAAGGATAAATTTACATTGGGATTAGAGGTAGAAGCATCACTATTATTAATGAGAACCACAGAAGATGCTGGAGACTGTGTATCAAGGGCTGTATTGTTTTTCTCTGTTTCAGAGTCGCCACATGAGTATTGACATAAAAGTAGAAAAGCAAATAAAAAAAATTTTAAAAAGTTACGCATACGATCCCGTATCTCTATATAAAAAGCATCAGTGCATTTTTAATAGTAAGCAGTATATCTAGTCAATTTACAAATGAAAATACGTTAAGCGTCTGGCTGTATTTAGCATTCATTAGTTATAGGAAGCATTTTAAATTTCCAGGGGGATAGTTTATTTATCAGTTCCGGATGATATTGTTTGATATATTTTTTTGCCGAATTATAGTCCTGAATATATTTAAAATTCAGATAGTGATTTTGTTCTTTTACCTCGATATCACCAAGATAAATTACTTTACCGCCCGGCACAGTAAATGACATTGTCAGTTTATTGTCGCAAAGTTTATAGATATTTCCAATTAAGCCACTGTTTTCAGCATGACTAATAAAGTCTGTTACTGCAAGAGTAGCTCCTTCAGGAGCTTTTCCCATAATATATCCATTTTTTGCAACGGCAGATAATGTGGGCGTCACGTAAAGTATGTCTTTGGTAAATTTTTCATTTTCAATTTCGCCGTTTAATATAGTGACTTGAATTTCATCAGAATTAATGCCGAGCAGGAAATAGGATTCGTCATTTGAATCTAATGATGCGTTCGTGTCATATCTCCCCACAGTCGTACATGCGCTTGTAAACAAAACGGTAATAATTAATATTATTTTCCTCATGAATTATTAGCTCCTTTAGGTCAAAGATTTAGGCATGAATTTTGTGGTACTCAAAGTATAAACATTGGATTTAATCGAAGCAATACGAAATCAGATGGGTATGAGTCGAAGCGGGATTCACCGATTGGGTGATTATACACATCTACTGTCATGGTTTATGAAACAGTGGGTTAACCTCTATTGCGAGCGGTCAACTGCGGAATCTAGGTTCAAGCTTGTCGGATTATTGAAAAATTAATAAATCAGCGGAACTTTTGTATACAGCCATTCCTTCCGTTTACAGGAAGGAATGGCTGAAAGCATCAGGTTTTAAAGTTTTTTGGATATCTGTGCCAGCAATTAATGACCGGCAGCGTAGAAGTGCAAAAGGTTTTTGATATCATCTTCATTCAGTTTTTTCATTTTCTTCATCATTTTTTTCGGCATTATCCGGCTGCCTTCCTGAATGTTTTTAAATTCTTTCTCCAGATAAGACATCCACTGTCCAGCAAGTATTGCAGCATCATCTTCTGCATTGGACCCCCCATCTGAATGGCATTTTTCGCAATTTTTCTTATGTAGTTTGGCTCCGGAGGCTACTCTGGTCGGGTCTGTGGTATTAGACTGATTTTTAAATTTCTTACTGGAATAGTATTTGGCAATCTCTTTCAGATCTGAATCGCTTGTGTTTTTTGCAATTTCATTCATGTCGGTTTCCTTGCCGCCTTCAGGTGTATATTTCGCACCTGTTCGATCGCCCTCTTTATAAGACGTGAAAGCATCCTGTATGGTTGCCGCTGAAAAGCCTGCAATATTTGGAATCTTTTCATCTTCGCTGTTACCTGACTCCATATGGCAGGCAGCACATTGCTCTTTTGCCAGCGAAGCTCCGTCAGCAAGAATAGGGATTGGGGAATAACTCAGTGTAAATGCAAGGGTGAGAAATGAAAAGCGGGTTAATTTAGGCATACTTTGACTCCTTATAAATGTAACTATTCCCAATTATTATTGGCTTTGTATTGGGTCTTGTGGTTTATAAATATTATATATATAACATGAATTCTAAAATGATAAAAATATGTATATAAAAATAGTAAAACATATTGAATATAGCCCTGACTATTAAATTAAATATATATAATAATAAATTATAAGAAAATTAAATGGTAATATTAGTTCATAACTATTTGAAATTAAATAATAAATATTGGTTTAAGATTACTCTAATTGATGATATTTGAGATAAATTAAAATAAAGTTATAAAATTACTAATTATATGGATTACATAGAATAAAAATCATGTTTATGTTATTTTCCTTAGAATAAATGTGGGTAATCAAGCAATTATCCCTGATAATAAAATTAATAAATCCAGATAATAATTATTTTGACCACCGGAGAGTTAAAAATGGAAATACATAAGTGGTACTTTCAAGCGTCGTTGGGTGTCATCGGCGTGCTCGCATTAACTATGGTTGGCTGCCAGACAGCTGAAAAAGACATGGCTAGTGATTCGAGCGGGGGAGCAGGAAGTACGACAAATACCAGTCTTCCCAAAAATGACTACAACATTACCGTAAATTATGAACTGGGTATGCATTGTACAGGTTTCGATTTTACCTATTGCTGTGTTTTACCTCCTTACAACTCTGTTCAAAGTCAGGTAATCAAGACTGCAACAGGTAGAAAGAAATACCCCGAATTACTCGGTTCAGATGAAAAAGATCATACGGTAGTAGTTGATGGTAAAAAACGTTTTAAACTAGAGTATGGTCATTTAGACAATACTTATTCGGAAGGTAACAAACTGCATTACTGGGACATTCCTTATGATATTAATAAGGATGGTAAGTATACCAAAAATGAAAATGTAGCGAATGCCTACTTTACCCATCTTTATGTATATAAGGATCTTAAAGGTACCAACCCCAAGAAGACAACTGCTGATAGTGAAAAGCTGTTTGTTGGTATTCAGGTTCCAGTTCCAAAGGATAATGGCCCTGCCGGTGCTGCTGCACCCAGCCCTATGAAAGGTGGACATTTACACTATACCGGAGAGGAGGGTACTATTGTATATACTGAATCTCCAGTACTTGATAATGTGCCTATCGTACTAACCAATCCTGGTATCTGGGATGCTCTAGGCCTGCCGCTTACACCGTTTACAGATGCTACTTCACGTAAGGATATTCTGGATCTGGTGGAAAGTGACGTACAGCCATATCAGGAAGCCTGGGTTAAACTGGTTGATGCGGATAGCGGTAAGCCGGTCATAGATAGCCACAGCGGGATGCCGATTGAGTTTGTTGGTACTAATCCTATAGACATTCCAAACTGCGCCAATTGTCATGGTAATGATACAGCTAATGGCGATAAATTTACTCTTTACAAGCAGGAACGGGCATTCTGGAAAGGGCTAGGTGCAAGTGACTGGATAGCCAACCTGAAGGCGACTTCAATCTCTATAATGGAGATGCACGATGACCATAATGGAACTCACTTCCTGAAAGACTACAATCCGAATAGCCGCGCAGTGAAAAACAGGCTTGGACGGGATCCAGTGCTGTGCCAGAAATGTCATGCGGACAATGTAATCGGTGTTCTTAAGTCCAAAACCCATAAAGATGAGAATGGTAAGGAAGTAACAATTCCAGCTCTGACTGAAGCAATGCATCAGGTTCATCAGCGCGCGGTTCCAATGCCGGATTCGCATGGACGTTCCGGAGCATGTCAGGCCTGTCATCCCGCTCATCGTCAGGATCGTAGTATGGATGGATATCCTATTACTGATGATGGCAAGAACACTTATGCCAATGCAGACAACCGCGATGCAGCGGGTGGCTGTTATGTAGGTCGTGATGTTCATTCTAATCCGAATAAAGATAAGGATGGTGTTGGTACTAAGGAAAATCTGAATGAGATTGGTAAATGGTTGCAGAGCAACGTTTCTCAGATCGGCAATGGTGAGGGCGGTAAAGGGCTCTGGTGTACTAACTGTCATACCCAGTTAAGCCGTGAACTATATCAGCGTGATAACCTGACTAATGCATTCAAACAGGAAGGTGAAACCATTCGTAACAAATCTCTGGATGATATCGCTGCTGCTATCGGAGTCAGCAAACAGGAACTAATAGACAAGTATCTTGATCCTAAAGTCGTACTGGATAGCAAAGGCCACGATACTGATGATTCAGGTGTTATGCTAACCTGGGCTAGCGATCGTCTGGTGCCTGATATTGCAGTCATAGCTTTGAAAGGCAATGGTCCAATGGCAAGCAAGGATGTTGATGGTGATATCAGTGTTGTCCCCTTATCTGCCAATCCTGCTGTCGATATCAAATCATTGAAATTGCCAGAAGGTGCAACCGGAGCAACAGCTGTTCCTTATGCGGCAGCAACTCATGGTCGTGATTACTGGATATCGCCTGGTGCCCCGCACTGTGCTGACTGTCATGCTGCACCTTTTGTTGAAGGTCAGGGTGGTGTTGCATTCCCTATCAATCAACCGGGTAAATACAGTTTGATGCGTTACAGTAAAGGCCATGCCGGACTATCATGTCAGGCCTGTCATCAGTCCATTCATGGATTGTATCCTGTTACACCGGATGTGGACGTCACCAGCTATAAGCAGGCTGCCAGTTATAACCCTGACGGTTCACATGGTCCACTGGTGTGTGCTGCCTGTCATTACACCAATGATAATGGTGTACCTCTGATTGCTGATGATGAAGAGCATGTCTGGAAAGGTAAGCCTATTCTGGATAACTATGAAGATGCTGTCTCCTGGATGCACTCTAGTGCACCGGATCTGGGTGGCAAGATTCCGGAAGATTGATTTCTTCTGCAGTAAGTAGTTTTAGCGCCAGCCTTTCAGGCTGGCGCTCTCTTAATACTGATTCACTGTGCTACTATTTCTGGAATACGTCCAGAAATTTCCTCAAACAATCAAACTGAATCTATCTTATATGTACAAAATGATGATAAATACATTTTTTAAAAAACCATCTATTCAGGCTGAAACCAAGGTGATCTGGAAAGAAACTTTATCCAGTTACTATTCAGCTAAATCATGCCGATACTGGTTAAAACAGATATCTTCAATTTGCTTTATTGCTTCTGTGCTGGTGTTCACTCCAGCCTATGCAATGGCTGAAAGTGAAGAGATACTGGCAACCATCGGCAGATTAAATGTGACAGCTAGTCAACTTGAGACAGCGATTAACAGTTCCCCTTTCGCTACACAGTTTATTGCGATGGATGTTGATGATCAGGCATCTCTGCGTGGTGGCCTGCTTCAGCGTCTGGTGGCATCCCGGCTGCTCAGACTGGAAGCGGAAAAACGTGCCTATGATAAACAGGATTCATTTGTCCGTGAAGTCGAAGATTTCAGGACAGGGCAACTCTACCGTCACTATATGAACAAGCTACGTGAAAAAATCATTATCCCGCCAGAAGTTCAGGCGAATATGAAAAAGCAATATAACGGTAACGGTGATGCTCTTGATGCAGCTAAATCTGCTTATATATCCAGTCGTTATCAACAATTGCGTCTGTTGACGATCAAGACCTTACGTAACAGTTATCATGTAAGCATGCACGAAGATCGTTTAATTCCTGATACGGCCGATGATACGGTAATTATGGAAGGCGATGGTCTGAAAATAACTTATAAAGATCTGGTTTCTAATGTCAAAGAGAATTCAAATCCAGACATTGAATGGTTACAGGACAGGCTTTACAAAAGAGCGGAGTTGTTACTGATAGCCCGAGCTGCTGAATCTGAAGGAGTTGATGTTTCGGCTCAGGTAGAAAGTTTTAAATCGGACCGGCTGCCTGCTATTCTGGTTGAAAAAATGCAATCAGAATGGGCTGGTGATGAGGCTTATCTAAAGGCTTACTACGACAAACATCCAGAGATATCTAAAATTCCTGAGCGTCGTCATATTGGACAAATAGTGTTGTCAACTCGTGCTGAAGCACAGTCATTGCGTGATCGAATCCTGGCAGGAGAAAGTCTGTTCAATCTTGCTGGTCAATATAGTATCGATCCTTATGGGCGCGAACATAATGGTGATATGGGATGGCTCAAGGAAGGTAGTGGCCGTCCACAGATAGAACAGGCAATAGCCAAACTCGAGAATTCCGAGATTAGTCCGGTCATCCAGACTGAACAGGGTTTTCATCTGATAACCATTATTGATCGTCGACCAGGGGGGATACGTTCATTTGACGGTATCCGGGATCGCATTCGTCAGGCCGTTATCAGTCAACGACTGATTGAATTTGTCAATGACCTTGGTAAGAAGTATCCGGTAAGCTGGAATGTGATTAAAAAAGAAGGCTAGGCTGAATGAAAAAAATAATTCTGTTACTGTCAGGGCTGGTCGTTATCGCTACGACCTGGGCAAGCATTAATGGAGGCAATCTACCAGTGCATACTCCGCAACTAGTGACTGAAGATGCAGCTAAACCTGAAACGACAACTCTTACTCTTCCAAGCAAGACCAGTAATGTCTGGGAAATGCCACAGTTTGCTCTACCTGGACTGGATGGCACAAAACATTCTTTACAGGAATGGAAAGGTAAAGTAATTGTTTTTAATTTCTGGGCTAGCTGGTGTTCACCCTGTCAGTATGAAATCCGCGATCTGGTTCAGATGCAGGATAAATACAAAGGACAGGGTTTACAGGTGATTGGAGTCGGAGTCGATGAAGAGCGCAAGCTGAGAAATGTTTCACGCACTCTGGGTATAAATTACCCGATTCTGGTAGCCGAACCTTCTTCTCATCCTGATTTGTTAACAGACTGGGGTAATAGTGAACAAATCGTACCCTATACCGTAATCATCGATACGACTGGTCATATCCACTATATCCATAGAGGCCAGATGAGTATGGAAACCTTTCAGGATTATGTATTGCCTTTGTTGAATACCTGATATTGATTTGCTATTGGAAGTTTTGGTATGTTTAAAAAAGTATCTTTGAGTGTAATTATTTTTATTTTTCTACTCGGCTGTGGCTTTATGCTACTGGCTGGAAGTGGTCTTGCCTACACCAATGAAATGGAGTTCTGTACCTCCTGCCATTCGATGAAACGAAACCTGAAGGAGTACAAAGAATCAATGCATTATAAAAATGCTTCAGGGGTACGTGCGACCTGTTCCGATTGTCATGTACCGAAGGATTTGGGGCCTAAACTGGTCGCAAAATTTATGGCTTATAAAGATGTTGTACATGAAATTTTAGGTACCATAGACACCGATGAAAAATTTGATGCACATCGTTGGGAAATGGCAAGCCGGGTATGGGCAAAAATGAAAGCGACAGATTCTCGCGAATGCAGGAGTTGTCACTCCTGGGAAACTATGGAACTCTCTGAACAGGATCGAAGCGCTCGTAATAGACATGGACGCGCGGTGGATGAAGGTCAAACCTGTATAGATTGCCATAAAGGTATAGCCCATGAAGAACCAGATGAGCCGGAAGATACCGATGAAACAACAGCTGCAGATGCGTCCTGAGACGTGCACTATTCTAATCAGGGTGAAGCCGAATGAAGTTTGAATATAAAATTTTATTACTGATTGCTCTGAACCTGTTTCTGTTTTCCGGGCAATTGTTCGCTACAACGGATACCGGTGCTGAATTTCGTATCGCGGCCAGTATCGATGACCTGGAAACGGAGCAGAAACTTCTTGATTCAGCTCAGGTGGATGTCAACTCAGCCAATGAATTTGGAAAAACTGCCTTGATGATGGCGGTGGAAAACGGTAATTTTTCATCGGTCGTCTTGTTGCTTAATCGTGGCGCCGATGTAAATCAACGTACAGTAGCCGGTTGTTCAGCTTTGACTTTTGCTGCTGAGAATGGATTATCTGAGTTGACTGCAATGTTGCTGGAGCGAGGTGCACATGTCGAGGACAGAACAAGAGCAGGCTGGAATGCTTTAATGATATCAGCACGTAATAATTACAGCACACTGGTTGAGCAATTACTATTTAAGGGGGCAGATCCTCAAGCCAGGGATAAGAATGGTTTGACTGCATTGATGCAGGCTGCTGATAAGGGGTATCCTGAAATCATCAGGATCTTATATAAATACGATAAAAATCTTGAAGCTCGAGATAATAGTGGCGCGACAGCATTGATCATTGCTGCCGCGAAAGGGAATTTACAGGTTGTTAAAACACTGGTTGAACTTGGTGCAGATATCAATGCAACAGATGAATTTGGTATTACTGCATTAATGGAAGCTTCTGGCAATGGATCAGCAAATTTAGTTGAGTTTTTGCTACAACATAAAGCAGATAGATTACTCAAATCCAAAAGTGGGCGAACAGCAATTGATTTTGCACGTAGACAAGGCAATAACAGAGTATTGGAGTTACTTGAAACTGCGGGTTAAAAAATCTTTGGTGAATTAAGCCTGGTTATTCATGATTTTCTGGGAAGTTAGGTTTTAGCAAAGGGGTTTGCTGTTGTTTTTGCAGTGCTGGCAAGTGATCACCTCTAACAAAATCCGGCATATCCGGATTAGTCCACTCAGGTTCAGCCATTTTATCAGGATGTGGAGACAGTCGGGATAAATAGTCCATCACTGCTGCTACTTCTCTGATTGAAAATGCCTGGATCAGTTTCACCATATCTCTATCGGCGTTTCGTCTTTGGCCACTACGAATCCAGTTGAATTGACGTACCAGATAATTGTAATGCTGGCCATGCAATAGAGGTATGTGAATTTCTGCATCTCCCTCCCCATTTTCACCATGGCACTCGCTGCAATATTTCTGGTATATCTGTTTGCCGAATTGCAGATCAACTCCTGTCCCCTTATTATTATATGGAGTCATTTTTAGTTGTTCGACATAGGCGGCGACATCCGCTATTTGTTGAGCGCCACCCAACATAGCCAGACTTGAAAAAGGGGTCATTATGGGATTGTCCCGGTTACCGGCACGAAAATCTGTGAGTTGTTTGATGACAACCTGGCGTAATTGCCCGGCTATTTGAGGGTAAATACCATTTGCAGTTCCCTGACCTTCCGGTCCGTGACAAACCATACACACTCGATATAGTTTGCGCCCATTTTCCAGGTCTGGTTTGAGTTTCAGTGCCTGTCGATACTCTTCAATATCAAGTTTTTCAGCTGCAAAAGTCATACTGCAGCTTAACAGAAGGAGTAGTGTCAAAAATATATTTTTAATTATTATCATCCTGGATTCCGTAGTTGGCCGCTTGCAATAGAGCTTAACCCACTGTTTCATAAACCAGGAAAAATCAGTGAATCATGAAAGTCCAGCTAACAGCTTAATGCAGCTGATAAAATCAAAAACACACTCTTTACCAATCAGCTGGCAACGGTGTTTTTGATTTCTCGGCAATTGCTCCTGCATTGCTCTAACGACTGTCATCCCCGGCTTAGACCAGGCATATCAATCTGTTATTCAACTTTTTCACACTGAACTGATTTTTCCAGGTTAAATTAAGTGTTTCTTCTGTCATTAACTGATTAATCAGCTAAATAAAGTGAACCATAAGATTCTGCTAATAAAATTCAGTTATTCCTGGAACGAAAATAATTTAACCGGTAGTCCTATATTCTTATAGCAGGATCAGCTAAGAATACAATGAATATAAGATTTATCTAAACGTCCAGCAGTCAGGAAATTCATTAGAAGTTCCCAGATAAATAATCTATAAACCTAGTGTACTGTCCTAAACTGTATGTAGATTATAGAAGCCCCCAAATTTCCCAAGACAAGGCGCAGTTTGCAGGCAATGGCTCCTCCCTTGTCAAGAACTGCAACGCCGGATTGGGGGATTTGGGGGCTTCCCTTCGGGCGAGACGGGAAACAGCCATCTGCTGCGTTGTCATCCTTGAAAAGGGCATGCCATTCCCTGCGGATGACGCCTTGCATATGACTATT
>JBNKKI010000159.1:0-76041 GCA_050291745.1 Gammaproteobacteria bacterium | reverse complement strand
TGTCGATTTCGATCTGCAACGGAATAGCTTCCTCTGCTTCGACTGTGACCACGTATTCGGTGGCATTGTCGATTTCAAGATTACCGTCATGGGACAACTCGGCGCGGGTCTTGAGGATAGCGCCACCGGTGATGCCCGCATTGGTGGTGACGGTGATTTCACGGTGCAATGATTCTTTGACGGCTACCGAATCGAGATTCCAGCTCACAACACCGGTGCTGGTTTCAGTGCCACCATCACTGATGCTATCAACCGTCACCCCATACGGCAGATAGGCGGTAAGTACAGCGTTGGTCAGCGAAGCAGCATCTATGTTACCGACATCCAATGTATAGCTGAAGGTTTCGTTCGGAATCACCGGATCCTTTGAGGCACCCAGTGCAAGCTCAGCTTCCAGCTCATTGTATACAGCTACGGATTTATCGATTTGTATATCACTGATACCCGTGCTGCTGAATACTACCGGTAAGACTATCTCAACACCTTCCAGGGTCGACTCATCAACTAGTGTATTAACGCTGATGGATTGTGTTTCACCTGCTTCCAGGATGCTAAACGACCATTTGGGAGTTTCTGAAGGATCACAGCCATATGCACCACAGTTACTGGCATTGGGTGCAGCATCAGTGGAATCGTTAAAGCTCAGTTCCGCTGGCAATACAAAAGACACAGTCACATCTTCAATCGGCACAGCTGTTGTATTACCAACAGTAATAGTATACAGCAATCTCTCACCTGCAACTGCTGGACCAGTCACAGAAACATCGGTTGATAAAGGAGAAATCACCCTGAAGTCAACACTGGACTCAACAGCAGTGGCAGTACCATCATTAACCTTTAGTCTGGCGGTAAAGCTTCCAGCTACAGTGAAAGTGTATCCCTGTGATGTCGAATTAGCACAATCATTAACAGTAAAATCATCAGTACCGTCACTATCGATATCAAGCGAACAAGTCAATGTATCACCATCAATATCACTAACATTCCAGATAAAATTTGTATTCGAATTGGTGTAAGAAGGGTCAGAGGAAACTGTAAAACTGTTTATGACTGGTGAATTATTACCCGCAGCTAGCACATTAACTGTGCGACTTAACTGTGTCGCTGCATTTCCGGCTGAATCACTCACATCATAAGTGATTATGTAAGTGCCTATTGTGGCTGTGTCTACACTACCCGTTATCACGATATCATTTGATATATCACCATCAACATTATCTATTGCAGTGGCACCAGGCTCAACATAACTACCATCAAGGGTAATGTTCAATGTTGCCTCTCCAAGCAATGTTAAATCAGGTGCTTCTGAATCAACCGCAATCACATTCACCGTCCGGGTTACCTGAGTAGCTGAATTTCCTGCACTATCACTCACATTGTAAGTGACACTAAAAGTTGCTTCGCCAGTGGTTACTACAGTATCCCCACCCACAACGATATTATCTGTAATATTGCCATCTACATCATCCGAAGCGGATGCACCAGGATCTGTATAAGTATCCCCGATAGTAATATTGAGCGGATTTGAACCATTCAATACTATTACAGGAGCCGTGTTATCCTGTGGTTCAGGCTCCGGGTCAGAGTCACTACTACAGGATGCTAAAACCAACGCCCCTAGAAGAATTAAGATAGCTTTAGAATATGGATACCTTTTTCCTTGATGACCATTTCTTTTTGTTATTTGACTGCTTTTAAACAGACCACCAATTAGACCAATTTGAAATCTCATTATAATTCTTTCCAAAGTTGTATTATCTAAAAATGCCCGTGTTTTAATAAAACACGTCAATAGCTCGATTTTCCAATACATTTTGAGGCTTAATCTAATCAAAAAATGTGAAGGATAATATTGTTCAATATGCCAGACATTGTTAACCTATAAAATCGACTGCTAATGACAGTTAATGGTGTTTAAAGGCAGATAAGGCCCATTAAAAAGATTCAATTAGCAAAAATATGTCACAATTTTCACGAATTTATGAAAATGGATAAAAGAATAAGAAAACGAGGTATCAAAGCCTCTAGAGAAAAGCTTGAAATAGCAATGCTTAATGCCGGTATTAAAACTCAGGCATCGCTTGCCGAGAAAATCGCTGAAATGGAGAACTTGCTATCTCCCCCAAAAGATACCATCAACCGGGTTTTTAGAGAAGAATATGTATCACCTAAAACAATTACCAGAATAGCCAAAGTTCTTATAGTTGAACCGGGATCGCTGTATTTAACGAATTCTTCAGATACAGGAACTAACACAAATAAATCAGATACAAAGCCCAAAAAACCTATTCTGGGAAAATTCAGTCTGGTTTTAAATACGATTTCAGCTGAATTAACAGATCTGACCAAATCCATACATAATCAATTAAAGGATTCCTTTAAATCAATCATCATTAACCCCTCGCTTTTACCCGAAAAGTACATGTCAGTTGATATAGCCCAAAAATATCAGGCAGATTGTGTATTAACAATAAGAAGTCAGCGCAAAAAACGCTATCAGGCCATTCAGATTTTTTTATACTTTAAAAGTATTGAACAGTTAATCTTTACAGATAGTGTCACCACTGTTGAACTGATACAGCGGCCAGACAAAATTGCTCAACGTTTTATGACTTTTAAAAGCTCTATTTGCGAGCAGTCATTAGATTCCATACAAAGTAAATTTGTATCTATAGATGCTCAGGAAAAATATTTACAGGCCAGGCAATTACTGGATGAACATCATTCCGAAACAGGCTTAAAAAGAGCTCAGAACCTGCTAATTAAAACGCTAAAATCCAGTCCCGAATTTGCCCGTGCTCATGCAGCCCTGGCAAATTCCTATATTTGTGAATGCTGGCGATCTGATACAAAAGATATGCTGGAAGAAGCTCAGCTTGCCTGTGATAAAGCACAACAATTAGATCCGCAGGATTCCTATGTTATTTCAGTTCAAAGTCATTTATTCAGGGTAACCGGACGCATACCGGAATCTATAGAACTCTGTGAAAAAATACTCAGGGCTGAATCAAACAATATTGATGCAGTCAGCGGACTGGCCGGGGCATATTCTGAAGCTTTTAGTCAGGGTATTACAGATATCAAAGATGCTGAAAGTCAGGCCTTATTTTATGCCCGAAAAGCTATTGAAATTGAACCTGATTACTGGAAGCATCACTTTGAACTTGGTAACAACCTGTTTTTAACAGGCAACCCTCTGGAAGCCTTACAGGCCTATGAAGAATCAGCAGCACTTAATCCCAATGAAATTACTTATATCAATCTGGGTGTGATGAATCTGTGCCGCAATAAGCTGGACAAAGCCCGAGAGTTTTTCAATAAAGCCCGCTTATTGAAACCAGAATCCTATCTGGGTTATGAATTTCTAGGATATATTTTTTATTACTTAGGTGATTATGAACAATCTATAGATTACCGAAAAAAGGCACTGGAGAGTTTCGCTGATAAGGAAAATATTGCCATACATGAAATGTGGGGCGCACTGGCAGATGCTTACCGACAGGCAGGTAATCAACAAAAAGCCATAGAAAATTATGCTGCTGCCATTAATATTATCGAAAGAGATAAATTACAGGGTTATAAAAATATCAATAACAAGATATGCCATTATTACTATTACTACTTCATGACTATGTATCAACCTGATCAATACCCGGTTGATTATCTTCAGCATATATCGACTCAATTATCAGAATTTCTAGATCATGAACTTAATCCGAGTACCTATGTAAGATTAGCGCATTTATTCTTTATTCAGGATCAACTTGAGCTATCAAAAAAAGCTATAGAAATAGCCACCGGAATATGTCCTGTATTCTTTCGACATCCTGACCTGAAGCCCCTCTTAAACCCTTTGGAGATATCAGTACCAGAGCAACTGATAAGTAGTTAAACGAAATAGAAGTTGCCTGAAACAGTTTTTAACCTAGAATCCGCAGTTGGACGAGTTGATTGTGCGTTTGAGGTGGTGTAGATCAAGGCGTAACGACGCGGAATAGCCAGCTATTGCAAGGCGTTACAACGAAGAGATACGCCGCCTCAAACGTACAATTCAGTTCGTAGCGGGATTCACCGATTGGGTGATTATACTCATCAACTGTAATCGTTTATGAAATAGTGGGTTAATCTCTATTGCGAGCGGTCAACTGCGGAATCCAGGTTTAATAAAATAAAAAGAAGATGTGTAGATAGGATTCAAAGTAGATTGTATGATACACCGTATACAATCTTCTGGAATCAGCCTGACCTATTCAGATCTTTCAGATTCAAAATAACGCTATTCTTTCCTCAGGTATCTCAGTATGAGTGAGCACATTTTCAATAGAAAAAAAGTTTTCTGGATTCTACCGCCCATTATATTTGGCATCATAGTAATGGCAGTGATGAAAAGTGGCAAACAACCACCACAGCTATCTGAATCCGGTGAACCTGTTAGGGCTGTAGAAACATTACGCATTGAAAAAAAGGCGTTCACCCCAATTGCAGAGGGTTATGGTGTGGTTCAACCAGCTCAGGTATGGAAATCAATTGCTCAGGTATCAGGTCGCATTATTTCCATGCATCCACGTTTAAAAAATGGAGAGATCATAGAAAAGGGTGAAATATTATTTCAAATTGATCCAGTCGATTATGAACTCAATCTGGCACAGGCGAAAACACAATTAGCCGAACTGGATGTACAACTATCAAATACCAGAACATCACTGAAAATTGAACAGAGAAATCTTGATCTGGCAACCAGAGAAAATCAACGCCTGCAAAAAATGCTTAAAAAAGGTGGTGTCTCTCAAAGTAGTGCAGATGCCGCTGAACGAACCATGTTAACGTCAACTGCTCAGGTGCAAAATCTGAAAAACAGTTTGTCACTCATACCTTCTCAACAGAAACTACAACAGGCAAAAATCACTCAGGCCCAAAGAGATCTTGCTAATACTCAGGTAAAAGCACCTTTTAATTTACGTATATCAGGCTTGACTATAGAAGCAGATCAATATGTCAGCAAGGGGCAGCAATTATTTTCCGGCGACTCAATAGATAGAGTCGAAATTATTGCCCAGGTATCTATGTCAGCACTTAAGAATTTATTCTCTGAAGAGGATGATGTGATGACTAAAAACCTGCAGGATTTTTCAGAAAATTTAAACAGTATCACCGGCTTTAAACCAACGGTAAAGCTGGATATAGGAAATCAGCAGTATGCCAGCTGGGATGCAATATTTCTGCGCTTTTCTGACAATGTCGATAGTCAGACTCGCACCATGGGGATTGTGGTTGGGGTAGAAAAACCATTACAGAAAATCATTCCCGGACAACGTCCTCCTTTATCTAAAGGCATGTTTGTAGAAGTTTCCATTGCTGGCCGCCCGCAAGCAAATAGCGTGGTTATTCCACGTTCCTCCATACGAAATGGCCATGTTTATCTGCTCAATAAAGATAACCGCCTGGAAATTCGTAAAGTCGAAAAAAAGTTTGACCAGAACAAGAGCAGCATCCTGGCCAAAGGTCTTAATGAAGGGGATTTACTGGTATTAACCGATTTAATTCCTGCTGTAGAAGGCATGTTACTTAAACCGGTAAATATGGTCGGCAGTCATATGTCAAACGGAGAGTAAGACCATGATTAGATGGTTCGCCTTACATCAGACAGCTGCAAATCTGTTCATGCTTTCGATTATAATTCTCGGTTTGATCAGCCTGCCTAATTTACAACGCGAAACTTTCCCTCGAATTGAAAACGACAAAGTCAGTATTCAGGTAGTCTATCCGGGATCAACAGCTGAAGATGTAGAAGACGCTATTTGCCGTCGACTGGAAGATGCTCTGGAAAGTATTGCAGATCTGGATGAAATGCTTTGTGAATCTTCTGAAGGATTTGGAAAAGCTACAGCTGTTATGATTGAAGGAAGTGACATGCAGCACTTTCTGGATGATATTAAATCTGCAGTTGATGGTATCAATGACTTTCCCGATCAAACAGAATCTCCAGTTGTTGAAGAACTCGGTCGCACAGATTCAGTTATTTCTATAGCTATAACCGGCCCGTCAGATCCGGTTGTATTAAAAGCATATGCAGAGGATGTAAAACTGCGTTTACTGGCCTCAGCTGAAATAGCCAATGTGGTCATAGATGGGTTTTCCGATCACCAGATCCGGGTGGAAATTCCAGCAGCAAGATTGCGTCAGTATGGCTTATCTCTATCAGATATAGCTAATACTATGCAAAGCCAAAGCATCAGTACACCAGCCGGACGCCTGGAAAGTCCACAGGAAGATATTCTGATCCGTTTTGATGATAAAAGAAAAACTGTCGCACAGGTGGCAGATCTGGTAGTGATTTCAGGTAAATCAGGTGCCAGTATTCGACTGCGCGACATAGCCACTATCACTGATCGATTTGACAGGGATGAAACCCGCATTCTATTTAATGGACAGCGTGCAGCGGTTCTTAATATCACCAAAACCCAGTCACAGGACATCCTCAAATCTTTAGCCGATATTAAGTCTTTTCTTCAACAGGAAAGCCTGCTGGCTCCAAAAGGAATCCATCTGACTTTGACCCAGGATAGAGCATCTATTGTTCAGGATCGACTCAATATGATTGTTAAAAATGGGGTTCAGGGATTGATAGCCGTATTTTTGATTTTATGGTTATTTTTTAGCTTTAAATATAGTTTCTGGGTATCGATGGGTTTACCTATTTCATTTCTGGGTGCACTGTTTATCATTCCGGTGATTGGCATGACCATTAATATGCTGACACTGGTCGGCCTGTTAATCGGTGTTGGATTATTAATGGATGATGCTATCGTAATCGCTGAAAATATTGCTGCTCGTCTGGAAAAAGGTGAAAAAGCCCTGCATGCCGCTATTGCAGGGACTAACCAGGTATTACCCGGCATACTCTCATCATTTACGACCACATTACTGGTTTTTGGATCGCTGGCTTTTATAACCGGTGTCATGGGGCAGATTCTCAGAGTTATGCCAGTCGTATTAATTATTGTCATTTCAGTCAGTCTCATTGAAGCATTTCTAATCCTGCCAAATCATCTCGGACACAGCCTGAAACATATTGAGAATCGAAAAACATCTAAATTTCGCAGCTGGTTTGAGCATAGTTTCGATTATCTTCGTGAAAGCCTGTTCGCCCCCTTACTGGAAAAAGCCATTTCTTACCGTTATTTGACTCTTGGTATTGTGATCATGCTTATCATTCTTGCTTTAGCATTACCTATGTCTGGAAAGTTAAAATTTGTGGGTTTTCCTTCTACCGAAGGAGATATTCTGGAGGCACGCCTGTTACTCCCCCAGGGAACCCCATTATCAGTTACCGAAAAAATGGTAGAAAAAATCACTCAGGCTGCTGAAAATATCAATAAAAAATTCAAATCAATACAGCCAGATGGTCAGGCACTGGTTCAAAACATCACCATCATTTATGGTCAGAATCCCGACGCTTATGAATCGGGTCCACATGTAGCACGGGTTATTGTTGATCTGTTAGGCACTGAATTACGCAATACCAGTCTAGATGAATTTCGTGATGCCTGGCGCCAACAACTGAATGATATGCCTGCTGTCATTGCATTAAAATTTACTGAACCTGCAACCGGCCCTGGTGGACGAGCTATTGAGATAAGGCTGGAAGGAGATGATTTAACTCAGCTACAGCTTGCATCACATGAACTGCAAAACTGGCTAAACAAATATTCAGGAGTGGTTGATGTTAGTGATGACCTACGTCCTGGTAAACGCGAATTACAGCTGAGGATGAAACCCTCTGCAGGCGTACTCGGAATTAATGCAATGATGGTTTCCAGTCAAATCAGAGCAGCCTTTCAGGGTATTAAAATTGATGAATTTCCAGTAGGTGTAGAAACCTATGAAATTGATTTACGACTGGCTGCTGAGGATCGCCTTTCCTCCAGTGACCTGGAACAAATCACTATTACAGGGCCAAATGGCAGTCAGATTCCATTATTAAATGTTGCCTATATTGAAGAAATGAGAGGCTGGGCCAGAATAAATCGTATCGACCGCAAAAGAACGATTACTGTTTATGGTGATGTTCAGCGGGAAAAAGCGAATTCACAGGAATTACTGAATCTTGCAGCCATTGATATATTCCCGATCATTCAACAAAAATATCCGGGAGTTAAAATCGATACCCAGGGAGAAAGTCAAAACTCTGCCAAGACAGGAAAATCGATCGTACGAAATGTCGTGTTAGGACTCATAGGCGTGTATTTTTTGCTGGCACTACAATTTAGAGGTTATACCGCACCATTAACAGTAATGGTCGTCATACCATCATCGTTAATCGGTGTTATGTTTGGACATTATGCTCTGGGACTGGATCTGACAATGCCCAGCATTATTGGTATGGCATCATTATTTGGGGTAGTGGTTAATGATTCAATTTTATTAGTCGTATTTATTCGTGAAGAACGCAATAATGGAATAGATACCTTTCGTGCGGCTAAGCTGGCTGGTACAAGCCGCTTTAGACCAATTCTATTAACCTCTATAACAACTATTGCAGGATTAACACCACTGCTAGCAGAAACCAGCCTACAGGCTCAGATACTAATCCCGATGGCAGCCAGCCTGGCTTTCGGGCTAACATCCGCCACTATTACTGCCCTGTTCCTGGTGCCCGCATTATATTGCGTGCTGGATGATTTCAATTTACTGGGTCAATTACATGCTGAAAATGATGAATAAGTTTCAACCTGGAATCCGCAGTTGACTGTTCTAATAGAGCTTATTCACTCATACTAGCGGTCAACTGCAGAACCAGGGTTTAACTAAATTTTTCAGCAAAATATCCGAGTACTAGACTTTACAGGTCATATCTGTACCACAGCACATGGGGGATTTAATTTTCCCATGACCATCAGGACACTCTGAGACATGCACTTTTTCACCATCATCAGTGGTGATAGAACTATGAACAAGTTCTTTTCCACAGGTACCACAGGTCATAGTACCAACACTCATTCCACAAATTTCACATTCGTAAGCTGACATTTTTCTCTCCGGATAATTAAGCCTGATAACACAATGTATTATCAGGATTGAAAGTTATTAGTTTTATTAAACCTGGATTCCGCAGTTGACCGCTTGCAATAGAAGTTAACCCACTGTTTCATAAACCATGACAGTTGATGTGTATAATCACCCAATCGGTGCATCCCGCTACGAACTGAATTGCAACTGTGAGGCGGTGTATCTCTTCGTTGTAACGCCCTGGAATAGCAGCCTATTCCACGTCGTTACGCCTTGATCCACACCACCTCAAACGCACAATCAACTCGTCCAACTGCGGATTCCAGGTTAAAGAAAACAGATTACCTGTTATCAGCAACTAGTATTCCATGAAAAATTCATGGATTATCGGTTTATATTTAAATACTCATGATTAATTAAACACATACTTGTTTCAATGAGTTTTCAATTACAACTAATTAAACTAGCTTTTAAAAGTTAAAATAGATTAATATTACGTTTTGAGTAATCTGACACAGTATTTTAATTATTTTTTAATTATTCTTCCCGGCAGTAGACATTAAGGTAGTAACCATGAGTAATAACGTAACTTTTTTAAACATGGATGATGACGATGATAAAACAATCTTTCAAACGGAAGAAGAATTGAGAAAAATTGAAGCAGAAATATCTGGTTTAACAGATGATGATACGACTGAGGTAGACTTAACCGAAACTGTTACAGCACCTGTTACCGCCCGACGTACTTATTGGCAGGGAATTTTTGGCTAAGGGTTTAACTTAATATCACTGGTTATGGTAAAAAATTCAATAACCGGTGATGACATGAAACTTTCGAAATGACCAGTAGCAAACTGATACTTATATTATCAGGGATTATATTAAGCTCAGGTATTATCTGGTCACTTTCATCTTCTCGAATCGAACAAGCAAAAACAGTACCCTATTCAAATACTAATTTAATTGAATCCTATAATTCGTTGCTGAACCGAATAGAAGCGCTTGAAAATGAATTAACCGTTCAACAATCTATTCAACAACAATACGAAGAAAAATTACGTAAACTGGAACAAACATTAATCAACAGTAACTCTAAGTTGATAACTGAACAGGATTTAACTGTTACGACTAAAACACAACCACCAGTGATAATAAAACCACTGACTTTAGAAGAAAAATTACAACGCTCCAATATCCCAGCCAATACGATTCAGCAAATCCAGCAATTAATCGGAAAAAATAACCTGGCCCGTCTACAATTACGTGATCAGGCTATTCGCGAAGACTGGATTGATAATCCGGAATATTTCGAAAAGTTACAACAGTTACCGGGATCAACCGAAGGTATCAGGGATCAGTTTGGTGATCAGGTATTTGATGAATACCTGTATGCAGCAGATCTGCCAAACCGGGTTATTGTTAGAGAAGTGTTTAGTGGGTCAGCAGCAATGAATGCAGGTATAGAACCCGGAGATATTATCCTTAGCTATGCTTCTGATAAAATATTCACTATGGGAGATCTTCAACAGGCAACCACAGAAGGACTTTCAGGAGAATCTGTGCTGATCGAACTACAGCGTGATGACATATTATTGACCACTTCTGTACCTCGTGGTCCACTTGGTATTTCAATGACTAGCACAAAAAAAGAGCCCGAGTAATTCAATATTTTTTTGCATAGCTATACCAGAGACGGGTCGGTCCATCTTTTACTTCACGTTCAACCCATATTAAATGCAAACCGCTTTTCTCATCTAAAGCAATAGAAGCATGAGTCTGCTCTCCTTTACCTGAAGCTGAAACGGGTGAATAATCTACAGTCCACTCACTATTATCATCATATGAACTTAACCAGATATCGGAATTACCGAGTCGAAAATCATCCCAGGCAATGACAAAATCACCGTTTCTATTACCTGCAGTAGCGGGATTATAATGCGGTAGCTTATCCCCTTTTTGACTATGGACTTTTTCATTAGGTCCAAAAGAATCATCACTTCCTAAAGCAGCATAAATACCATAACCCGACCCACCTCGTCTTTTATCCATCCAGGCTGCAACCATTTCATCCGCTGCAAAAGAAGCTATAGAAACACGTGTCACACCGCTTCCTTTGTCGTATTGATTTCTATTAGAAAAAAACTCATTCAGGTATTGAGGTTCAGCAAAATTAACAGCATCTTCAGAATAACTATATTTCAAACGAGTATGACCGGATTGTCTATCCTCCCAGGCAAGCATTAAACCTGTATCATTTATTGCAATTGTCGGAAAAAGTACCGGAGTGTGAATTTCAGCAGCTTCAACTGTATTTTTTGTCAATAACTGTAAATTAGCGGATTTATCAAAACCCAGAGATGCCACCCATAAACTCCAGTTATTTCCCTGTTGCTCTCTCCATACAGCATAAATTTTATTATGCCTGGCTGCCAGACTTACATGACCTGCCGAATGAGTGGATAATTTAATCGACTTATGTAAACTTTGATGAAATGATCTGGCATACACTGCCCCATCCTGTTCCCAGGCTAAGACAAACTGAGCTTTGCCCAGTCCGACAATGGCTGGTTCATAAGCTTCCTCTCCATTGCTGACCAACAATTTGCCTGAAAACTGCTTATCCCCGATTTTCATTTGCGCCAGATATATTTGTGGAGCACCGCTATGATCATCCTCCCATACCACCGCCACTTTTTCAGCAGAAACAGCTATATGTTTTCGCCCCGCACCTTCCAGATGATGAAAAACCCCTTCCTGAGCAGCTTCTGTAATAGCAATTTTATTTTTGAACTGCCATGAGTCAGTAGCTAATAAGGTTTGAGAAAATAAAAACAGTAAAGAAATACTTAACAATATTTTCATTTTGCTGCCAGAAACTTGTCCAGTTTTATGTGCTTATAGTGTCCCTCTGAAATATATTTATTATAATCGCCCATTTGCTCAATAGTTTGAAAACCCGCTCTTTTAAATATTGGCTTTTGATCTTCTGAAAAATAAATAAAAGTCGGTGTTCCGAGAATTCTGTTCCGTGATGCAAATTGCATCTCGGTTGTTCTTTCGCCATTTGGAAGTCGAATGCGTTTTCCACTTTCTGTATCCACATAGGCGAGTATAAATTCATCGGAAAACTGGCCTCTTAAACCTGCATCACTAAATACTTCTTTATGCATTTTACGGCATGTAGTACATCCATAGCGTCCAAAGTAAAGAAACATAGGCTTATGTTCTGTTGCCGACTGTTGCAGTGCTTTGGTTAATGATTGAAACTGATAACCTTCCGGTGGCTCCGCAATAACCGGTTGAGCACAAAAACTTATTAAAAATAAAAGATATAATGTAATTCGAAAAAAAACAGTTTTATAAAAATACATATATAGCCTCATCACGCTCAAATTGATCAGATAAATCTACCCTTACCGGTTTACAAGGTCAACTCATAGTTTACTGATAATCATCTTTATTGTTTTAAAATTACTGAAATAACTTATTGTTTCTAAATTCCAAAATTTTCTATATTCAGTTAAAATATGAATCACATCCAGAAAACCAGGAAATAATATGTCCTCACAAAAAACCAGAATTCATGCTATCGAGTTAGGCCCGATGGAAAATTTTGTTTATCTGATTGAAGATATTGAAACCCGTCAGGCTGCCGTTGTTGATCCAGCCTGGGATGTTGCCGCTATAATCCACAAAGTGCAAAGTCTGGATTTAAACATTAACCATATTTTTCTGACTCATAGTCATCATGATCATATTAATGGTATTGAAGCCTTATTAAATCATTCTGAGGCTCAAGTTCATTTACTCAAACCGGAATATGAATTCTGGGATAATTCACTGGAAAAACCACAAATTCATCATGGTGGGGATCATCTCAAACTGGGTACTACCGAGATTAAAATCTTACATACACCAGGCCATACTCCTGGTTCGGCATGTTATCAAATTGACAACGAATTAATTACTGGAGATACCTTATTTGTCTATGGCTGTGGGCGATGTGACTTACATGGTGGCAATCCAGAGCAAATGTATAATACGCTCAAAGATATGAAACATAATCTAAATTCCAGCATGGTTATACACCCGGGCCATAATTATTCTATTGCAAAAACATCTACTCTTGCTGAACAGATCGAAGGAAACCCTTTCATGCATTTTGAAGATGATGAAGCCGGGTTTATCAATTATCGTATGCATGTACACGATAAAACACGACAGGACCCTTATGGACCTCTTAGCAAACATCAAATGAGGGTTGCAGATTTACTAAGCTGAGCTGGAAAAATAAATCTAGACAAATAATGGCAACCTTAAAAACCAATCAATTCAGCATGTAATCCCTGATTAGTAAATTGCGATAAAATTGCCCCTGAGTTCATCTTTTTCCCATCATACGAGACCACCATTAAATGGGGATGTTTTGCCTCAGCATCAATCCTGTTAATTCCAGCCACCTTATAAAGATCATTTTGAATAGCCTGTAGAGTAGACGATTCTAAAGTCTCATCAATATGAATAGTAACATCACTCATTTTTAATCCCTCCAATGAAGAAATTTAATTTTATAAAAATTTCATCCAATTAACCAATAAATGATATTTATTCTCATTTGCGATTTACACCAGTACTGAAATTATCAGGGAAACTTATGAACAGCAGATCTTTACAGGCATATAATCCTAGATTCCCCAGTTGACCGCTCGCAATAGAGGTTAACCCACTGTTTCATAAACCATTACATGAGCGTGTTTTTGATTTTATCAGTTGCATTAAGGTGTTACGTAGACTTTCATGATTAACTGATTTTTCCAGATTAAACTCGCCTAACTGCGGATTCCAGGATAATAAAATTTAATATGTACTAATTCACCAAACTGGCTGCCTGTTGAATCACCCGGATATCAGCACCTTTTTTATAGCAATGATCACTTAAATACCTACGCCATAAACGTCCATTTGGCTGACCATGGAATAAACCAATAATATGTTTTACAACTTTAGTCAACGGCATCCCCTTTGCTAATTGAGACTCTATATAGGGATAGAATTGCTCCAGTATTTCATGTCTACTAGAAATTTTATGATTATCATTAAACAGCTCTAAATCAATTCTCGCCAACATGTAGGGATTAGCATAAGGCTCACGCCCCAGCATAACACCATCCACATGGTTCAAATGCTGCCGGCATTCTTCAATAGTCTTTATGCCACCATTAATAATAATTTCCAGATCAGGAAACATTTCTTTCAATTTATAAACCCAGTCATATTGTAAAGGGGGAATATCCCGGTTCTGCTTCGGACTTAAACCTTTAAGCCATGCTTTTCGGGCATGAATTATTAATGCATCAACACCAGCCTCAGCCTGTAGCTGGATAAATTTAACCAGTTCATCCCAGGAATCCTGATTATCAATCCCTGTTCTATGTTTTACTGTCACCGGTAATGTGGTTGAAGATTTCATCGCTTTAACACAATCAGCAACAAGTTCAGGTTGGGCCATTAAACAGGCACCAAAAGCCCCGGATTGAACCCGGTCACTAGGACAGCCAACATTGAGATTTATTTCATCATAACCATATTCTTCACAAATTTTAACTGAGCGAGCCAGGGTTTCCGGATCAGAACCACCCAATTGAACAGCAACAGGATTTTCTGATTGATCAAAACTCAATAAATAATCCCTGTCACCGTGCATGATGGCCGAGGTAGTTATCATCTCGCTATACAACAATATGTGTTTTGAAAACAAACGTAGAAAGTAGCGGTCGTGACGATCAGTGCAATCAAGCATTGGTGCTACACAGAAACGACGATTAAGTTGATTCATTGTTTTTCAGCTTAAAATCAAAAGAAGCGCAATATACCCGATTTCCAGCAGAATTCCTGATTAATCCTGGATTCCGCATATGAGCTATTACTTTGAGCGTTTCACTGATTGAACATTAGGTATTTGTGAAAGCTTATCAATGATTAATATCAACTGATCGACACTGGACACTTCTATATTTAATTTGCTATAGACCATTTGTTCATTTCTATCGGTAGTCGAATTGATATTCAGTAAATTTATCTTTTCATTGGCTAAAACAGAACTAATATCCCGTAACAGGCCAGTACGATCAAATGCAGTAATACTAATCTCTGCCAGAAATACAGATCCAGTTCCACTGCCCCACTCAACCTCAATTAATCTGACACGTTGATTTTCAGGAAGTGACATAACATTATTACAATCGCGCTTATGAATTGTGACACCGGAACCTTTGGTGATAAACCCAATCACATCATCGCCTGGAACAGGTTTACAACATTTTCCAAACTGAGTTAACAGGTTACCGACCCCCTGAATCACAATTTCATCTTTATCATGAACCTTGCTTCTTTCAGGTTTTTTTAACTTCTTAAAAGGATCTTCATTCTCTTCATTTTTATTCTTATCATGTTGCAGAAAACCAATTATTTGTGCACCGGTTATGACACCACGTCCGATATCTGTAAAAAACTGATCTTCATCCTGACGTTTGAAGTGCTGCATGACAAGATTCAAATCGACATCATGATGATTAAATTTTGTCAGTTCTCGCTCATAAATAGATTTACCATCGGCAAAGTTCTGATTGTGATCAAGTTGATTAAACCAGTTTCTAACTTTGGCACGATTCCCAGCTGATTTTAAATACCCCAGACTTTTATTCATCCAGTCCCGACTTGGGCCGCCTTCATTAGCAGTTAAAATCTCAACCTGTTCACCAGTCTGTAATTCATAAGTCAAGTTAGTTATTCTGCCATTAACTTTAGCGCCGCGACAACGATGACCAACTGAAGAATGTATGGAGTAGGCAAAATCTAATGGCGTACCACCAGCAGGAATATCAACTACCTGCCCCTGTGGTGAAAAAACATAGACACGATCAGTTGATAATTCAGTAGAAAAACCATTCAATGCATCCGTAGCATCTTCATCCGGTCCTTCCAGCATTTCACGCATGACAGACAGACTTTTTTCCATACGTTGATCAAGCGAAACACCTTCTTTATAGCGCCAGTGAGAAGCGACACCAAATTCTGATTTTTCGTGCATTTCAATCGTTCTGATCTGTACTTCAACAACCTTACCACCTTCCGCTATTACTGCAGTATGTAATGACTGATATCCATTATCTTTAGGATTAGCGATATAATCATCAAATTCATCCGGGATAGAGTGCCAGTTGGTATGAACAATACCTAATACGGCATAACAGTCAGCTAAAGAGTCAACAAGCACTCGAACAGCACGCACATCAAACAGCTCATGAAACTCCAGTTTTTTCCGCTGCATTTTACGCCAGATACTAACAATATGTTTAACCCGACCACTTACCTGAGATTCAATCCCCTGTGACTTAATTAACTCAGTTAACTGTTTAGTAAATTGTTCTATAAAATTTTCACGATCAGTTCTACGTTCTTCCAGTAAGGTTGCTATTCGCTTAAAATTTAATGGGTCCAGAGCCCTGAAAGATAAATCTTCCATTTCCCATTTCAACTTACCAATACCCAGACGGTTTGCTAAAGGTGCATATATATCCAGCGTTTCACGTGCAATACAACGACGTTCTTCATAACTGCAATGCTTCAAAAGCTGCATCCGGCTAACCCGATAACACAGTTTAATCAGCATAACTCGTACATCTTTTATGATTGCCATCAATAAGCGACGTAATTTTTCAGCCTGCTCGGGTGTGCGAAAACTATTTTCATTACAGTCCTGCATACCATTCAAGGTCATTATACCTCGAGCCAGCATTAAGACTTCTTCGCCAAATTTCGATTTAATATCTTCATCTGAAAAAGTATCTTTAAGCCCTGCATCACTGACTAATGTTGCCAGAATGGTTTTTCTGTCGACACCGAAGTCCAGTAAGCGTAAAACAGCATCTAAAGCACGAGGTCGGCATTTTTCCGGTTTTGGTGAATTCCAGGCCAATTCAAGTGCTTCCTGCAGTTTGTCATCCCAATCAAGTTTGGCAGAAATTGATTGCCTGTAGAAATCTATATCCAGATCTGTTGTTGTCGACATATTTATAAATTAACTGCGTAGTAAACGCATCGGGCTGATTGAAAAAGAGCGATGGATAAAAAGTGTTCCCATTACGCTGATTAATATGACCGAGCTTAGCAGGCTGATAAGCCATAAATTGATAGAAAAAGTATAGGATAAATCAAAAAGAAATTTTCCTATCATCCAACCGGTCAGACTGGAAATAAGGGCTGCAAATGTCCCCACCAGAAATCCCATCAGTATAAACTCTGCCACCTGTGACCACAATTTTTGAGCGGTATTAGCCCCAATAACCTGTAGTAGGGCAATTTCCATTTCTCGAATACTATTAGTCGTTTTTAATGCCGACAGTAACACTATAATGGCTGAGAATGTGGCGAACACAAAAAAGAATTGCAGTGCGGCACTGGCACGTTCAATAATTCCTTTGATACGAGTCATGATTTCTGAAATATCCAGCAAAGTCACAGTAGGAAATTGTTGTAATAATGGTTTTAATACGGGCTTATGATTTGCATCGATAAAAGCACTCATCAACCAGGTCTGAGGTTTTGTTTGTAATAATTTCTGTGGAGCCAGTACATAAAAATTGGGTTGAAAATTTTCCCAGACCACACTACGTATACTGCTTATTTTCGCTTCAAACTGACTTCCCTGCACAGAAAATTTTAATTCATCTCCGAGTTTCAAATTGAGGGTTTCTGCCATTCCCTGCTCTACAGAAAAACCTGTCTGGTTGATACTGCCATCTTCCCATAGCCCCTCTACAATTTCATTATCATCAGGCAAACTTTCAGAAAAGCTCATATTGAACACATGATTTTTAAAATGATTTGCTCTATCTGAATCAAATTTTATCGATTTAACATCTTCATTATTAATTGAAATTAAGCGTGTACGAACCATCGCATAAGCTTTTGATGTTTCCACCTGATTAGAACGTAAAAACTGTACAAGCGGGTCAGCCTGTTTGGTTGGAATATTCACCAGAAAGTAATTCGGTTTATCCTGCGGTAGTTGTGTTTCCCAGTCGAGCATTAACTGATCTTTTACCTGAGAAATTAATAACACTGATAACAGAGTTAAACTAAAACCGGACATGACAAATAAGGCATTCCTACGGCCACTCAGTAATCGGCTTAATACATATCCATTTAACCAGAAATTTCGATGTCCGAGAAAGATCAGTAATTTCAGGATCAACTTTAATATTAGTGGAGTAATTACAGTGAGCACAATAACGATGAGAAAAAGTAATCCAGCCACCTTAATATCAGTCACAATTAACATGAGTACCAGAAACAAGGTCAATAAACTACTGGATATAAGTAGAATAGATTTATTTTTCGATAATCTCTGATTTATCTGTCGAAATACCTGCATGGGTGGTGTTTCCAGTACATTCAACACATGAGGTAGACTAAAACCAATCAGCGAAATGAATCCGATCAGACCTGCAATCAAGTAAGGCCAGTATCCTGTCTCTGGTAGACGAGTACCGAACCACATACCCAGCGTCCATTGCAAAGGAAATTGAGCAACATAACCCAGTAATAAACCTGCAGGAAGAGACCAGCCCCAGACTTTCAATAATTGCAGCAAATAGAATTTGATCAAAACCTTGCTGGAAATACCGAAAGTACGCATCACGGCGACTTTTATGGATTCTTTTGAAGCTGAATATTTTGCTGTAATAGCAATTGAAATCATTGCAATTACCAGAGTTAAAACAATTGAAAGAGCAAAAAACTTTCTTGTTCTATCAAGTGCATTACGCATTTCAGGGCGGGCATTTTCAAGAGTCTGTAATTTTTGTCCCTCTTGCAGCAGTGGTTTAAGCTCTGCTGTAAACTGTTGAATAGCCTGCTCGTCCCCAGCCACCAACAGACGATATTTAGCACGACTTCCCGGTACCAGTAACCCGGTAGCTTGCAAATCATCAAGAGACATTAAAATTCGAGGCGCTAAATTGAATAAAGAACCACCTCTATCCGGTTCATAAGATAAAATCCAGCTAGCTGTTAAATTTTGATAACCCAGTTCAATCGGTTTATGTAACTGGGCAGCCAGCTTGCCATCGATCCAGACTTCACCCGGTTTAGGTCCCTCTATTGTCTGAATCGATTCGCCTAATAAAATGGATTGCCTTTCCAGTGTTCCTCGTAAGGGATAGTTTTCACTGACTGCTTTAAGTTCTACCAGTTGAGCATCATCATCGATAAAAATAGCAGTTCTTAAAGAGACTGTCCTGGCTGTTTTTAAGGAGAATTTTTCAGCCAGTTGCTGATAAGATGGAGGTAATTCTTCACTGGAAGAAATTAATAAATCAGCCGCCAGTAATTCAGCAGCCTGTCTATCCAGTAACAAACTGATACGATTAGTAAATAGCTGACTAGCAGCTACAATCGAAATGGTGATGACCACAGAAAGCCATAATAACCACCAGGCGTGTATTCGAGGGATAAAAGCACTCATAGATTAATTAACAGTAACTTTCCAGCAGCCCAAAAAACTTAAGATGAATTAGTCATTTTGATTTTATGAAAATTGTAACCACTATAGACTAATTGATTTAAAAAAAGTTACACAGCTAATCTGCTAAAAGCTATAACTAAATAATAAAACTTAACCAAGAGGCAAGCTTAAAGCCCGACCACCCAGAACATGTAAATGAATATGAAAAACGGTTTGCCCGGCATTCTCATTACAGTTCATGACCAACCGGTAACCATCCTCAGCAATGCCTTTTTGTTTAGCTAACTGTTGTGCTGTTAATACCATTTTACCAATTAAAGCAGCCTGATTTGACTGAATATCATTAATAGTTGGTATAGCCAGTTTCGGAATCACCAGAAAATGAACTGGCGCCTGCGGACTCACATCACTAAAGGCTAATACATCATCATCTTCATAAAGGATATCAGCAGGAATTTCTCGATTAATAATTTTACTAAAAATGGTTTCTGACATAGTTGTTTACCTGTTTAATTTAAACCTGATGAATACTGATTAAAACGAAAGTTAACTGAATGACTGTCTACCTTCAAAAGCTTTGCTCAAAGTGCCGCTATCAACATATTCGAGTTCACCACCTACTGGCACCCCATGTGCAATCCGGCTTGTTTTAACATTAAATTTCGCCGCTAAATCGGCTATATATTGAGCAGTAATTTCACCTTCAATTGTTGGATTTGTGGCCAGAATAATTTCCTCTATATTTTCCTGCTCCAGTCTTTTACGCAGGATATCCAGCCCCAGATCATCAGGCCCCACGCCATCAATTGGTGATAACCTTCCCATTAATACAAAATATTTACCCTGAAAGCTACCTGAAGCTTCAATCGCCATCACATCTGCAGGCGTTTCTACTACACATAACTGAGCCTGCTGGCGTTTTGGATTTTTACAGATCTGGCAATAAGTATCATCGGAAAAATTTCGACAGGATTCGCAGTTTCTGACTTTCTGCAGGGCCTCCGATAAACTGGTGGCTATATCACTTGCACCCTGACGATTCTTATCAATTAAATATAATGCCATGCGTTGAGCCGATTTACGCCCCACACCGGGAAGACAGCATAAGGCATCAATCAATTTATCCAGAGAGGATGAAGATGACATATTTAAAATGGTAATTTAAATCCAGGTGGCAAATTCAAACCGGCTGTCATATCAGCCATTGAATCTTTACTCTGTTTGGAAATTTTATGCACAGCATCATTACAGGCTGCAGCAATTAAATCTTCAAGCATTTCCTTATCATCAGACATTAAAGTGGAGTCGATATTAACCCGGGTTATTTCATGAGTGCCTTTCATGACAACTTTAACCATTCCACCACCGGATTCACCGGTCACTTCCATATTAGCCAGATCAGCCTGCGCTTTTTGCATTTCTTCCTGCATTTTTTGCGCCTGCTTCATGATATTGCCTAAACCACCTTTCATTTGTTTACCTCAATATTTAATTAATGATTTCTCTGGACGCTATTTTCTACCAATTCTGCGCCAAAGTATTTATTAAGTTCAACGACAAGAGAGTCCTGTTTAATCGACTGGATCATCTGTTGTCGATGTTGTTCCTGTTTTCTGATATCAGCCTGCTGAGGCGTTTCACAGTCCAGCATGGACTGACTACTAAAATCAATATTTAATGATAACCCAAGTTTAGACTCAATCGCCTGCTTAATTTGCAATTCAATTTCAGGTTTTAATATTACTTCAAGCTCAGGTAAAAATACCAGATGCAGATGATTGTTCGAGTAGGATTTCACAATACAGTTCATCGCCAGCTGCCTGGCCATGCCATCTAATTTTAGATCAAAAGCCATATCAGACCAGTTCAATGAATCTTCAGCCTGTTTCAGTGCCGCAGGCTTGTTAACCTTTGTTGATGGATTTTTAACAGGTTTAAAAGTATCAGGCTTTTTAATTTCAGTCTCATCAGAATCAAACTGCGGTGCAGGATTTTCACTATTTTCAAATGCATGAGACTGCTCTGTCGTTTCAGCTTGCTGTTTATACTCAGCCGGCTGCGAGCTTGTTACAGGCGTTTCAGTTACTCTGGATTGAACGGCTGGTGGCTGAGTCGGTTGAACTACAGCTTGAGATGGTGCCGGACTATGAACCGGTTGTTGAATTACAGGCTTTTTTTTTCCTGTGATAAATCTCGACCATCGACTGACTGCGCAGCTTGAGGAGAAAATGCCAGTAAGCGTAACATGAGCATTTCAAAACCCATTGACTGATCCGGATTAATATCCAGATCTTTACGCCCCTGTAATATTATCTGGTAATAGAGTTGAACTTCTTCAGCAGATAAACTGGCACAGCAATCCATAATTGCCTGTTTCATAAAACCTTCTTCCGGTTCCAGTTTAGCTGCACTCAGGTACAGCGCCATTTGATGAAGAAGTTGAATCAAATCAGAGCAAACCCGCTGATAATCCGGATTTCTTTCAATAAGTTGACGAGTTGTTGTCAATAAGGCTGACGCATCCTGTTCAATAAGTGCCTGTAAAATATTAATCAGATAATCCTGAGAAATTGCACCCAACATGGATTCTACGGCTTCTGTCTTTACATTATTACCGCTATAAGCAATAGCCTGATCGAGTAAACTTAAAGCATCCCGCATACTGCCATCTGCGGCATGCGCCAGCAAATTTAAAGCCAGCGTTTCAGATTCAATATTTTCCTGTGTAAGCAATTCCGTTAAATGTCCCTGGATTTGAGCAGGAGACATTCGTTTAAGATTAAACTGTAAGCAGCGAGATAAAACAGTAACCGGTAATTTCTGAGGATCGGTGGTCGCCAGTAAAAATTTTACATGCTCCGGTGGCTCTTCCAGTGTTTTCAGCAAAGCATTAAAACTATGCTTGGAAAGCATGTGGACTTCATCAATCAGATAAACTTTAAATCGATTTCGAGTTGGAGAATATTGCACATTTTCCAGTAATTCGCGCATATCATCTACACCCGTTCGAGATGCAGCATCGATTTCAATCAAATCAACACTTCGCCCTTCATCCACTTCCAGACAGGATGCACAAACACCACAGGGGTTAGAGCTAATACCTTCTTCACAATTAAGAGATTTGGAAAAAATACGGGCAATGGTCGTTTTACCGACACCGCGAGTACCGGTAAATAGATAAGCATGATGTAAGCGTTCACTATCAAGTGCATTTACCAAAGCCTGCAACACGTGCTGTTGCCCGACCATTTCGGTAAAGTTTTTAGGTCGCCATTTGCGCGCTAGTACCTGATAGCTCATGTAAGTTACTCGGCTTACTCCAAGTTTTTTATTTCTTTATAGAAATGTTTTACCACGAAACTCACAAGGAGCACGAAGGAAAAGCACTTATTGGTGAATAGTTTCTTAATCTAAGCAACTTCAAAAAATTGGTGGTAACCGATACCAGCGCACCTCGGCGCCCAATGTCCCTGCTACCGTTGCTCCCTTCCAGGCCTGGCGGATTTACAGATAATTGTCGCGAGGGAACCGATACCGGTCACCATAAACAAGATTAATCTGGTGTGAAATTTCTAACCATAAAAATCGAATGCGGATATTACTTGTTGTTGAGACAAAATGAAAGGGTGGTTTTACTTGTCTTGCAAACTATTTGCCCTGACAATACCCACTTTACCCTGGAAAAATCAGTTGAGCATGAAAAAGATGGGTAATAGATTGATGTGCATGGTCTAAGCTCGGATGGTTATAGTTAGAGCAATGCAGGCGCAATTGCCGGGAAATCAAAAACACCGTAGTCACCTGATTGGTGAAGATCGTGTTTTTGATTTAAACCAGATGCATTAAGCTGTTTCGTAGACGACCTAGCTAAATGTAGGAAGTGTAGTTATTGTTTGCAACAAATAACTGCTTTTCATAACTCAACTTTTTTCCAGATTCACAGATCAGGTTCACTAATTTATACAAATATTATGGGTAAACAGAAAAAATCCAAAACACCGGATAACACCATTGCACGAAATAAATCGGCAAAATTCGAGTATTTTATCGAAGAGACTATCGAGGTTGGCATCGTTCTTGAGGGCTGGGAAGTAAAAAGCCTGCGTGAAAAGAAATTACAGATCAACGAAAGTTATGTATTTATTAAACAAAATGAAATGTGGTTAAGTGGTGCACATATTACGCCACTCACATCAGCCTCCACTCATATTACCCCTCACCCCACCAGAGTTCGGAAATTACTGGCTCACCGGCAGGAAATTGATCGTATCTCCGGGCAGATAGATCGCAAGGGTTACACGCTTATCGCATTGTCTATGTACTGGAGCCGGGGCAGAGCCAAACTCAGTATTGGCCTGGCAAAAGGTAAGAAATTACATGATAAACGTGCCAGCCAGAAAGATCGTGACTGGTCACGGGATAAGGCTCGCATGTTAAGAGCGAAATAAGAATACAGAGAAAATGGAGAAGATATACCTGTTACGGAATTGTCAGAAATAGCGTTTAAGAAAAAACGGGGTAAGGTTTTTTATCCTGGAAAAATCAGTTCAGCGTGAAAAAGATGCGTAACAGATTGATGCGCCTGTTGAAATCAAAAAACTCGTTGTCACCTGAATGATAAAGAGTATGTTTTTGATTTTATCAGCTGCATTAAGGTGTTACCTGGACTTTCATGATTAACTGATTTTTCCAGGTTCAATTCGTCCAACTGCGGATTTTGAAGATTACGATATCGCCTGATAATAAAGATTCTGAGGGTGCTTTGCTTCAGCAAAAAAGTACCAGCGCTCAGCAATCAAACCAATATATTGAACAACAAAAGCTACCATTGGCACAAACTCAGATTCCATGAAATAAGAAGCAACAATAAGTGCTACCGGTACAATAAATACGAGTAGCAGAAATATCCGTCGCATGGAATTAACAAAAAACGGGGATCTGTGGTGAAAGAAATCACGGGTATTGAATGACCCTCCGAGAAATCCCTGAGTTTGCTGTCGTATTGTCTGATGACGAACACCAATAGCCGAACTTAAATTAAAATTATGTCTTAGTCTTTTATTCCTGATTAAGGACGCTATTCGAGTGATTGCTGAAACTAACGTAAAGACGACTGCCCATGTACCAAAGAATGCTACCAGGTCAATTCCTTCATAAGCGCTAAAAGCTGCGGCCAGCATAAAACCGGAAGCCAGCCCCAGAAAAGTATAGTTAACCACTGTAAGAGGCGTATGCCATTCTTTTAAAAACTTAAGACTGGCATAAATCATGGCAGTACAGAGAAATAGCGCAAAAGCAATGATACTGGCAAGAAACCCGATAATAAGGCTCAAATCAACAGACAATGTATCGGATACAATGAATAAAGGCTGGGTCCAGCCAAAATAATGAATCACAATATATAGAAATACCAGACCCATAAAAATCGGTAAAACTATCACTTCACGTGATAACCATGAAGTTCGCCATTTGGTTGCTGCACGCCAGGCTCGCTCAGGATGACCCAGATGAAAAAAAGAAGCGATTAAACCGCCCACTAAAAATACCAGTGCGACCAGACTACCCAGCACATAAAAAGTCTGACTATCCTGTGCGGGTAATAAATTGGCAAGGCTATATACCTGTCCGGTATACAGCGCCAGAAATAATCCCTGACCTATACCAATCAGGGTAGTGAGAAATATCACTGAAAAAGCAGGATGCATATTGTTAAATTCCTAAATTCATTAATTAACTAAGCAAAGTTACCAGGCAACATCATCAAGAGTTTCACTCTGTTGATCAAACGGCTCTTCATCTTCTTTACGCAGTGGATTATCTGCCCGAACCAGTTCATCTTCAGAGATATGAATATGCTGTTTACGCCTTGGTAAATAATGATTTGCAGGACGTGTACCCCATTCCGGCTGTAGCTGATACCCACCTTCTTCACGAATTGCTTTGGATGCATCAGAATCAGGATCATGTACATCACCAAAAATACGCGCACTGGTTGGACAGGCCATGACACAGGCAGGTTTGCGTTCTTCTTCAGGTAAACTCATATCTGTAACCCGGTCAATACATAAGGTACATTTTTTCATGACCTTACCGAGTTCATCAAATTCACGAGCACCGTACGGGCATGCCCAGGAACAGTACTTACAACCGATGCATTTATCATAATCGACCAGCACGATTCCATTATCTTCACGCTTATAGCTTGCACCTGTCGGGCAGACTGGAACACATGGAGGGTCTTCACAGTGCAAACAGGATTTTGGAAAATGCACAGTTTCTGTATTTGGAAAACAACCTACTTCATAAGTTTGCACCCGGTTAAAGAAAACACCGGAAGGGTCTTCATCATATGGGCGTTGATCCGGTAATGGCCCGGCCCAGCCGGATGTATTCCACTGTTTGCAACTGGTCACACAAGCGTGACAACCTACACAAACATTTAAATCAATGACTAAAGCTAATTGACTCATTGAATCCGCTCCTTCTTACGAAAAACACCTGCAAAATAGGATTGCCATTTGCTGCTACGTTTCTTTTGTCCCGGCAATTGTTTGTGCATGGGAAATTGCGGTGAAGTCTCAGCCGGCTCAGTATCATCTGCTTTATAAATTTTAACCCGAACATCAAACCAGGCTGCCTGCCCTGTGACAGGATCTGAATTAGACAGGTGATCACCGGCTTCACATTTCGGTAATTCTTCCGGAATTAAATGATTTAATAGAAAACCTTTTTTCGATTCGTTGGCTTTAGCTGACAAACCCCAGGCTCCAGATGCCTTACCAATTGCATTCCAGGTCCATACCGTGCCAGGTTCAACTGATTCAGAATGACGGCACATACAACGTACTTTACCCGTGGGAGATTCCACCCAGATCCAGTCACCATCCTTAATGCCCTTGGCTTTGGCTACTAATGGATTAACAAACAAATAGTTATGTGTATGAATCTGACGTAACCAGGCATTCAAAGAATCCCAGGAATGATACATAGCCATTGGTCGCTGCGTTAAGGCATTTAACGGATAATCATGGGTATCAGATAGTCTTGATAACAGGGTTTCACTATAAAATGGTAAAGGATCAAAATTTTGTTCAATGCGTTTACGCAGGCGATCTGGTGGCTGACGACCAGTTGTCTTACCCTGTGCGGCCAGGCGGAATTTTTGCAGCGGTTCAGAATACAGATGAATCGTAATCGGTTCAGCATAACGCGTCATACCATGAGCGCGTGCCCAGTTCAGGTAACCTTTATTCCAGTTACGCATATATTGATATGACTTTGGTAATTCATGATGATAAACACAGCCATTCTTCTGATACATTTCCCACTGGCGAGGATTCGGCTCACCTTTGAGAAATTTTTCACCGCCCTTACCGCGCCAACCAGCAAGAAAGCCTATTCCGGAGCCGGGAGAGGTTTCATAATTGGTAATAAAGTCAGGATAATCCCGGTATTTTCTCTCACCTTCATCATTCACAAAGGCTGGTAATCCGAGTCTTGTACCCAGTTCAATCAAGACTTCCTGAAAAGGTTTACAGTCACCTGTTGGAGGAACCACCGGTATACGAACAGAATCAACCGGGCCACTGTATTCAGAAATGGGGCGATCCAGCATTGACAGTGCATCATGGCGTTCCAGATAAGTGGTATCTGGTAGCACAAGATCAGCAAAAGCGACTGTTTCAGACTGGAAAGCATCACAGACTATCAAAAATGGAATTTTGTATTCTCCATTTTCATCCTTGTCTTTCAGCATGTCACGTACACTGACTGTATTCATCGATGAATTCCATGCCATATTAGCCATGAATAGCATCATGGTATCTATCTTGTAGGGATCTCCACGCCAGGCATTGGTTATCACATTATGCATAAGGCCATGTACTGATAGCGGATACTCCCATGAAAATGCCTTATCTAAACGAACCGGTTTACCTTTATCATCAATAAACAAATCTTCCGGTTTGGCAGGCCAGCCCAGAGGCATACCATCAAGCGGGGTATTCGGCTGTACACCCTGCTCACTATTCGGCGGCTTAGGGCAAGGAGGAATGGGTCGTGGAAAAGGTGCCTTATGACGAAATCCACCGGGACGATCAATAGTACCCAGTAGTGTCATCAAAATACTTAAAGCGCGAATAGACTGAAAGCCATTGGAATGAGCAGCCAAACCACGCATCGCATGGAAGGCAACAGGATTACCTTTAACCGATTCATGTGTGTTATCCCAGCAATCCACCCATTGAATAGGTAGTTCAATTTGCTGATCGCGAGCGGTAACACCCATTTCATGGGCCAGTCGAATAATATTTTCAGCAGGAATACCGGTAATACCCTCTGCCCATTCAGGCGTATATTCTTCCACCCGTTCTTTCAGTAACTGAAATGCCGGTTTAACGGCTGTGCCATCTTCCAGTGTAAATGAACCAAGCAATCTAGGATCAACTCCGGGAGTATGAGTGGAAATTTCCTTATCAAGCACACGATCCCACCACAGCTTGTTTTCCGGATCAAAACAACCTTCTTCGATATGCATATCAAAACGCTTGAACAAGCCATTATCATCTCGCTTTTCATCACTGATAACCAGTTCAGCAGAATTAGTGTAATTAATCAGAAATTCACGATCATACAGACCCTGCTTGATCAATTGATGAATCAAAGCCATGATCAAAGCGCCATCTGTACCCGGCTTTATTGGAACCCATTCGTCAGCAATAGCAGAATAACCACTGCGGATAGGATTGATGGAAATGAATTTTCCACCATGCCGTTTAAATTTGGATATATGTATTTTTAACGGGTTTGAATCATGATCTTCAGCTGTACCAAACATCACAAATAATTTGGCACGCTCCAGGTCAGGCCCTCCAAATTCCCAGAAAGAACCACCAATAGAGTAAATCATTCCGGCAGCCATATTGACTGAACAAAAACCACCATGGGCAGAATAATTAGGTGTACCGAACTGTTTGGCAAACATACCGGTGAGTGCCTGCATTTGATCTCTACCTGTACACAGGGCGAATTTCTTAGGATCTTCAGCACGAATTTTCGATAATCGCTCATCCATTATCTCGAAAGCCTGCTCCCAGGAAATTTCAACAAACTCTGACTGGCCACGCTCAGCGTTGAGTTTTCGTAGTAATGGTTTAGTAATACGCGCAGGAGAGTATTGCTTCATAATGCCAGAAGATCCTTTGGCGCAAATGACTCCCTGATTGTGTGGATGTTTCGGATTACCCTCGATATAACGTACTTCACCATCTCTAAGGGTGACTTTTATACCGCAGCGGCAGGCACACATATAGCAAGTGGTCTCTTTGACTTCTGTGTTACCAATATCACGGTCTGATTGACTCGTTGGATCCTGCATACCTGAATTTTCCCGGTTTTAAAATAAAAAACTCCAGATTCGATGACCCTGGTAAAATCAGTTGAAACATGAATATCTACGTAACACTTTAATGCTGCTGATAAAATCAAAAACACAGTCTTCACCAATCAGCTGACTACGGTGTTTTTAATTGCTCGGCAATTGCTCCTGCATTACTCTAACGACAGCCTTTCCTGGCTTAGACCATGCACATCAATCTGTTACGCATCTTTTTCACGCTCAACTAATTTAACCAGAGTGGCTGGAGCAAAGATAAAAAAGCTTATCACTTTATTCTAATATTCAGATATTCAAGGTGCAACCCCGACAACCAAAAGAGCGTCGCGGCATTAGAGATATAACTTATATCTCTGATTGGGTGAAATGAGTTAGAAAAGACCGGGGTTTACCAGCTACACTGGCCTGATTTTTCCTGCAGCAGTTTCAAATAATCATGGTGACTGGCTAAATCCTGTTCAGATACTTTCCATGTTATTAAACCTTCATGACTAATTTTCGACACGGGTAATCCATCAGCATCTTCAGTAGACTCATTATCATCGGCTTCCAGTGATAATGCTGATTGTCCACCAGTCATTAGTAGATACACGTCTGCCAGAATCTCGGAATCGAGTAATGCACCATGCAGTGTGCGATGACTATTATCTATATCATATCGTCGACATAAAGCATCCAGATTATTTTTCTGTCCAGGATGTTTCTGACGAGCCATAACCAGTGTATCAAGTACATCACAGATATCTTCTATTAATGGTTTGGGTTCATCCAGTAATTTAATTTCGTGATTTAAAAAACCGACATCAAATGGAGCATTATGAATAATTAACTCAGCGCCTTTAATATAGTCCAGAAAGTCATCAACCAGATCATGAAACCGGGGTTTACCCTGTAAAAAGTCATTACTGATGCCATGCACATTGAAAGCACCCGCATCAACTTCACGGTCGGGATTAATATAATGATGCCAGTGATTATCAGTAACCCGGCGATTGATCACCTCTATACAACCAATTTCTATAATGCGGTGACCCTGAGATGGTTCTAAACCGGTTGTTTCAGTATCCAGTACAATTTGCCGCGCCATTAGATATTCCCCAAATTTTCATCAATTCCCTGATTCGCCAGTTGATCAGCCATTTCATTGCCAAATATACCGGAATGACCTTTAACCCAGTTCCATTTTATTTTATGCCTGGATATTTCCTTATCCAGTTGTTGCCAGAGATCAACATTTTTGACTGGTTTTTTAGCCGCAGTTTTCCAGCCATTTCGTTTCCAGCCCTCCATCCACTCAGTAACTCCTTGTAAAACATATTTTGAATCTGTATTTAATTCAACATTACAGGGCCTTTTAAGAGCTTTCAAACTTTCTATAACAGCCATCATTTCCATTCGATTATTGGTGGTCTCTTTGGCAAATCCATACATTTTTTTGCGTGCTTTATCATACTCAAAATACGCTCCCCAGCCTCCAGGGCCAGGGTTACCACGACAGGCACCATCGGTAAACAGGGTTACTTTATTTGTCATATTTCTGATTTTTCATATTGACGCCTCTTCCTACAGAAGGACGAACGACTTTAGGTGATAATATCTGACGTTTAATCCAGCGTTTTCTGACAGGCGTTAATGGGATTGTGTTTTTCTCAAAAACTAAAACATTTAAAGCTGCTGAAAATTTTATCCAACGCTGACTAAATTTTGTAAGTATGCGGGACCGGTTAATTAAATTGCGAGAATTGAAAGGCAGAATATATCCACATTTGAAATGATGTAACTGATCAAATCCTAATAAGCTTGCCCAGTCATTTAAGCGCCCTGCCGTATAATAATGACCAGCCCAGGGGGCATCATCCAGCCAGCCCTGTAGAACATGTCTAATTCCCCAAAAGGAAACCGGATTAAAATCAATAATAATTAATTTTCCATCAGGTATAAGCACCCGGTTTGCTTCACGTAAAATAGCATGCGGATCTTTTGCCTGGGATAGCGCATGCATCAGAATAACCAGATCGGTACTGTCATTGGCAACTGGCAAAGAACTACTATCAATCAATGCATCCTGACCATTTTCTCCCTGTCCCAACCGAAAGACATGATTAATCCTACATTGCTGCATCAAATTTTCAGATTGGTCAATACAACCTATTTGTATCGCATAATAACCAAAAGTAGTGGCCAACACAGAATCCAGAGATCTTTTCAGATGATCTATCAGATACTGACCGAGAGCATTAAAATACCATTGATTCAAGCTTAAATATTGATGCACTGATTGCTGCTTTGAAATTTTTTTTGTTACTTTCAATTGTATATTACCCTTGCGTAATTAGCTCTCGGCTTGTAGCATCAGCCGGCAATAAAAAAACATAGAATCCCAAGTGAATAATTATAGAGCTAAATCATTATTAATAATCCAGCTTACAGCCATTCTTTCGATCAGTGGTTGTGCCAGCCTTTCTCCGCAGAGAAATAATTCAGCGGAATCTATCAGCACTGTTTCACTCAACCATACGACACAGGAAGAGAAACTACAGAAAATCGATCCTGCTGTTATTCAGAGTATAACAAATATTGCAACTTTACCGGTAGAAATTGAATCATCAGGAATTAATTCATCAGAAAATGAATTAACTGATTTCGATGCACAGGCAATTCAGGCCAATCAGTCATTAACACAATTAAAGATAAATACAAAGCCGGTAATTAAAGCAGAGATAAATCAGGAAATTGCTCAGCAGGCAGAAGTTGCACTGCAAAATGAAAATAATGCCTGGAACCGTTTGCAGTCAGGTATGCAAATGAAACCGGTTATGAATAAAAGAGTAAAGGCACAACTGGACTGGTATCTGAAGCATCCTCAATATTTAAGCAGAGTAATGGAAAGAGCTTCCCCCATACTTCCTTTCATCCTCGATGTAATCAATGAAAAGAATATGCCAACTGAAATGGCTTTATTACCTATCGTAGAAAGTGCCTACCAGTCATTTGCTTATTCCCATGGTCGTGCGTCCGGCATGTGGCAAATTATTCCATCAACAGGAAAACATCTGGGATTAAAGCAAAACTGGTGGTATGACGGTCGTCGTGACATCATAGATTCAACCCATGCTGCCACCAGCTATCTGCAAAGTCTGGCGAAAGAATTTAATAATGACTGGGAACTGGCATTGGCTTCTTACAACGCCGGCCCGGGTACAATACGTTCTGCTATTCGCTATAACAAAAAGAAAGGTCGTAAAACGGACTTCTGGCACCTATCCCGTATCCGTCCGGAAACAAAAAACTATGTCCCTAAATTATTAGCGCTGAAGGAATTATTTACTCATCCTGATAAATATGGCCTGGATCTACTGCATATAGAAGATGAGCAAAGTTATGAATTAGTTGAACTGGATAGTCAGATTGATCTGGCATTAGCGGCAGACCTGGCAGGTATTTCTACCAAGAAATTATACCAGATGAACCCGGCTTTTAATCGCTGGGCTACCGCACCGAAAGGGCCACATCGTTTATTATTACCTAAAGAAAATTCTCAGCAGTTTAGAGATAACCTCGCTAAATTACCGAAAAGCAAAAGGGTAAACTGGATTCGCTATAAAATTAAAAAGGGTGATTCTCTAAGCCAGATAGCCAGAAAATACCGAACCAGTATCGATTTAATCAAAAGTGTAAATAATATCCGCAAGACCAATATTAGAGCAGGAAAATATCTGTTAATTCCAACTGCTACCAAATCCATTTCAAAATATACTTTGAGTCAAAGCTCAAGACTGAATAAAATTAAAAGCACTTCTCGCAAAGGGCAAAAAATTACACATGTAGTTAAATCAGGAGATAGTCTATGGAGTATCTCAAGGCATTATAAAGTAAACACTCGCTCACTGGCTAAGTGGAATGGCATGGCTCCCATTGATACCTTAAGTATTGGACAAAAACTGGTGATATGGAAAAACTCAAAAGCCAAAGCACAAAGAGTTAGTCTTAGTGACAATATGCCTCAACATAAATTACACGCTCTTAGATATACTGTACGCAAAGGAGACTCACTGTCGCGTATTGCAGGTAAATTTAATTTATCTGTATCAGACATAAAGAAATGGAATAAAATTGGCAAGTATCTTCAACCCGGACAAAAATTAAAATTATATGTCGATATAACAGGTCAATCAGGTTAATTTCTAAAATTCTAACCTGTTCACATTAAAAACATTGAGGCCTATTGATTTATCATGTTATAGGTTACAAAATAGCCCCTCAAATTGATCCGTAGAAGGATAAACTTATTTACCATGTCAACAGAAATTGATCTAAACTACATAAAACAATTATCACCGATCAATTCATTAAATAATGAGAATGTTCAGGATTTAATAAAAAAAATAAAAGTAGAAACGATAAATCCGGGGCATTATATTTTTAAACATGGGGATATGGATAAAAGCCATGTCTATATCGTATCAGGCTGCATTGAGCTCGTTTTAGACAAACAAATTATTAAAACTATTAAAGCTGAATCAAAAGAAAGCAAACAGCCCTTAGCGCACTCCTTTCCTCGCTCAGTTTCTGCCAGAGCAAAAACGGTCACTTCTATTATTCGAGTCAATAGTGATATGCTGGATATCATGCTGACCTGGGATCAGACAGGTAGCTACTCGGTTGAGTCACTGGATGAATCGGCTGAAGAAGATTCAACTGACTGGATGACCAGAATTCTACAAACCCGGGCATTTCATAGAATACCACCGGCTAACATCCAGGCTATGTTTATGCGCATGGAAACCACGCCATTTAAGCCTGGTGATATCATCATTAAACAGGAAGATCCAGGTGACTATTTCTATATTATCAAGGAAGGTCGTTGTCTGGTTACACGCTCTACACCAGCAAATCCCAAAGGTGTAAAGCTGGCCACATTATCAGTCGGTGACAGCTTTGGAGAGGAAGCTCTGATTTCAGAAAGTAAACGCAATGCAACTGTTACCATGTTAACTGATGGCACATTAATGCGCCTGAAAAAAGAAGATTTCAATACACTTTTAAACGAACCCTTACTCAACTGGGTTGATGCTAAAGAAGCTGACAGGATTATTAATGAAGGTGGTTTATGGCTGGATGTCAGATTGCCAACTGAACATAAAGCAAAACATATCAAAAACAGTATCAACATTCCGTTGATATTCTTACGTATGAAGGCCAACTCGCTGGATACCAGTAAAAAATATGTTATCTACTGTGATACGGGTCGACGTAGTTCTGCCGCCTCTTTCCTGTTAAATGAAAAAGATATTATATCGTATGTATTAATTGGTGGCGTTGATACAGCAGATGAAAATATTATGGAAATAGAAAATTAAAGATTAAGTTACACTGACTCAGCAAAATTCTCCAATACATCTATCTGCTCTGGATCTAAAAACTCTTCTGCATATTGTAAATAAACTTTTTTCTGAATAAAAATATCATAAATATCGGGGTCAATATGATTATCCTGTTTCATAAATTTCATGATTTTCAGGCATTCTGAAAGTTTTTTGCCCTTTTTATAGGGTCGATCAGAAGCGGTCAATGCTTCAAAAATATCAGCTATAGCCATTATTCTGGTTTGCACTGACATTTCATTTTTATGCAAGCCTTTAGGGTAACCAGTACCATCCATTTTTTCATGATGACCACCAGCAAATTCCGGCACATTTTTTAAATTTTTAGGAAATGGCAAGGAATCAAGCATATTGATGGTGGCGACAATATGATGATTAATAATTTCCCTTTCTGCATCGTTTAATGTTCCTTTTCGAATCTTTAAATTCAATAGCTCATCTTCAGTTAATAGAGAAACTTCTTCTCCTTTTAAATTTACCCACTTTAAGCTGGCTATATTAATTACTCGATCAATATTTTCATCAGTCATGAATTCACCACCAATATTAACTTTTTGCAAAAACTCAAGATCAAGTTTCAATTGTTCACATTGTTGATGATATCGTTTAGTGACATCCTCAATTGACTGCCCATTCTGTTCTAATTGCCAGCAAGTTTTTAAATACTCAATTTCCATATCTCTTAAAATTATTTCGATTCGTAACTGGACTACCTGTATTCGGTCAAAAATAGTTTCCAGCTTTGTCGCTTTATCCATCACATGCTCAGGAGTAATAACCTTTCCACAATCATGCAACCAGGCTGCTGTTTCCAGTTCATAGCGATCTTTATCATTGATATGAAAAGATTGCATGGGGCCGTTATCAACTTGATTAACCGCTTCAGCAAGCATCATGGTTAATACAGGAATTCTGCGGCAATGTCCTCCGGTATAAGGTGATTTATCATCCACCGCAGATGCAATCATTTTAATAAATGCTTCAAACAATTCCTGTAATTCATTCAACAATCGTTTTTGAGTTAAAGCCACTGCCGCCTGCGAAGCCAGAGATTCAGCTAACTGCTGATCAACCTCACTAAATCCAGTGACATCACCGGTTTCAGGGTTACGTGCATTGATTAACTGTAATACGCCAATTATTTCATGCTCATGATCTTTTAATGGAAAAGTGAGTATAGACTGTGTTTTATAACCGGTAGAAAGGTCAAACTGGCGAGCACCCGTAAAATCAAATCCATCGTGATCATAAGCATCATCAATATTGATTGTTTTACCAGTTAACACGCAATGGCTGACCACCATATTATGATTTTCACTACCATCATCGAGATAAAGTGGAATAGATTCGAACTCAATTTTTTTACCCGAAGTACCACCCATTTGTATCGATAGCGAATCGTTTGAAATAATTTCGAAGTTTAGAGACTGATCTTTAACAAAATACAGCGTTCCTCCATCAGCATAAGTTAAAGCCTTTGCGCCCATCATAATCAATTCAAGCAACTTCCCGGTATCTTTTTCTGCTGAAAGCGCTATCCCTATTTCGGTCAATCTGTCTATTTTTTCAAGTAAATCATGCATAGCCAGGGCATTTTCAATTAAGTGCTCATTCTAATAATGATGGATTACACAAAGTGTAGTTCACCAATTGCTTTTATCCTGTAGAATGAAGCAACTAATTGAAATTTGACGCTACCTGCGTCACAAATTTGAAGAACTTATAACTAAAAACATTCTTTTTATTGTGTTTAAACTGGAAATAAATCGTTTTCCTACCTATTATTCCTAAGTTTAAATAATAAAATATTCACCTTAACGTGGAGAGGGTATGAAATCCCATTTTTGGAGTACCGATTGGTTTATCGGTTTATTAATAACCTTAATTATTTTGTTTTCTTCCAGCTCCAATCAATTACAAAGTCTTGAACGTCAGGCTTATGACTGGGGAGTAAGATCAACTGAACGAATTCCTTCTGATAAAATAGCTGTCATAGCTATAGATGACGTCAGTATTGCGAATATTGGTCGTTGGCCCTGGCCAAGGGATTTACATGCCGAGTTAATTAATCAACTTAAAGAAGGTGGTGCCAAAGTTATAGGTCAAACTGTTTTTTTTCTCGAACCGCAAACCGACCCTGGTATGGTTTACATTAAAGAACTGATTGATTTTTTTGCAAATGCCAGCTTCAACGATGTGCCAGCCGATATCGATGCACTGTCCACAATGATAGAAGCAGATAGCAAACATCCAGCAACTGCAGAACTTTTACAATTTTTCCTGGAAAGCAACCTGCATAACCGTTTAAATCAGGATCTGGACACTCTCAAATCGAGTCTGTTCGCAGCAGAACAGGCTTTGGACACAGATACAAAATTAGCCAAAAGCATTTATCATGCAAAAAATGTGGTACTTGCTATGCCATTTATTTTGGGAACTCCTCATGGCAAACCCGATCAGGAATTACCAAATTATGTATTAAAAAATGCATTATCAACTATTCACGACAGAGTTCAGGCACAGTCGCAGGGGTTATACCCATTAACGTCAGTCGATGCCATTGTACCGATCCGGCAACTCGGTCCGGTGGCTTCAGCGATCGGACACCTCAACTTGATACCGGATGTCGATGGCGCTATTCGTTCGGAAGCACTTGTGATTAAACATTTCGAACGTTTTTATCCTTCTCTGGCACTTCAACTGGCTGCCAAAAGTTTAAATTTAGATAACTCAGATATCAAAGTAAACCTCGCAGAAAGTGTGGAACTTGGCTCACTCAAAATCAAAACAGATAGTGAATTGCTGATGAATACTTTTTATTACAGCAATCCGGATGGAGGTCCAGCTTTCCAGGTAGATTCTTTCTATGATGTTTTCTCTGGAAAAATCCCGGCTGAAAAGTATAAGGGAAAAATTGTCATCATTGGTGCGACTGCTGTTGGGGTTGGCACAAATCAGGTAACACCAGTTGATTCCGCGATGCCGCCTGCTTTATCGCTCGCACATTCTGTTTCCAGTATATTGAATGAAGATTTTTTTATCATTCCTGAATGGGCTCTCCTTGCAAGACTTGGGGCTTTTCTGTTTATCGCCATTTACCTGATGTTTGTTATGCCTCGTTTAAAAGCCGGGGTTTCTGCAGTTATTACTCTGGTTATTCTGACAGGCTTGCTGACCACCCATTTTGTTCTAATGACTTCCAATACTATGTGGGTTCAGTTAATGGGCCCTGCCGCTTTACTGGTCATTGGTCATTTACTGATTACCACTAAACGATTCCTGGCTACTGAACGCGGTAAACTGAAATCTGACGAAGAATCTTCAGAAAGTAATAGAATGCTAGGCATAGCATTTCAATCCCAGGGACAACTTGACATGGCATTTGAAAAATTCAGAAAATGCCCGCTTGATGATCAGGTTATGGAAGCCATGTATAACCTGGCACTCGATTATGAAAGAAAACGACAGTTCAATAAAGCAACCAGTGTTTATCAGTATATGTCCAAATACGATAAGCACTTTCGTGATATTAAGGTTCGCATGGATCGCTCTCAGCAAATGGAAGAAACTGTTATGCTCGGAGGTAGCGGTGGTCATGCAGGTGGCACCCTGCTACTGGATGGCAACAGTATAGAAAAACCTATGCTGGGACGTTACCAGGTAGAAAAAGAACTGGGTAAAGGTGCAATGGGTATAGTTTATCTGGGTAGAGATCCTAAAATTAGCCGAGTAGTTGCAATAAAAACAATGGCTCTGGCCCAGGAATTTGAACAGGATGAACTTGAAGAAGTAAAAGAACGTTTCTTCCGTGAAGCAGAAACTGCCGGTCGATTAAGTCACCCGAATATTGTGACTATTTTTGATGCTGGTGAAGAGCATGACCTCGCTTATATCGCCATGGAATTTCTAAAAGGTTCTGACCTTGCTAAACATACTAAAAAAGATAATCTACTCGATATTAAAACGGTAATCAGTATCATAATTCGTTCTGCAGAAGGCTTGGCATTTGCACATGCACAAAATGTGGTTCATAGAGATATCAAACCCGCAAATTTAATGTACGAGGCTGAATCAGATAGTTTGAAAATTACTGATTTCGGAATCGCGCGAATAACCGATTCCAGCAAAACAAAAACGGGGATGGTTCTGGGTACACCTTCTTATATGTCTCCTGAACAGTTAGCAGGTAAGAAGGTAGATGGTCGATCTGATTTATTTTCTCTGGGCGTTATGTTCTATCAATTATTATGCGGCACCCTGCCCTTCAAGGCTGAATCAATGGCAAGTTTGATGTTTAAAATAACCAATGATGATGCACCGGATATTCTTACTTATAGACCAGACTTACCTGCTTGTCTGATCCCAATTTTAAATAAAACTTTAGTTAAGGATGCTGATAATCGTTATCAGACTGGAACCGATTTAGCCAACGACTTAAAACTCTGCCTCATGAAAATACAATAGAATTATGCTTCTTTATTCCACAAAATTTTTCTACTGCAAACATACTTATTTTAGTAGTGAGTTGCTATGAACCTGCAAAATAAGATACAAATTGTTGGCATGACCGATACCGGTAGAGTGCGTCAGAACAATGAAGACTGTATTGGTTTTGACAGCGCCTTAGGTGTTCTTGTGCTGGCTGATGGAATGGGAGGACATCTTGCAGGAGAAGTCGCCAGTTCACTTTCTGTTGACACCATCATCAATTCTTCACAGAAACATTTACCTTCTATCAAGACTGGGCAAATTGATTCTGAAACCGGTTTTTCACTTGAATCCATCTGCCTTCAGGAAGCCATTGAACTGGCAAATGACATTGTTTATCGGAAATCGACTGAAAAACCTGAATTCAGGGGAATGGGTACTACACTGGTTGTTATGATTTTTTACGATAATCGGTTTTCTCTGGCCCATATCGGTGATTCCAGATGTTATCGCTTTAGAAATAATAGTTTAGAACAAATTACAAAAGACCATTCTCTTTTACAGGAGCTGGTCGATAGAGGATTTTATACACCGGAAGAAGCCAAAAAATCATTGAATAAAAATTTAGTCACCAAAGCTTTGGGTATAGATCCGACAACCACACCGGATGTACAGGAAGATTTAACCATGAAAAATGATATTTACCTGTTATGCTCTGATGGATTGTCAGATTTAGTAGAAGATGAATATATAAGCTTAACTATTCAGAGATTTAGTGATAATCTAGAAGAAGCTGCCAAGCAGTTGATTACAAAGGCAAACCAGAATGGCGGAAAGGATAATATATCGGTAATTTTATGTCGGATAAATGAAGATTTTTCGGAATCTCAGAGCTGGTTCAAAAAACTAATAGAATGGTTTTAATAAAGGATTAAAGTGTAAACTTTACTCATGAATATGAAACGTACTTATGTTTAACATAAGTAATAACTTAACACGGGGCTGGACATAGACATGGTCGCAAAATTGGTAATGAAATCAAACTCAGGGGAACAAGAAGAGATCCCCCTTACCAACGAAACTACAACCATTGGGCGTAAACCCAGTAATGATATTCATATTGATAATTTATCGGTAAGTGGTAACCACGCTCAGGTAATTACAATTCTTGAAGATTCCTTTCTTGAAGACCTGGGGAGTACTAATGGTACTTATGTGAATGGTAAATTAATCAAGAAACATGCTCTAGAGCACGGTGATAAAATAACACTGGGCAAATATCAGATCACTTATGAAAAAAGTGCCGGGGATTCAGATCAGGATTTCGAGCAAACCATGATAATCCGACCAGGTGAAGCCGGTATGCCGGAAGAAGCCGGAAGCCAGGAAATTGATAAATCAGTACAAAAAATATCGGCAGCTATCGCCTCTGAAAATGTATCTACCAATACATCTAAAACTGAAGATAAAACAGCTTGCCTACAATTATTAAGTGGTGCAAATGCAGGTAAGGAACTTGTCCTTAAAAAGGCTTTAACAACCATCGGACAACCTGGTGTTCAAGTGGCAGCTATTACCCGACGTCCACAGGGTTTCTTTTTAATACATGTTGATGGTGGACCGGATAATAACGTACCAAAAGTAGCTGGAAGTCCAATAGGATCAAATGCTCACCAATTAAATGACCATGACATCATTGAGGTTGCTGGTGTTAAAATGGAATTTTATACAAAATAAAACTGTAAATTAAACTGCTATAAAATAGCTATATTCATCAAGAATATTGATCAATTATAGTTTTCCAGCTTAAATATCAGGATAAAAAGAGGAAAGCTCTATGAGACTGCAACAAATTTTCAGGCTTTCCTTAAGCCTTTTAATTTTACTTGCTTTACTCATTGATGCTTCCGGTTTTTTCCATTATCCGTTTATCCAGAAACTGGAAAACTGGACTTACGATTCCAGGTTAAACTTTACCCTGCCCAATACTAAAGATGACAAGGTCGTCATTATCGATATAGATGAAAACTCTCTTGCAAAAATTGGAAGATTTCCCTGGAAAAGAGATTTATTAGCCAGACTGGTCAATAATCTTTTTGATACTTATCAAATTAAAACACTCAGTTTTGATATCGTTTTTGCTGAAAAAGATTCCAGTTCGGGACTGGAAGCATTTTCCAGACTGGCTGACAATGAGCTTAAAAACGACCCCTTATTTCAAAATGCTCTGGAAAAATTACGTCCATCCTTACAATACGATGATCTGTTTGCGCAAAGCCTGCGTAACAGAGATATCGTACTAGGATATTATTTCAAACCTGGACTGAAAAAAGATGAATCAGCCGGACTCGGATCACTACCATTAGCGATCACTGAAATGAATGACGAATGGAGCAATCGGCTACCCATCTATGAAGCTAAAGGATATAGCGCTAATCTTGACATTTTACAAAAATCTGCAAAAACAGGCGGATACTTTGATAATCCTTCAGTTGATGCCGATGGTGTATTCCGTCGGGTTCCATTAATTCAATCATATAATGGCTTTTTATATTCATCACTGGCATTAGCCACAGCAAGACTCGCTTTTAATAACCCTGACATAGAGTTACTCATAGAAACTGACGGTAAAAAAAATGGGCAGGATTATTATGCGCTGGAAGCGATCAACCTTGGACAGAACCGAATTCCAGTTGATCATAATGGTGCTGTGTATGTTCCATACAGAGGTAAACAGGGTAGTTTTGACTATATATCTGCCTATAAAATTCTAAACGGTACGGCTGATAAAAATTTATTAAAAGGAAAAATCGTATTAATCGGCACCACTGCTCCTGGGCTTCTGGATTTGCGATCCACACCTGTTCAAAATATTTACCCGGGGGTAGAAGTTCATGCCAATATCATTTCTGGCATTATAAATCACACAATAAAACAAAAACCTGCCTGGGCAATAGGTTACGAATTTGTCATTCTACTTCTGGTTGCCATAGCGATGTATTATGTACTCACCTATTTATCCCCAACTCTGGCAGCTGTCAGCTCACTTATCATTACTTTTATCGTCATTATTAGTAATTTAGTGGCCTGGTACAATTTATTAATTTTACCACTGGCATCTCCTCTCTTTTTAATAGCCATGATGTTCACCCTGCATATGACCTATGGTTTTTTCATTGAGTCCAGAGGTAAGCGTCAGTTAGCACATATGTTCGGACAATACATTCCGCCTGAACTGGTAGATGAAATGAGTGAAACAGCAAGTGAATTTTCGCTTGAGGGGGAAAGCAGGGAAATGACAGTGTTATTCTCCGATGTACGCGGATTTACAACAATTTCTGAAGGTCTTGATCCTAAACAGTTAACCAGCCTGATGAACGCTCTACTGACCCCTATGACACGGGTAATACACAAAAATAGAGGCACCATTGATAAATATATGGGTGATGCCATCATGTCATTCTGGGGTGCTCCACTAAATGATCCTGAACACGCCCGACATGCATTATATGCCGCCTTTGACATGATGGATGAATTAAAAATAATGCAGCAGGAATTCAGAGAAAAGGGCTGGCCTGAAGTCAATATAGGAATAGGCTTGAATACAGGTGTCATGAATGTAGGAAATATGGGATCAGAATTCCGGGTTGCCTATACGGTATTAGGAGATGCAGTTAATCTGGGCTCCCGTCTGGAAGGTCTGACAAAAAATTATGGGGTCAATATTATTGTTAGTGAGACGACTAAATCAGCAGTACCTGAATTTATTTTTCGTCAACTGGATGTCGTTCGGGTAAAAGGTAAAAATGAACCGATTGCTATATTCGAACCTATTGGTCATAAAAATGATGTAAAAAAATCAGTCATCTCAGAGCTATCCAGATATAAACAGGCCTTTAGGGTTTATCAACAGCAACAATGGGATAAAGCTGAAATGGAATTTTTTAATTTATCCCAGTCTTACCCTGATTGTAAGCTTTATATGGAGTATTTAGATCGGATAAGTATCTACCGCAACAATCCGCCCGGAGAAGACTGGGATGGCGTTTATACACACACATCTAAATAATTAACACGTATTAATTTCAAGCTCTGTTAGTAAAATTATGTTATACACAATTTGATCAGGGTCAATGACTTAGCAAATAACTACTCTAGAATGAAGACAGTTTTTCACACAAAGAGAGAATGTTATGGAACTTTTTATGAATTTGTTCAGTGATTGGGTAGGTCTTTTATCTTTAGGAACAATCGCTTTTATATTATGTATGGCGGCATATTTTATTTACATGTTCATGTCAAAATCATCGAATCCTAACGAATAAATAACTCAAGTTCATCATAAAAAAATACGTCAGTCGCTTTTTACGACTGACGTAAAGAGATATTAAGTTTATACATTACCAAAAACGTTTAAGTGTTTTTGAAAGTATATTAATACCTTTTTGGAGATCATCTTCACTTTGTACGTAATTCATACGTATACAGCTTTCTGCATGCTTACCAGGATGACTCTGCCCTGGAAAAAAATACTTCCCTGGTACAACCAGTAACCCTTCTTTTTTTAATTCTTCATATAATTCAGTTGTCGTGATTGATAGGCCTTCAAACCATAACCATAAAAATATGGCACCTTCTGGTAGGTGTATATGCAACCTATCATCATTGACAGTTTGTTTTAGCCAGTTTACAACCTGATTGCAACGACTCTGATAAAACGGTCGAATTACTTCGTTACAAAGGCTGTCCAACTCATTTTTTCTTAAAAGCTCATTCACCAGAACCGGCCCAATACCACCTGGGGCCAGGCTGGTAATAGCGGTAATATTAGAAAGTTGATGAATTACTTCTTCATTTGCTATCACTATCCCCGTTCTGACACCAGGTAATCCCAGTTTCGATAAGCTTAAACAAACGATAGTATTATCATTCCAGAATGGATTAACTTCATTAAAGATGATATGAGGAAATGGTGTACCATAGGCATTATCGACCAATAGCGGTACATTGTTACTGCGTGCTAGCTCATCCAGGTGTCTGCACTCCTCGTCCGTTAATACATTACCGCTTGGGTTGGTAGGCCGGGACACACAAATCAATCCACTTTCCTGAGTGATTTCAAGTTGCTTAAAATTGATATGGTATTTAAAAAACTGATCGGGAAGATGTTCAATTTGAGGCTTTTGACTAACAAAAAAGTGATCCTCTATACCGAGATCTGAATAACCAATATATTCTGGTGTAATGGGTAATAAGACATGCTTTCGGGCAGCTCCAGAAGTACCGGCAAAAGTATTAAACAGGGCAAAAAATGCAGATTGAGAACCATGAGTCAGGGCAATATTTTTACGAGAAATCCCCCAGCCATACTGATTATTAAAGTAATCCGCCAAAGATTCCAGAAAGGCCTGATTACCCTGTGAAGCATCATAATTTATCAGGGCTTTGAGTAAACGCCCATTTTCCTGTAATACATCCAGAGTTTGCTGGAAGCTTTCCAAAGCCTGAGGAATTACAGCTGGATTTCCACCACCCAACATAACCATATCGTCATCTAACAAACCGGCACTCAGATCATCCATTAAATGTGAGATACCAGAATAACGATTAAAACGTTGCCCGAAGTCAGAAAATTTCATTAAAAAACTCATACAAATAAATCAATGGCATAGTATTAGCCATTTTCAATGAATTAACTAGTTAAGTTAACTGTTTATACTTTGGTATATTGCTACAAGTTACATCAAATAAAATTTTTTAATGCTGCATTTGCTGAATAATTTTTATACAACGCGCATTCTCCTGATTTTGAATACGAATTGATTTTGCTACAGCTGCTGGTAAATCAGTATGATCTTCAACAAAATTGGATATTTTCCTTAAACTTTGTTCAGTGCAAAAAGCAGGCATCAGGTGAAGAGTAAAGTTATCGATGAATTCACTATCATTAAGATCACCCAGCTTGATTAAATGACTAAAATAGGCATCAACATAAGGCTCCTGCAGATGGGATTGTTCCCTTGGAAATATATTTTTAAGCGCCGAGTGTTGATATGAAAATTTCATTTTTGAATCAAAATCCAATAATTGTGACATCCACTTTTTCTTTACCACAGGATCAGGACGAATAACATCAGCTGCTATAGCAGCTTTTTTTGCATAATCACTATTATCCCGCAACAATTCATTTTCAACACGATGCCAGGCTCCGGGAACAGCATATCTATTCAAATTTTGCAGGATTTCCCAGCGCCTGTTTTGATCAATTTGCAAACCTGCTATGGATATTTTGTTATCAAGCAAATCTTCAAGACGCTTTACACCAGTTCTGGTTGAAATACTACGACTATAAGTTTCATACCAGTCACTCTGTTTATCACTGGAGGGTTCTGAAGAAAGTAAATTTTTCCATAAAAACTCTTCCACTGTTTTAAGTTTCTGTAAATTTCCAGTTTTATCTTGATTATCCATAACAAGAAAATAAACCACATCAGTTGATAAATGATAAAGTAACTCGGATTGAATTTTATAATTTGTTTCACTGCTGAGATTTTTCAAAATTAAATCCATATATTCTGTGATAGACCAGTTTCCATCTTGCACCATATTCCACAGAGCATCCCATATCATGGTTCTTATCAGTGTATCCTCAATATTATTTATAGAAGATTTAACTGCTGTTAATGATTGAGCATCAAATTCTAATTTAACATAATCCTGATCCTCAAAATTAGCAAACACAAGATCAGGACATTCCACCCCGGATAGCTCATTGATGTCATTTACATGCCCAGCATAAGATGTATCCAGCACTTTATAAACCCTTAAGACTCCATCATCATTATTGCTAGACAACAGGGCCAGCTTAGAGCGATGAGGCCGCAGAAAAGGATGCTCCTGAGAAGCTTTTTGAATCAAATTAAATTTCCTAATCACAGCCTCTTTACAGTCATAATCTACAGTAACTGTATTAACACCTGCAGTTTTTATCCATAGATCACTCCATCCATCCAGGTCTTTACCAGATACTTTTTGCATTGCGTTAAAAAAATCATTCAAATCAGTATTTGACCAGGCATGCTCTTTAAAATATAGACGTATACCCGCTTTAAAGTCATCCCCAAGATAATATAGAAGCTGCTTTATTACTGCGGCTCCTTTACCATAAGTTATTCCATCGAAATTAGTGAATGCAATTGCTGTATCATTAACCGCTACCTCAATTGGATGAGTCGTGACTAACTGATCACTCCAGTAGCCCCAGTTTTTTTCGGAGCTATAAAAAGTTTGCCAACTATCTTTAAATTCAGTGACTTCATGCAGTGCTAAAGAAGCTATCATAGTTGCAAAACTCTCATTTAACCATAGGTCATTCCACCATCGCATGGTAACCAGATCACCAAACCACATATGGGACAATTCATGCATAATAGCATTTGCCCTTTGCTCTCGTTGATTAATAGTCGGAGCAGATTGAAAAACATAATACTCACTAAAAGTCACTGCTCCTACATTTTCCATAGCTTCTACATATAAGTCAGGAACTATTATCTGGTCATATTTTTGAAAAGGGTAAGCAAAGTCAAAATAATCTTCATAAAATTCCAGCCCCTTTTTGCTTATGCTAAACCATTCTTCATAATCTACATTTTTAGCCAGTGATTGCCTGGAAAATAACCGTAAAGGAATTATTTTATTATTATTTTGATAACTGGATTCCCATACCTTGAATGGCCCTGCAGATAAATGGAACAGATAAGTACTGAATAAGCTGGATTCTGGAAAAACCCAAAGTCTGGATTTCTTCTTATCTATTACAAACCGCTCTCTCTCATTTGAAATTACCGTCCAGTCTTCTGGCGCTAATACAGTCAGTTTAAAGGTCGCCTTCAAATCCGGTTGATCAAATTGGGGGAATAATTTATTCGAGTCATAAGGTTCAAAATTAGTATAAACATAAGACAGATCATCTAATGGATCTTTAAACCGATAAAAGCCATACGCTGTTTTAGCATAGTCATGTCTAAAAGCTATTTGCAGGTGGTTGCTCCCTGGCTTCAAATAATGACCTGGTAAAGATATATACTGCTTATTATAGATATAATCGCTACTGTATTGATCATTAATAGTGATTTTTTCAACTTCACCAGCTTTAAAATCTATGCGTAAATTCTCTGGCACTTTTGATAAAACGAAGTCTATTTTAACAATACCGGTATAAGCCAGGTCAGATTTAACTAGATCAATATCCAGCGTATATTTAACTTCGTCCATTATAGCTGAACGTTGCAACATAGCCTGTTTGCTTAAACCATGTTCAGGTGATGCAGTAGCGTCGGCAAATAGTTGTACCGGGAAAAGCAGAAGAGTGATTATTAATATCCGTAAATATTGCATATACGTTTCATCCTTAAATTGTAATACGGGAGTAATATTCCAGGGCTAATCAACTTGCTCTGGTATTATCCCCTTTAAAAAGTTTAACTTAATCAGCAAACGCTGGAACAATCAGAGACTGCTTAAGCATTATGCTTGATACGAGTTACACTAGTCCAGGCTAATTTTCAGGCAAAATGACAGGCAACCCGATGACTTTGATCTTTTCCTTTTACTTCAAGAACAGGGGTTTCTTCACTACATCGCGCCTGTGCATGAGGACAACGTTCGACAAAATGACAATGCGGTGGCGGGTTTAATGGCGAAGGCACTTCGCCCTGAAGAGCTGCAAAATTTTTACGTTTAGAAGGATCAGGTTCTGGAATAGATGAAATCAATGCCTGTGTATAGGGGTGCAGTGGGTTTTGATACAGCGTTTCACTATCGGCAATTTCTACAATACGTCCCAGGTACATGACTGCAATCTGATCAGAGACATGCTTAATTACTGAAAGATCATGAGCAATAAACAGATAAGCCATGCCCATTTCCTGCTGTAACTCCAGCAGTAAATTTAAAATTTGTGACTGTATGGAAACATCCAGTGCTGATACAGGCTCATCACAGATTATTAACTTGGGCTTAAGTGCGATTGCTCTGGCAATACCTATACGCTGCCGCTGACCACCTGAAAATTCATGAGGATATTTATGAATTGCTTCAGCAGGCATACCTACTCTACCCAGTAATTTAAGCACTTCCTGACGTCGCTCAGCAGGTTTACCAATGTTATGAATAATAAAGGGTTCTTCCAGAATATCACCGATTGTATGGCGAGGGTTAAGGGATTCATAGGGATCCTGAAAAATCATTTGCATATCGGCGCGTAAATCTCTTAGATCTGCGCCTTTAAGATGGGTTATTTCCCGATCTTCAAAACTAACCCGTCCATCTGTTGGATCATACAAGCGTAATAAGGCACGACCAATGGTACTCTTTCCACAACCGGACTCTCCTACCAGTCCTAAAGTTTTACCGGGCTCGATGGAAAAACTCACACCATCTACCGCAAAAACTGTGGCAACCTGCCGATAAAATACACCGCCATAAACAGGAAAGTGCATTTTTAAATCTTCTACATTTAATAACATCAACTTAGCTCCCCCCACTCCTTAGATCGAAAACAACGTACCTGATGTTTATCACCTTCAAGTGGCGGTGTATTATTTTCACATTGCTGTTGCACGAATTCACAACGGTTTTGAAAACGACAGCCAGCCGGGAAATCAAAAAGACTGGGTACCATGCCTGGAATAGTACTCAATATTTCTTTTGCTGGCTTATCCATACGGGGAATAGCATCCAGCAAACCTCGGGTATAAGGATGCAATGGCTTATCGAACAGAGTTTGAATTTCGGCCTGTTCAATAATCCGTCCACCATACATTACCAGTACTCGATCGCATAACTCAGCTATGACCCCCAGATCATGAGTGATAAAAATAATTGCCATACCGGTTTCTTTCTGTAAATCCTTTAACAGCTGTAAAATTTGAGCCTGAATAGTCACATCCAGTGCTGTCGTCGGCTCATCGGCAATTAATATATCAGGATTACATAACAGGGCAATCGCAATCATGACACGTTGACGCATACCACCCGAAAGTTGATGAGGATATTCTTTCATACGACGTTCCGGTGCAGGAATTCCGACACGTTTCAACATATTGATGGATGCTTCAGTCATCTCAGCCTTACTCATTTCAGGGCGATGTAAAGCCAGTGATTCATTAAGCTGACGACTGATACGATAAACAGGGTTCAGAGCAGTCATTGGCTCCTGAAAGATCATAGCAATACGATTACCTCGAATTTTATGCATATCTTCAGCCGGTAAAGATGTCAGATTCTGTCCTTTAAAAATGACATCCCCACTCACAATATTACCAGCAGGTTTAGGTAAGAGTCTCATAATAGACAGGGAGGTCACGCTTTTTCCACAACCGGACTCACCTACTATGCCCAGAGTTTCACCAGCTTTAACTTCAAAACTGATATCATCCAGTGCTCTGGCAACACCTTGATCAGTATCAAACTCTGTTGCCAGATGTTTAACTTCCAGTAAAACTTCAGGCATTAATCAGTGACCTTAAAAGTAGTATCAATAATAGTCACAGGTTTAAATTTAATACCTTTTTTCTTAGCTTTTAATGTTTCTTTTTTGACTTCTTTATCTATCCAGAACATACCACCATCAGAAGCATTAGTAGAACTCCCAAAATCAAAAGGAGCCGTAGCTGGACCACCGATCAGAGTGCCCGGAACATCCGGCATTTTCAGCCATCGCCAATATCCTACCCTGCCATAAGGAACTTCCAGGGTAGGAATCCATGCACATTGTTCATGAATCAGATTTTCAAGCTTACGGGAAAGTCTAATTCGTTCTTCTGTAGTCATTGCTGAACGGTAAGCTTCGATTAACTTATCCATTTCGGGATCATCAGTATTAGTAAAATTATTTGTCTGTGGCTTGTGGGCGTTGACTGAATGATTGGTGCCCCAATATTGAGGAAAATCGCCACCACCAAGAGCCCCCCACCAGATATCATGTTTCTTTTCCAGCGCCGATTTAAAGGAAGTCGCACTATCTCTTTTCCTTAACACAAACTCTAATCCAGCTTTTTTAAATTCTTCTTTCAGTACAACCAGCCTTTCTGTATCAGAATCACTACCATAAGTTACTGCTAATGAAAGTCGTTTTCCATCCTTAACCCTGATACCATCTTTTCCTCTCTCATTCCATCCCGCCAGATCAAAATACTCATTGGCTTTAGCCAGATCATATGGCCTGGCTTTTATAGTACGGTCTGTAAATTCAAAATGACCAGACGAATAAGATTGCTTTCGTGAATAATCACCTCTTAATACCTGTTGATTAACCTTATCAATATTCATCGAATAGGCTATACCTAATCTGACATTACGATCTTTAAGAATAGGATTATCCTGATTTAACCACATCCCAAATGCATACTTTTGAGGATTACTATAAAACCATAATTTGTCTACATAACCATTATCAAAGATTTCACCTTTTGCTTTATCATGCCAATATAGAGGTAAAGTTAAACCAAAAGCATCAAGTTTGCCTTTTTTAAAATATTCCCAGGCTAAATTAATATCCCTGATAACCGTATATTTTACTTTATCTACATTGAAACGATTTTTATAAAACTTTAAATCTTTGGCCCACCAGTCTTTTTTTCGAGAAAACGTAATACTTTTACCTTTTTTTATGTCACTTATCTGATATGGCCCGGTATTAGGCGCAATTGCCCAGTTATATTTTTGCGGAAAATCAGTCATATCTTTGTAGAAATGACGCGGCGTCGGATTAATAGAAACATGACTATATAATTCATTACGCGGCCTGGGCTTGGTACTTGATACGGATATAGTATGCTCATCATAAATAATAACTTCACCTATCTCCTCGGTATAATAAGTATTGTACCAGGGAGCTACAATTTCTTTTTTACGCATAAACTCCAGCGTAAAAGCATAATCTTCGGCTTTAACCGGTTTACCATCCGACCAACGTGCTTTCGGATTAAGCTTGAAATACATCGTAGTATTATCATCACTATAAGCCCAATGAGTTGCTAATGAAGCAAATAGATTAGAAGTATTAGGATGGGATGCAACAAGAGACATTTTATTTCCCAGAATGGCTGAACGAAACCCTCCATTGGCATCAGGTCCTACATAGCGTAAAGTCAGAGGAAAGCTTAATAAAAAGGAATTTAAGGTTCCTCCTTTGACTGCTTTTGGAGAAGAAAATTCTTTATCCGTCGTATTAGTAAGCCATATCAGATTATCTGGTAATTTGGGCGCTGCAAATACAGCCGAACTGGATATCAATAAAAAACCAAAAATCAATACTATTAAGGATTTGTTCAGTCTCATCATATTTACTCGAAAATATTGTAATAAATTTATAACACTAATTAGACAGTTTAAAAGTTTTATCTATTCGTGTAACTGCAGGAAATGATTCACCCTGTTTCTTTGCATTTATCGTTTCTTTTTTAACTTTTTTGTCGATCCATAATTGTCCACCATCAGAAACATCAAAAGCGCCATTATAATCAAATACATAAGGGGCTCTGCTACCTAATAACCTTGTACCAGGCACTTCCGGTAACTTTATCCAGCGCCAATAGGCATTGCGAATATAAGGAATATCAAGACCCGGAATCCAGGCTGACTGTTCATGAATCAATGCCTGAATTTTATGAGCAAACTCTATTCTTTGTTCGGTATTAGTTGATGAACGAAAAGCATCAATTAAACTATCCATTTGCTCATCATCAGTATTGGTAAAATTATTAGTCTGGGTGACATGGGCATTATCAGAATGAAACTGCCCCCAGTACTGAGGCCAACGACCTCCAATCAACGCCCCCCACCAGATATCATGCTTCTTTTCGAGTACAGATTTAAATGAGGCAGCAGGATCTCTTTTCCTTAGCACCAGCTCTAGTCCGGCCCGTTTAAATTCTTCCTTCAAAACCACCAGACGAGGCGTGTGTTGTTCATAACCATAAGTAATAGAAAACGACAAACGCTTTCCATTCTTTATTCTTATGCCATCTTCTCCACGCTCATTCCAGCCAGCTTTATTAAAATACTCATTAGCCTTTTCAAGGTTAAACTCTCTGGCCCGTATTTCTTTATTAGTAAAATCACCAAAGCCTGAACTAATTGTATTTTTTAATTCATAATCACCCCGTAACACCTGATCATTTACTTTTTTAATATTAAATGCATGAGCTATACCGAGACGTACATTTTTATCTTTGAGAATTTCATTATCCTGATTTAACCAGAGCCCCTGTGAAGCCTGTGGTGATTCAGTATAAAACCATAGTTTATGAACATATCCTTTATCGAAAATTTCACCTGTCGCTTTTTCATGCCAGTAAAGAGGCAGAGTCGTATCAAATACATCCAGTTTGCCTTTTTTAAAATGCTCCCAGGCCAGATTATTATCACGAATAACAGTAAATATAACTTTATCGACGTTAAAGCGGTTTTTATAATATTTAAGATCTTTAGCCCACCAGTCCTTTTTGCGCTCAAAGGTAATACTTTTTCCTTTTTTTACACTGGTAATTTTATATGGCCCTGTATTCGGTGCTACCTTCCAGTTATATTTTTGCACAAAGCCTTTCATATCCTTATAAAAGTGACTCGCTATTGGCCGTGTATTTTCTGATACATAAATATGCAGTTCATCCCGAGGACGCGGCTTAGTGCTGGAAATAGACAAAGTATATCTATCAAAAATAACAACTTTATCAACTTCATCCTTAAAAAAATTATTATACCATGGAGCTACAATTTCTTTGGAGCGCATAAATTTGAGGGCAAAAGCAAAATCTTCAGGGATGACAGCTTTACCATCAGACCAACGTGCTTTCGGATTGAGCCTGAAGTACATGGTTTTATTATCTTCTCCATAGGCCCAATGAGTCGCCAGACCAGGAATTAAATTACCCGTATTAGGATGGGTACTTACCAGTTGCATCTGATTACCATTGATATTAGGGCGAAAAGATCCATTCGAATCCGGCCCCACAGTTCGCAGAGTTAAAGGAAAGCTCGACAACCAGTCATGTATTGTGCCCCCCTTCACAGCATCTGGAGAGGCATAAACTGGGTCTTCATCATTTGTTAACCATTGTAGATTATCTGGTAGTTGAGGAGCAGCTAAAATACTGCTGGATACAAATACCAGTAAAAAAGCAGTCAATAGTTTATTCAGATATTTTGGCAACATAAATCTACTCATAGGTAGTATGCTTCTTTGGATCAAAGGCTTCACGTATAGCTTCGCCGATAAAAGTAACCATCACCAGGACAATCGTCATGGCCACAATGACAGAAGATACTATCCAGATAGACTCAAGATTATTGGATCCCTGGCTGAGTAATTCACCCCAGCTCGGTGTTGGAGCCGGTAAGCCGAATCCCAGATAATCCAGCGATGTCAGCGCAATAATGCCATTTGCGATAGAAAACGGAATAAAAGTAATAATGATAGATACCGTGTTAGGTAGAATATGATTAAAAATAACTCTTGAATTTGTTGCCCCTAATGCTTTGGCTGCCATAACATATTCACGAGCTTTTTCTTTATAGGTAACTGTACGCATATACCATGTCATTTGAATCCAGCCAAACAATAAAACAATAGCGATCAGGGTAAAAAAATTAGGAATCATAATTGAAGAGATAATCATGATGACATACAAGAATGGGATATTCGACCAGATTTCAATAATTCGTTGAAATAGCAAATCAAATAACCCACCAAAATATCCCATTGCGGCACCAATACTCACCCCTATCAGGTAACTGACTACTAACAGGATGAGTGAAAAGAAAATAGCTGTACGAAAACCGTATACCAGTCTTGAAGCGACATCACGCCCGATCGTATCCGTACCCAGATAATGACTATCTGCTATTGAAGGGGGGAACGGTGGAAACTTATTATCACTGAGATCATTTTCATAAGGGTTATAAGGGATAACAGGCATGATAACAAAGCCCTGTCCACTTTCCTTTAATTTGATTTGTAAATCACGGTAATTGGTTTCGTAATCGTAATCATAACCAAATGTACTACCCGGAATAATGGCGCCATAAGTAGGAAAATATAGACTCCCTTCATAGCTAACCATTAGCGCCCTACTATTGACAAATACTTCTGAAAAACAGGAAAGCAGGATCAGTATGCTAAAAATAATGAATGAATAATAACCTCTACGGATCGATTTGAATCGATTTATTTTTTTAATCGTAAGAGGGGTTAAAGTGATCAGACTCATAATACGGCTACCTGAACTGTACTCTGGGATCGACGGCTGCAACACAGATATCCGACAAAATATTTCCCAGTAGCTGCAATATAGCTGAAATAACCAGCACACCCAGCACAATGGGGTAATCGCGTTCCACGATCGATTCATACCCCAGTAAGCCAAGCCCATTAATATTAAAAATCTTTTCTATTAAAAATGAGCCACCAATAATAACTGATATATTATTTCCAAAATGAGTGGCTATAGGGATTAGACTATTACGCATTGCATGGCGAGTTATTGCTTGCCTGAAAGGCATTCCTTTGGCAATCGCAGTGCGCACATAATCGGCAGCCAGGTTATCCATCAGAGAGTTTTTCATCATAAAAGTCATTACTGCAAAACTACCAGCAACATAAGCCATTAATGGTAGCGCAGCATGATATAAAATATCTACAGCCTGCTCCAGTTTGCTCTCCATATCCTCAAACTCATCACCATAAAAGCCCCCCATAGGAAACCATTCTAAATTGGAAGCAAACACAACCAGTAAAATTATACCCACCACATAAGAAGGAATAGCATAGCCAATGAAAACAATAATAGAAGAAGTATGATCAAAATGACTGTTATGACGAACAGCCTTAATATACCCAAGAGGTATAGAGATAAAATAGGTAATCAACATGGTGAGGATTCCATAAAATGCAGAGATCGGTAATCGATCTTTAATGGTATCCCAGACGGGATCATTATAACGACTGGAAACACCCAGATCTAAATTTACTACCTTAACCAGCCATTCCCAGTAACTGACCAGTACTGGTTTATCAAAACCGTAATACTCTTTTAACTGATTAATTTGATCTTCATCCAGAGTTGCTGCCCCAATACCGGAACCTGCAGACTGAGACATGCCGCCAGATTGCATGGATGCCTGTTGTGCCTCAGCGATCATTCGCTCTATAGGACCACCCGGTACAAAGCGGGTAATCACAAATACCAGTATAGTTATGCCGATAAAAGTTGGAATAATCAGTAAAAATCGGCGCAAAAAATATTGAGTCATTGGCCCTCAAATAGATAATAAAGTTAAATTAAAAACTAACACTTCAGACTGAACCTCATATGAACAGAAAATAATTTAATAAAAGCACAAATAGAAAAAGTTTTATCACATCAATGGAAGGTTATTTAACGGTGGAAAAATATCTTTCAATCAACAGGAAATTAAAGTTTTAACCCAGTAAGTCATAGCTTTTAGTAAAAGATGGAAGCTTGTTCACCGAAATGTGTAGAACTTTTTCTTATATATATATAAACAACAATTAGTAACACAGGTTAACATTTCAACCTTTTCAATCAATACCTTAACCAATATCCCATTAAAAAACTGCATTAAGTATATTTCATGTCCTTCTAATTACATAAAAATGCTTGCTTAAGCAGCTTTACGAAATCAGATTTAGACTGAAGTACATAAATAGTTTTGTCAACCAATGAAAAAAACATATAAGTAAGCACCAAATTAATACCATGAAAGCATCTACTTGAAAAAAAAAAGAACTGCGCTTATGCTCCGTTGGTTTTTAAAAGCAACTAATTTTTTGCGCTTATTTTAACCCGGAGAGCAATACATGCAATTTCCCAGTTTCATACGTCACCTGATAGTACCAGCCGTAGTGACGCCACTGCTTTTAACATCCGGATGGGTTAGTGCAGCCGGCAAGGTGGATAAAATAATATCTGCTGAAGAAGCGAGAACCAACGAATCAGTTAAGTCTCAGGGTAAAATCAATAAAACGCATGATAAAACAGGGGATTTACTCGCCAGCTATAAGAGTGTTCTTAAAATTGTCGAAGGCCTTGAAGTATACAATGGTTTATTGCAAAAGCAGCTGGATGACCAGAATACTGAGTTATCTCAGCTTGAAACATCCCTCAACGATGTTGCATTAATTGAAAGACAGATTGTTCCATTAATGGTTCGCATGATCGATTCACTGGAACAGTTCATCAAACTGGACATCCCCTTTTTGCTGGAAGAAAGAACCACAAGAGTCAATAGATTAAAATCAATGATGGAAAGATCCGATGTAACGGCTGCTGAAAAATTCCGCCGGGTAATGGAAGCTTACCAGATTGAAAATGAATACGGCCGTACCATTGAAGCATATAAAGGTACCGCCGAAGTTGCAGGTAAAGAAAGAGAGGTTGATTTCCTTCGGATCGGAAGAACTTCTTTAATTTATCAGTCCACCAGTAGAGAGCACACTGGAATGTGGAGCCAGGAATCTCAATCCTGGCAGGAATTGCCCGCTGAAGTCTATAGAAATCAGGTGAGTAAAGGATTAAAAGTGGCTCGCAAACAAATTGCTCCAGATCTACTCATGTTGCCGATCAAGGCAACAGGAGAAGCAAAATGAAATCATTAAAATTACTAAGTCTGGCTTCAATTTTTATACTGGCCGGTTCAATTACTTCCGTTAATGCCGCAGAAACCTTATCTCTGGATGAACTGTTAAAACAGGTCTCAAAAGGTAGAGCGAATGATTCAAAAGTGAACAAACAACGTGAAGCACGCTTTATAGCCGAGAAAAATAACCAACAAAAACTTTTGCAAGAAATTAAAGAAAAGCAAAAAGATCTTGAAAAACAAAGTGCAGCAATGGAAAAACAGTTTGATTTGAATGAAGCCCAAATTGCCAAACAAACTGCACTGTTAAAAACAAGACTGGGATCTTTAAAAGAGTTATTTGGTGTACTCCAGCAATCAGCAGGCGATGCAAGAGGACAGTTTGAAAATTCACTTACCCAGATTCAATATCCTGAAAGAAGTCAGTTTTTATCTGAACTGGTTGATAAAATGGGCAGTAGCAGCAAACTGGCATCAATTGAGGATATAGAAAAGCTATGGTTTGAACTACAACGTGAAATGACTGAAAGTGGCCGTGTAGTGAAATTTAATACCGAAATTATCACTGCCAGTGGAGATAAATCTAATCAGCAGGTGACCCGAATTGGTGTTTTTAACCTGGTTTCTGAGGGTAAATACCTTGAGTATGTTCCAGAAACAGGACGCGTGATTGAATTACCCCGCCAACCTGCAGCACGTTTTCTAAATTCCATCCAGCAGCTGGAATCGGCTACTGATGATATTACGCCAGTAGGGATTGATCCCTCCCGCGGTCAAATCCTGTCATTACTGGTGCAATCTCCTTCACTACGCGAACGTGTCGATCAGGGTGGCGTTGTTGGTTATATTATTATTGGTCTTGGCGGTCTGGCACTATTAATCGTACTGGAAAGATTACTGGTATTAACCATTACAGGTATACAGGTACGCATGCAAATGCGTAAACTCGATCAACCCGGCTCAGGTAATCCTTTAGGTCGTATTCTTGCTGTGTATCATGATAACCCTAAAGCCGATGTAGAAACACTTGAATTAAAACTGGGTGAAGCCCTGCTGCGAGAGTCACCACGTCTGGGACGCCGAGTCATGCTACTGAAAATTATTGCAGCAGTAGCACCGTTGATGGGACTACTAGGAACAGTTACTGGTATGATTATAACCTTCCAGGCTATTACCTTATTTGGTACTGGCGATCCAAAGCTTATGGCTGGCGGTATTTCACAGGCTCTGGTCACCACGGTATTAGGTCTTTGTGTAGCAATTCCTACTGTGTTATTGCATACACTGGTAGCAAGTCGTTCTAAAAGTATTTTGCAGGTTCTAGAAGAACAGGCATCCGGCATGATTGCCACCCATGCTGAAGATAATAATAACCTGTCTAAAGCTTAATCATGCAAAACTTGATTACAGAGTTTTATACCATACTCGAAGCAGTTCGGGACTTCCTTGAATTAGGAGGCCCGGTGTTAACGTGGATAGCTGTACTGGGTCTGGTGATGTGGATGTTTATGATTGAACGTATACTTTACCTGTTTTTTTCGCATCGTGTGGCATTGCGAAGTGTTATAGCAACCTGGGAAGCTCGTTCAGACAGAACTAGCTGGTATGCTCATCAAATAAGAGACCAGTTAATTTCTATGGCTTCTATGAAACTGGAGAAAAACCTGTCAATCATAAAGACTCTGGTCGTTCTATGCCCCCTGATGGGTTTACTTGGCACTGTTACAGGTATGATTGAAGTATTTGAAGTTATGGCCATTTCCGGAACTGGTAATGCGCGTTCTCTGGCAGCAGGTGTATCAAAGGCAACAGTACCTACTATGGCCGGTATGGTCGTTGCTTTATCTGGTGTATTTCTAAGTTCATGGTTACAGAAAAAAGCAAGTCGTTACCGTGAATTGCTCAGTGAAAAAATGACTTTTAGTTAATCAGTAGAAGCTGTTAAATATTTAGATCTGGTTACTTAAGATAGAAACCGGGTAACTCAACAATAGAGTAAAAAGATGCGTAAACGTTTTTCGAATGTAAATACCAATGATGATGAAGCAGACATCGACATCACCCCTATGCTGGATGTTGTTTTTATTATGCTGATCTTTTTTATAGTGACTTCTACCTTTATTAAAGAATCAGGTATTGATGTAAATCGTCCACAGGCTGCCACCGCAACCAAACAGGCTAAAGCTAATATTCTGATCGCTATTAATGAAAACAATGAAATCTGGATCGACAGAAGACAGGTCGATGTTCGTTCAGTAAGACCTAATATTGAAAGATTACATGCTGAAAACCCGCAAGGCTCAGTCGTTATACAGGCTGATAAAGAATCAAAAACAGATACCCTGATACAGGTAATGGATGCATCCAGACAAGCTGGTGTTTATAACGTTTCAATCGCTGCTCAGGAGCAGTAAGTAAATGCTAGTAGCTTTACGTTATATTTTTGCCATACTGCTTGCAATTGCAGTCACTTTCGGCCTGGTTTATACCATGCAATACCTGATTGCCAGTGCAGATAAAGGTTTAGACGATTCAAATGCCGGTCATATTGTTGATTTCGTTCGTGTAAAACGTGACGAAGTCATTAAAAGAAAACAACATAAACCGGAAAAGCCTCCCCAACCAAAAGCACCACCACCAGAACCCCCGCCACCTCAGATGGAAAATGACAGTCCATCAGCGGAGAAAATATCGGTTGCTTCTATCCCGATAAATACAGATATCAATATGACAGCGGGTGGTATCAGTCTGGCGCCTGGTGATGCAGAGTATTTACCCATTGTAAAAGTTGCTCCAGTCTATCCACGAAGAGCTCAACAACGTGGTATCGAAGGCTATGTACTGGTTGAATTTACTGTAACCAAGCAGGGTGGAACCAAAGATATTGTTGTCATTGAATCTGATCCTGCTTCAAGTATTTTTCATTCAGCTGCGAAAAAAGCAACATCTAAATTTAAATATAAACCCAGAACAGAAGATGGCAAAGCAATTGAAGTACCCGGTGTTAGAAATAAAATTATCTTTAAACTTGAAGATTAACATGTTTTCCATGCTAACATTTCAACCACTCAGTAAAGAAAAGGCAATTTATAGATTTTTGGGTAATAGCTATGAATAAAATAAAGAATCCAGCCACTAAAAGAATATTCTCCATAAGTAGAACAGCTATTGCCTTTTCACTGTGCATCACCCTATCTTTCACTAGTGCATATTATTCCACCGAAGTTTCAGCCGCAACAAAACAGGAAAATAAAAAAAAATCTAAAGCCCCATTAATTAGAAAAAAAATATACGACAAATTAACTACAGCTCAGGAGCTTGTGCAGAAAAAGCAATACAAAGAAGCAACTCAACTTTTAGATGATATAAAAGACAGCCGTCATTTGAATAGTACAGAGTTGACACAACTATGGAACTTTTATGCATTTGTTTATTTTTCTCAGGACCTATACCCACAGGCCATAAGTGCTTATGAAACCTTGCTTGAGCAACCTGAACTCCAACATGGCATAAAAACAAGTACTTTATACACTTTGAGTCAGCTTCAATTTCTGACTGAAAATTATTCACAGGCTTTAGCAAGAATTCAACAGTGGATCGAGTTAACCGATAAACCTTCCCCCGATGCTTACGCATTACTCGGACAGGCTTACTACAAACTCGGACAGTTTAAAAACTCTATTCCAGCGCTAGAAAAATCTATCGAACTTAGCAAGGCATCCGGAAAAAAAATAAAGGAAAACTGGTATCTACTGCTTAGAGCAAATCATTACGAATTAAATGACTACAAAAATATGGTTGCGGTTTTAAAAGAACTCATCACTTTATATCCTAAACCTCAATACTTTAGGGATTTAGCTGGCTCTTATAGCCAGTTGGGAGATACAAAAAAACAATTAGCAGTAATGGAAACCATGTATGAAAAAGGGCAACTGACGAAGGGTTCTCAAATTAAAAATTTGGCAAATTTATTTTTGATACATGAAGCCCCCTATAAATCCGCAAAAATTATTGATAAAGCGCTCAAAGAAAATGTGCTTGAAAAGAATGAAAAAAATTATGCGCTTTTATCACAATCATGGGTTCAGGCACGCGAAGATAAACGAGCCATTGAACCACTAACTGCAGCAGCAAAACTTTCCGACACTGGAGAACCCTGGATAAAATTAGGCAGAGCCTATATCAACATTGATCAATGGGACAAAGCAGTTGAATCTCTGGAACAGGGACTTAAGAAAAAAGGGGTCAAGCAAGTTGATTCCAGTTACATTTTATTAGGCATGGGTTACTATAACCTAAAACAACTTAAGAATGCTAAACAGGCTTTTACTAAAGCAGCTGATATAAGTAAAAGTAAACAGAATAAAAAAGCAGCAAATCAATGGATAAATTATTTAAACACTGAAATACAAAGAGAAACTTCGTTAGCTAGAAATTAGTGCAACATTGCCCAAAATAAGGACTTACGTGTACTATTTTAGTGCTAAATCAGCTGTATCATAAAAACAACGAAATCCCCCACTACCTTTTATCAAAAAATTAAGCTTAGACAACAAAAAAACTCAAAGATTCCTTGACGTGTGCATTATTTACAGTCTACGCTAACGACTGGCGAATTAGTTCACATTTGCAACTGGTTAAAAATAAAAACCAGTGTAATTTTTTACTAATTCACAATCAAACTCAATATGTGGTGTTGTATATAAACCACAAGAAAGGAGAGACATCTGTATGTTAAAACAAAAGAAGAAAAATGGTCTGCTCAAAGAAGCCGTCCGCTTAGCACTCTTCGCCAGTCTGACTTCAGCAATGGTAGCACCAGTTGCGATGGCTCAGGATGGAGATGTAGAAGAAGTCGTTGTAACTGGCTCAAGCATTAAGAGAGTAGCAATGGAAGGTACATTGCCCGTTCAAGTTCTTACACGAGAAGATATTGATAGTCTGGGTGTTAAAAATGTCGAAGACCTCATTCAACAACTACCCTCAATGCAAGGCTTTACCACATCATCAGACTCAGTTGGAGGAGGTGGTGGAGGAATCCAGACAGCATCATTACGTGACTTGGGTGAACAATATACATTAGTACTATTGAATGGTCGACGTTTAGCACCGGCAGACTCTGGTGGCACAATAAACCTGAGCAGTATTCCTTTTGCAGCAATTGAAACCGTGGAAGTATTAACCGATGGTGCTAGCGCCCTGTATGGTTCAGATGCAATTGCAGGTGTTGTTAATTTCATACTAAAAAAAGAAGTTGATACTACTACTGTCACAGTAAGTACATCCAGCACACAAGAAGGTGGTGGCGACAGTGTGAATGCAAGTATTACTTCTGGATTTGGCAATTTAAATGAAGATGGTTATAACTTGACTGTTTCTTATAGCCATGACAGTCAAGACCAACTAAAAGCAAGTGATCGTGACTTTGCTAAAACAGGCATGATATCCTTTGAAAAAAATGGCAGGGATTTATATTTCTTTAATGGTTCAGGTAATGCTATCCCAGGCAATGCTCGAATAAAGTATACTGATGGCACCCTGTTAACTGATGAAGATGGAAATAATGTATTAGATGGCGATGGAAATACAATTCTAAAAGAATTCTCTCGTACCTTTAATCCTTATGCTGCTGAAAATGGATCATGTGCTCCAAATAACTCTGCGATATTCGACGAGTGCTTTTTTGATTACACTTCCACCATTGAAATCATACCTGAGTCTGAAAGAGATAGTCTATTTCTGCAAGGTAACTATAAACTCAATGAGGATATGACAGCATTTGCTAGCCTTAATTTAAGTGACTACAGCATGACAACTCGTATAGCCCCTTATCCAACCGGCTGGGTACGTTTACCAAATGATGCAACTATTGTCGTCGATAATGTCGTACCTCACATGACAGCCGATGAATTAGCTGCTTTAGCTGCCGGCACATTGACAGTAGATGGTAGATGGCGTGCGCTACCTGCAGGTAATAGAACAACTGAGTGGAATACTAAATCAACTCATATAGTTGCTGGGGTAGAAGGTCAATGGAATGAAATTGACTTTAACGCAGCATTAACAAGTTCTAAAAATGATGTCGATCAAAATTACCCGACTGGCTGGCTTCTTGAAAATGAGTTTGGTGCCGCTGTTAGTGCAGGTGACATAGACATATTTGCACCAGCTGGAGTTGTGACTAATATTGATAATGTTGTCTATAGCGGTAACTGGTCTAATCAGACAACTAAATTAACAGCTTTAGACGTCACCGGCTCCAAAGATGTATTTGAAATGGCTGGAGGCTCAGCTTATCTCGGAGCAGGTATAAATTTCAGTAAAAACACTTATGAAAATTCTTTATCTCAAGCCAATGAAGATCAGGTATTATTATTCTTGGGTGCTGATACTGCATATGATCTTGAACGTTCATCTTATGGCACATTCGTAGAACTTGTGGCACCTGTAACAGAAGCATTGGAATTAACTGGATCACTACGTTACGATAATTTTGGCGCAGTAAAAGATAGTTTGAACGGCGGAAATGTCAACGATTCAGACAATGATGTTACTTACAAACTATCAGCTCGACTACAGGCCTCTGATACAGTGATTCTTCGCAGTTCTTTTGGTACGGGATTTAAAGCTCCTTCATTACTTGATATTGCTCGTCCAAGATCAGACTTTGGTGTAACTGGAGCCACATACGCTTGCCCATTTGAAGTTACTGATCCTCTAGCTGCTTATTGTTTAACAGGACAATCTCAATATGCTGAATATTTACAGGGTAATCCTAATCTCAAGTCAGAAACATCTGAACAGTTTAATTTCGGTATCGTTTTTACCCCAAGTGACTCGTTTACTGCTGAATTAACTTACTGGTCAATTAATATGGAAGATGTTGTTACTGGTCTAACAGAAGCTCAAATTTTTGAAGATCCTGAGCTTTATCGAGACCTTTTCACCACAAGATTGAACTCATCAACGGGTGAAAATGAACTTGCTATTCTAATTTCATCTGTAAATGTCGGTAAATCGGAGAATTCTGGTATAGACTGGAATTTGATATGGGAAGATGAGATGAGTTTTGGTACATGGACAAATCGTTTTTCAGGTACATACATGGTTAAAAGTCAATACACTAGACCAGGTACAGATGACGACTGGATCAGTAGTCTTGGGGAGTTTGGGGATAATAATGCAGTAACTTTCCGTGTACTCTCACAATTTAGTAGTAATATTAAACACCCAGGTTTTCTGGGTAGTGACTCTTTTAGTCATACGTTAACTGCTAACTATAAATCGGGATATGATGATCAATTCCAGTCTGCAGATTTTTGCTCTGTAACTGAAGTAGATGCATTGGGAGATTGTGTTGCAATTCAACTAACCGTTGCGTCATATACTACCCTTGATTATCAAACTCAGTATAGCTATGACGATCAATTAACAGTAACTTTTGGAGTTAACAACCTGGCAGACAACCAACCTGGACTTTCTTTAAGAACAGGTGGCGCTGGTCATCAGGTGGCTTTTGACCCAAGATATACTGACTCATATGGTCGAACTATCTACTTAACTTTAAACTATGAATTTTAATAATTCAGTAAAACTGTAATTTATTCTTTACAGGTAGAGGCTGCTTTTTTTTGCGGAAGGAATTTTGATCTTCCATCAAATTAAGCAGCCTTTTTCATTTAAATACTTCCTTATCTAACTACTTAGTGCTTATCAGAATCATTAAAAAAATCACCTATTAATAAATACAAGAACTTGCAGCTATTTTAATTTTATGATACTTCATAAAATTAAAATCAGCTTTTTCCTGGAGGTATCAATGAAAACTCGACCTCAGAATAAATATTGCGAATTAATTATTTTAACCTTTCTTATTATTTCGCTTAATGCCTGCAGTCACTACTCAACCTCCTCCAATACACGTGAGCAACTGGAAAAATTGATAAGTGGTGAACAATTGTTTGGTGAAAAAGCTAAAGAGATAACTCTACCAAATTCTGACTTCCTTAAACCGAATGAAGAAATGCGTAAATTTACTCGACAGTTAACATCTGAAAACCAATCAACTAATGCAAAGATTCTAGCTATTCTTAATGGACTTTTTAAGTCAAGCTCAACGCCATTCAAATATACCGCTGACAAAACACTAACAGCCTCAGAAGCATTTACAGAGAAAGCTGGAAATTGCCTTTCATTTAGTGCCTTATTTGTCACCCTCGCACGTGAGGCAGGGTTAACTGCAAAATTTAATACCGTAGATATTCCTATTACCTGGGGTGAACAAGATGATCACACCTACATTTTATACAAACACATAAACACCAGTATAAAGAATGGCCCTTCCAAAAAAACTATCGTTGATGTAACCCAGGGTATTTACAAAACAAGATATGCACAATCAACAATATCCGACCGTGCAGCTGAAGCTCAGTTCTATAACAATTTAGCAACTGAACACATGGTGAAAAACGACATTTTTCAGGCTTTCAGGTATTTAAAAAAAGGCTTAAGTTTATCTCGGGATAATTCATACCTCTGGTCAAATTTAGCTACACTCTATCATCGTGAAAATCTCAACCAGGAAGCTGAACAAGCTTTTTTATATGCGATACAAAAAGATCCAAAAAATCTAGCCGCAATTAGCAGTTTGCAACGTTTATACAAGAGCACTGGGGAAATTAATAAGGCGATAGACTTACAAAAAAAAGCTGAAACTATACGCTTAAAAAACCCGTATTTTCAATACAGAAAAGCAATTGCAGCATTCAGAAATAAAAATTACGAACAAGCTATAGAACATATTATAGAAGCTATAAATAGATTAGATAATGAACCCAGGTTTCACCTTATTCTAGGAGCAAGTCAATTAATGTTAGGACAACAAAAAAAAGGAACATCCACTATGGCACGAGCAATAGAACTAGCCGATAATAGTAAGACTAAAGCTCGTTATAAAGAAAAACTTAAACTACTCAAATCCATCCAGTAAATAAGTTAAATCAGAGTATTTTAGTCAATAATTTATCGATAATTAACAAATATTAATTCAACTAAAAAAACAGGTTGCAGAATAAATTCGGCCAATGGCTGTGTCATTCTCAGCTAATTCGACTTAAATATTTCACTCCAACCCCTTTTACAAATAAAATATATTGTAAAATTAAAAGGAAAAATATAAACTAAATTAGTATTAAGAGATAATACAAGAAAATAAGCTAATTAAGATATTTTAAACAAGGAGAAAAAAAGGAAATGTCAAAGTTAAAATTCATGCTAATTTTTTTTTATCAACCAGCGCATCTGCAGTAGATACCACCTCAGGATTGTATAAAGGTTTAACCCCATCTGAAGTTTCTATCCAGTTAAATGATGTTGGTGGAGCTGGCGGTAGCTCAGAAGAAGAACCCAGCCTTTTGTCAAAGGCAGCAGATTTTATACTCGATGAAGCTGAAGGCGCAATTAAAAGTCAAGCGAAATCATTAATTAAATCTTTAGTTAAGGACGCAATATTCGGTCCGAGTGGACCAAGTTATGTATTACTACATGAGGAGGTCTTACAGCAAATTGAAGATATAGTAACAGGAGTTGTTATTAATCAAGATGTATATAATGTCATGTCTGAGTTACAAGGTTTTCAGAGTTTGATGGACCTGTATGGAGAATCTGCAGTATACAATACTCCCGACCTTACTTTATTACCTGACTTAATATTATACGCTACTAGTTTACGTCATCACCAAGCTTACAACAAAGAATATAATGATAAAAACTTTTTATTAACATTTAGCTATGCGCTTACATCTTCATTAACTATAGCTGTTTATACTGAGAAGGAATTACAAGGTACAATCTCTCATGCTTATGTCTCATCTATTGCAAGAGAGCTATATGATAAGCTGTCAACTTTGGGAGCTAATGCAAACACATATATAAGCTCAAATGTATTTGTTACCACTCCGAGAGGAAATTGTAAAAATATTATTATTAAAGCTATAGGTGATGAACCTCAAAATGAATTGAAAAATTCTCAATCTTTAATTCATCCCCAAATCATAGAAAACGATAGTGAAGTTCAATCTTTAAGAGATTGTTCTTACACGGTACATGACAATATAGCAGTTAAAAGTTATAGATACCGTTTAGATGAATTTGATAGGGCTTTAGCCAGCAGAGCAGCTTACGGTTTGAAAAACTCATTAACTGAAAAGTATAAAAATAAATTCAAAGGTGAAAATTTCAACTCAATTATTACACGTCTAGATTCTTTTTAAATTTAACTCAAGATATCACAACAAGCAGATGTTAATAATTTAAGTAATTTATAGTTTTTTTGAAGTACATCTTTAAAAAATCAGCACCTCCTTTTTAACATTAAACCATCATAATCGGGGCAGAGTATTTTATATTATTTTCCTGTCCAGATTATGGTGTTATTACAAACCCGAGCTCTACTCATAATCGCAACTTAACCTGGCTGCGCAGGTAAGAAAATAAATATCTCTATTCTCATCAGAGTAGTTCTTACTACTAGTATAAATATCCAAAGTCTTGTAAGTCCTGCCATTTTCTCCTGTAAGAGTAAAGTGACTTATGAATACTTGCACAACCAATTTTACAAAAGCAACGCTAATTCTTTTATGAATTGCTTTAATATAAATCTGAAAATCTGCTTAAAACCGTATCCCACGCCTGATCAAAATACTCAAAAGTTTCATCCCATTTTTCACCATGTAGCCAACCAAGATGGTTCAAAATAATTTCAGTTTTATTTACATCAGTAGTTTTAAAATAAATGGCCACCCAGGTCCGGTGATTTTGATTCCTTATCTCAGGTATTGATGGAGGTGCATTCCAGCTAAAAGACAACATTGTTTTGGGCAGAAAACTAAGTACTTTATTCCCCTCACCTCCTCTATCACCTTCAGCATTATCCATTAGAAAGAAAATTTTGTAAGGGCCTCCCGGAATCAATTCAATATTATTATCTACTCCTATAAATGACTTCAAACCGTCATGAGTAGTCCATAACTTCCAGCATTTATCAATTGAGGCATTGACAGTTACTTTTTTCTGAATTTTTTTATCTAAAACTTTCATTCCTATACCTTATTAATTAATACTACTCACTTGTACCTTCATCCTTCACCTACACTTACACCAACTATGGCAAAAAATCATAGAAGTAAACTTGTCATTTTTAATAAAAAATAGCTGTCTATCTGATTAAAATTTAACAAATACAGATTTGATAGCATTATTCGGGAATTTTATGCAAAATTCTATTAAATATCGTGATTCATGATTGTAAAATCCTCCGATTTATGAGATTTTGCGTTTCAAATAAAAACTTATTTTGCTACTGGATTCAGCTTCCATAAATATCCAGTATGGTAAGTTCCATATAAATTTAACAACAGAGGATTTTCATGAAAACCTTGTCCACTTTATTTAAAGCTTTAGTAATCAGCTCTGTTTTAACCTGTAGCATTGCCCAGGCGGCTAAAACTCACCCTGTCACTGGTGAAGCGCTGGCCGAAGATCAAACTTATATTTACCGGGAACTGGATGAGTTTCCATCATTTGACCCACAATTAATCGAAAGCGTTAGTGAATCAGCTGTCGCTCGCGATTTATTTGAAGGCTTATATAATCAAACAGCAGAAGGGAAACTAACACCAGGTGTTGCCTTAAGTGTGGATTTAGACGATAGCAAAACAGTTTACACTTTCCATCTTCGAAAAAATGCCAAATGGTCAAATGGCGATCCGGTGACGGCACATGATTTTGTGTTTGCCTGGCAACGTCTGGTAGATCCTAAACTGGCTTCTTATTATTCAAGCTATATGGAGCTAATGTCTGTTAAAAATGCTGCAGCTATCATCAAAGGGGAGAAACCACCTTCTTCACTGGGTGTAAAGGCAATCGATGATTTCACTTTTCAGGCTGAACTTTCTCAGCCCCTGCCCTATTTTACAATAATGCTAACTCATGCTTCCACCATGCCGGTACCCAAAAAAGTGGTTGAAAAATTAGGTGACCAATGGACTAAACCCGGTAATATGGTTGGCAATGGTGCTTATGTTCTTAAAGAACATGTAATGAATGAGCGCCTGGTTCGTGTTCGAAACCCAATGTACTGGAATAATGAAAATACTATTATTGATAAAGTTATTGCATTAATTATTAACGATGAAAATCAGGCATTCAGCCGTTATCAGGCAGGAGAAGTTTTTAAAACGGAAGTTCCCACTTCTCAATATCCGCGTATAAAAAAGGAAATACCAGATGAAACCTTTTCAAATCCTCGCGCCTGTAGTTATTACTACATGTTTAATACAACGAAACCACCCTATGATGATAGTCGAGTTCGCAAAGCATTAAGTTACACAATAGAACGGAAAATCATTACCGATAATATTCTCAAAGCCGGTCAATTTCCAGCATATTCCTTTACTCCTGCCGCCACTGCAAATTTTAAAATGCCCGATATAGACTTTGCTAAAATGACCAGGAAAGAACGCATTTCAAAGGCTAAAGCATTATTGGCTGAAGCCGGGTTTGGACCTGATAACCCTCTTAAGCCTGTGATTCTTTACAATACATCTGAAGGACATAAAAAAATAGCCATCGCTATTCGTCAAATGTGGAAACAAAGCCTGGGTATAGAGGCTACCCTGGAAAATCAGGAATGGAAAACTTATATGAATAATCGTCACGAGCAAAATTTTGAAGTGGCCAGAGCGGCCTGGTGTGGTGATTATAATGAAGCATCTACCTATCTAGATCTGGTTCGTTCGGATTCTGATCAAAATGATGGTAAGTATAAAAATGCTGAAGTAGACCAGTTAATTGCCAGTGCTAAAACAATGGCAGACCCAAATCCAAATTACACCCGAATTGAAGAAATCATTGCCGATGAAGCACCTATTGCACCTATCTACCACTATACGAATGTTTTTATGTTAAAGTCATTTGTAAAAGGCTGGCCACATAAGAATATTGAAAACAGGTGGTATAGTAAAAATTTATACATCACTGCGCATTAAAATATAATTTTAAAAAGCACTGCTCTTGCAGTGCTTTTTAATGTCATGAATAATTTCAGACTATCTTTACTACTAACTATCATCAATTTTTTGTTGATAGCTATCGCCCATGCTGATAAATACCATCCATTAAGCGGTGAAAAATTATCGGCTAATCAAACCTTCACTTACAATATTTATTCAGAACCACCATCCATTGACCCGCAACTCGTAGAAGATGTTACCGGCTATGAAATTACCAATGATTTGTTTGAAGGTCTTGTTACAGAAAATGATGATGGCACATTAGCAGCAGCTGTGGCTGAACGCTGGGAAAGCAATACTAGCAAGGATATTTATACCTTCTATCTACGTAAAAATGCGAAATGGTCCAATGGTGATCCGGTCACAGCATTTGACTTTGAGTATGCATGGAAACGCTCTGTAGATCCTTTGCTAGCGTCTCCTCAGGCTGGCTATATGGAATTAATGTCAGTTAAAAATGCTGCCGATATTAAACTCGGCAAAAAACAGCCTGACGAATTGGGTGTTAAAGCTCTGGAAAAATATATCTTTCAGGTTGAGCTGGATACTCCACTCAATTATTTCCCTTATATGCTCACTTCAGCAACGACCATGCCTGCTCCTGAAAAAGTAATAAAGTTATTGGGAGATCAATGGACTAAACCAGGTAACATGGTTAGTAATGGTGCTTATGTACTGACTCAACATGTTTTAAATGAACGTCTGGTTCGAGAAAGAAATTCATATTACTGGAACAATGACAAAACGATAATCGATAAAGTCATCGCCGTATCAATTAATGAAAGCAATCAGGCATATAATCGCTATCTGGCAAATGAACTGGATAAAACAGATATACCGACAGGACAGTTTAAAAGATTAAAACAGAGCAAACCGAAACAAGTACACTCAAATCCCAGATTATGTAGCTACTTTTATATTTTTAATGTTGAAAAAGCACCCTTAAATGATGTCAGAGTCCGGCAGGCTCTCAGTTATACTATAGACAGAGATATCATTACCGGTACCATATTAGGATCAGGTGAAACAGCGGCGTACACATTTACTCCCACTAAAACAGCAAACTTCTCAATGCCACATCTGGATTACGCTGAGTTGACTCAAAAGCAACGCATACAGAAAGCAAAAACACTCTTGCTCAAAGCTGGATATGGAACAGATAACCCATTAAAAGTCACAATTTTATTTAACACATCCGAAGCCCATAAAAAAATAGCTATAGCAATCAGCCAAATGTGGAAGCAATCACTGGGAATCGAAGTAACACTGGAAAATCAGGAATGGAAAACCTTCCTGGAATCCCGTAAACAGGGTAACTTTGATATTGCTCGAGCCGGCTGGTGCGGATATTACAATGAAGCTTCAGCATTTTTAAATATGCTTCTTTCTGATTCAGAATACAATGATGCGAATTATAAAAATCATCAGCTTGATACATTGATGCTTCAGGCCAGACAAAGTAATAATCCGGATAAAAATTACAGTCGCGTCGAACAGATAATTGCGACTGATTTTCCAATTGCTCCAATCTACCATTACAGTGAAGTTTTTTTGCTGAAAGATTATGTTAAAGGTTGGCCTTATAAAAATATTCGTAACACCTGGTACAGTAAAAATCTTTATATAACCGAGCATTAAATTTGTTATGCATATATACCTGTTTAAACTTAAATTTTCTTCGCATAGAATCGTAAAGAACTGTAAAATAATTAACTTGAAAAATAATAGAATGACTTTCTGATGTTAAATTTCATCTTTAGAAGACTGGCAATAGCCATACCAACGATACTGATCATCATTTTATTTTCATTCTTTCTGATGCACTCAGCTCCTGGTGGCCCTTTCACAGCAGAAAGAAGTTTACCCCCGGAAGTTTTAGCCAATATAGAAAAAAAATATGGGCTTGATAAACCAGTGATGGATCAAATGCTTAACTATATCTGGGGCATAGTGACCGAATTTGATTTTGGCCCCTCCTTCAGATACAAAAATCAAAGCGTTAATGATCTGATTGCCAGTGGATTCCCCGTTACCCTGACCTATGGCATATGGTCATTTCTATTTGCCACACTAATTGGTGTCACTCTGGGCGTAATTGCTGCATTAAAGCACAATACCTGGCTTGATTACCTGGCCACTGGAGGGGCTATAATCGGTTCTGTGCTGCCTAACTTCGTTATGGCACCTTTACTGGTTTTATTATTTACTGTATACCTCAACTGGTTACCGGGTGGCGGCTGGGAAGGAGGGAAAGCTCAGTTTATCATATTACCTGTTATAGCTCTGGCTACCAGTTATCTGGCTAGTATCGCTCGTATAACCCGTTCTTCAATGCTGGAAGTTTTAAATTCTAATTTCATACGAACAGCAAAAGCCAAGGGACTACCAAGTCGGTATATCATCCTGCACCATGCTTTAAAACCCGCTATGTTGCCAGTATTAACATCTTTAGGGTTATCTTTTGTTGGCATGGTCACAGGTTCCGTCATCATTGATCAATATTTCAGTACAGGTGGTATCGGTCAACATTTTGTTAATGCAGCTCTAAACAGGGATTACTCAGTTATCATGGGGGTGACTATTCTGGTAGGCACTTTAACCATTTTCTTTAACCTGCTGGTAGAAGTCCTGTACGCATGGATTGATCCCAGAATCCGTTACTAAGTTAATCAGTTATGTATGTAGATAAGAAAAAAGTTCAGGATTTAGCCGATAACCTGGCTGCTTCAGGTGAAATACAGGGTAGATCGCTATGGCAGGATGCCTGGCATCGATTCTTTAAAAATAAAGCGGCCATGATAAGCCTGGTAGCACTCACTATTATCATTATTTTCTCCATTATTGGCCCAATAATATCACCCTGGGATTTTGAAGAAATCGACTGGGACGCTATGGGGGATGTTCAGGAACTGGGAAGACCCAGCATTGAATCAGGGCATTATTTTGGAACAGACTCTCTGGGTAGAGATCTTTATTCCAGAGTTATTCAGGGTACTCAAATTTCTTTAATGGTTGGTTTAATCGGTTCATTCATTGCAGTTATTGTAGGCACACTTTATGGTGCCACAGCAGGCTACCTGGGAGGAAGAATAGATGGATTTATGATGCGTACCGTCGATATTTTAATGGCAATTCCTTTCATGTTTGTTTTAATTCTTCTTATGGTTATGTTTGGTCGTTCCATTTACATGATTTTCATTGGAATAGGTTTACTATCCTGGCTGGATATGTCGCGAATTATCAGAGGACAAACCCTTTCTCTTAAAAATAAGGAATATATCGAGGCTGCAGTTGCTACAGGCGTTAAGCCCATAAAAATAATCACCCGCCATATCGTGCCAAATGTTCTCGGTTTAGTTGTTGTTTACGCGACTTTACTGGTACCCGGCATGATCATGACTGAGTCATTCATTTCATTTCTTGGACTGGGTGTACAGGAACCTCAAACTTCCTGGGGTGCTCTCATTAATGAAGGTGCTCAATCTATTCAGCATGGCACCTTATGGCAATTATTATTTCCACTATTCTTTTTTATTGTTACTTTACTCAGTTTCTTTTTCATCGGTGATGGATTACGTGACGCACTTGACCCTAAGGATCGTTAACTTATGAGTTTATTAGAAGTAAAAGATCTCAGCGTTAGCTTTGATACTCTGGATGGAGATGTTAATGCAGTAAATGGAGTTTCATTTGATTTAAATGCAGGTGATACTTTAGGTATAGTTGGTGAATCAGGTTCAGGTAAAAGTCAAACCGTATTCGCTTTGATGGGACTTTTGGCTCGAAATGGTCACGCCCATGGAAGCATCAAATATAATGGCAGGGAAATACTAAATTTACCGGAAAAGGAACTTAATAAAATCAGAGCAGAACAAATATCGATGATATTTCAGGACCCGATGACGTCGCTAAATCCTTATATGAAAATTAGTGACCAACTGACTGAAGTACTGGTTCATCATAAAGGTATGTCCCGTCAGGATGCATTAACAGAATCTATTCAAATGCTGGATGCGGTAAGAATTCCTGAGGCAGCCGGACGTATACACCTTTACCCACATGAATTTTCAGGAGGCATGCGCCAGCGTATAGTGATTGCTATGTCTCTACTATGTCGTCCAAAGTTACTCATTGCTGATGAACCTACAACGGCACTGGATGTTACTGTACAGGCACAAATAATGGCGCTGTTATCCGATCTGCAAAAAGAATTTGGTACCGCTATAATATTAATTACACATGATCTGGGAGTGATAGCTGGTTCCAGTGATAATATGCTTGTAATGTATGGGGGCAGAGTCATGGAGTACGGAAAAATGGAAGAAGTATTCGCGAAACCCACTCACCCCTATACTCTGGGTCTTATGCAGGCTATCCCTCGAATAGACCAGATGAATGATGAATTATCAACCATACCCGGCAATCCGCCAAATATGTTAAACCCACCTGCAGGATGCCCTTTCGAGCCCAGATGTTCATTTACTGCAGAAGAGTGTAAAACTAAAATTCCTGAATTAAAAATACTACCAGACAATAGATCTCGAGCTTGCCACAAAGCAGTGGAGAATTTGCGATGAGTCAACAAAAGAATCAATTACTTTCCGTAGAAAATTTAAAAGTTGAATTTAAAATTCTGCCAAAAGGTGCGATGCCATGGACAAAACCAGATAGACTGAAAGCAGTTGATGGTGTCAGCTTTAAATTGAATGAAGGTGAAACCCTGGGAATAGTAGGTGAATCAGGCTGTGGAAAATCCACCCTGGCACGTGCAATCATACGTTTATTACCCGCAGAAGAAGGCAGTATTTTATGGATGGGTAAGCAGGATTTACTCAATGCAAATAGCAGTACTATGCATGGCATCAGGCGTGAAATGCAAATGATCTACCAGGATCCTCTGGCTTCGTTAAACCCTAGAATGACTATTGGTCAAATAATCGCTGAACCTTTGACCACTCATTACCCTAAAACACCAAAAGATGAAGTTAAATCCAAAGTAAAGGCAATGATCGAAAAAGTAGGCTTACTACCGAATCAAATCAATCGCTATCCACATGAATTTTCCGGTGGTCAATGTCAACGTATCGGTATAGCTCGTGCCCTGATCCTTCAACCAAAACTTATCATCTGTGATGAACCCGTATCCGCCCTCGATGTTTCCGTACAGGCTCAGGTGATAAACCTGTTAATGGATATACAGAAAGAAATGGGCTTGTCACTCATTTTTATTGCTCATGACCTTAGTGTTGTCAGACATATCAGTACGCGTGTTATGGTGCTTTATTTAGGCAATGTCGCTGAAGTTTCTCCAGCAGATGATTTATATGAAAATCCTAAACATCCCTATACACAGGCTCTAATCTCAGCTGTTCCTATTCCTGATCCTGAGGTTGAAAAAAATAAAAAAATGATATTGCTTGAAGGAGACTTACCTTCTCCGATGAATCCGCCTTCAGGTTGTGTTTTTCGTACCAGATGTCCAAAAGCACAGGAACTTTGTGCTCAGCAAAAACCAGTTCTGATGGATGATAACAATGAGCACTTTGTAGCCTGTCATTTTGCTGATTGAAACTTTTCAATGCTTTTTATCGTCGAATATTATTCTTATAAACTTACCTATTACACCTGACGGTTGATACAAAATGAAAAACCATAAACTCAAGACAAAACCTGTCCTCAATGCATTGCTGCTAGTATTTTCATCCTCTGTATTATTTCCTCTTACTGGATTAGCACAGACAATCGATAAATTATCTGAATCAAAAAAAGCTGCTGCTGATCTTGCAATCAGTACTTTAAGTAAACGCCAATCTATAGACCCGAAAAATATTCGTGTTATTCATGTATCAACCATGGACTGGCCAGATTCCAGCCTCGGATGTCCTCAACAGGGCGCTCAATACCTACAGGTTGTTACACGGGGATCAATGGTATCTCTGCTTGCAAACAGTAAGGTTTATCGTGTACATATAGGCAATAAACGGGCAATAATTTGCGACAAACCGATGAAGAGATCCCTGCATCTGGAACCGAAATCAAAAGTAGGGTCAACCATGCAAAAAGTGATTCAAACAGCAAGGAGAGATCTGGCTAAAAATCTTAATGTACCGATTACGGAGATCTCAATACAAAAAGTTGAATCCAGAATATGGCCGAATTCGGCATTAGGTTGTCCTGTACATCAACAGGAATATAAAGAATCCAGCATTAAAGGTTATAAAATTACATTGCAATATCAAACTCGTCAATATTCATACCATACTGATCAGCAAAAAGCACTTCCCTGTCCTCCCATAGAACTGAAATAAAAAAACAGGTTGAACCTAGATTCCGCAGTTGACCGCTCGCAATAGAGCTTAACCCACTGTTTCTTAAACCTGGAAAAATCAGTTGAGCGTGAAAAAGATGCGTAACAGATTGATGTGTCTGGTCTAAGCCAGGGATGGCTGTAGTTAGAGCAATGCAGGAGCAATTGCCGGCAAATCAAAAACACCGTAGTCAGCTGATTGGTGAAGAGTGTGTTTTTTGATTTTATCAGCTGCATTAAGCTGTTACGTAGACTTTCAT
>JBNKKI010000158.1:0-7038 GCA_050291745.1 Gammaproteobacteria bacterium | reverse complement strand
TCGTTTTGTTGAACATTAAAACTATTCCAGTCTATAACCAGTTTTGATGTGTTTTGAAATATCCGGGTTAGCTGACTGGATTGATTGATGCTGCCGCTGCCATCAACAATTTGGCCACCCTGCGGGGCTGCCTGCACATTTAGCGCAAATGCGGATGCTATTGTCAGCGCCGAAAAAAGGGCTGAAAGTCTGAAACAATTAGCTTTATTCATGAATAATAAGCTTTTAGTTGCGGGGTAATTCGAAAGGCTAGAAATAATATACTGATAAAGCTCATGAGAAATAATCCCTTAAATACTGTGATAATTTTATACGTTCGGATGAAGCGAATAAAATATCTACATTCCAATTGTTAAAATCTGACGAAGTCTGTTTAAAAAATCGATAAGTTATGAATACGATTTTAGCGGTATTTTACCTATCTCCAGACCGAATGTTAACTATAATTTTCAAATAGCGTTAAGGCTCAGGATGTAAACTATAATCTCCCTTCATATTAAGGTGTTAAAAAAATTAAATTCACCTTTAAAATTAACCGATTAATCAAAGATTCCCATTGACCATAACTGATTTTTAATTGGGCAGAAACAGGCAAAATTTAAGGCAAAAAGTAAAAAACAAACTATTATTTTTATAGTATAAATAGTTACTAAGAGGCTACCGGCTTTACCTGCTTTAATGATACTTATCAACATACTGCCATATTCCAATGGACAAGATTGAAATTATACAAATTCGACAATTTAGCAAATCATGATTTCTTATTATGAACAAAATAAAAATCGCGCCTGAAAAACTTGAGATAGGCATGTATGTTGAATTATCCAGTTCCTGGATATCTCATGGTTTTTTAAGCAATAAATTTAAAGTGACCACGACGCAACAGTTAAAAGAAATTAATGAATTAAGATTAAAGCAAATTACGATTGATCTTGATAAAAGTGATAAAAAGCCTCAATCAACTGTTAAAACTTCAGTTCGCAAACCATTACCTGAAAAAAAGATTATTGACCCAAAATTCGAAGAGGCTCCTAAAAAATGGTCTTCTGATCAATTATTAACAGATGATTTAAGAAATGTGCTTGAAGATAAGCAAATGCCACCGGAGGATAAATCTGCAGCTGTCTATAAACATAGTGTGAGCATGATGGAACAATTACTGGAGTTCCCCAGCGCTGAGAATATTCAAACCAGTAAAGAAGCCATCTACCAAATCTCTGATATGGTAATGGCAGATAGTGAAACAGCTAAAAATATGCTGATGATTACCTCTCATGATTTTTACACTTACACACATTCTGTCAATGTCGGGATCACCAGTATTATGATTAGTAAGGAACTATTCAAAAACTCGGATAACCATGACTTACGCGAACTGGCAGCGGGCTTCTTTCTACATGATATTGGCAAAATCAATATTGATCCAGCCGTATTAAATAAACCAGCCCGTCTGACAGATCTTGAAATGCAACATATTAGAACGCATCCTTATCAGGGTTACAAAATCCTCGAAAAAGCAAAGGCTTTGTCTAGTGAATGCAGTACTATCGTCATGCAACATCATGAAGCTTATGATGGTAGCGGTTATCCAAAACGCTTAAAAGGCAATGAAATCCATATCTACGGTCGAATTTGCGCCATTGCTGATGTATTCGATGCCCTGACGGCGGAACGCTCCTATAAAAAAGGTATGAAACCTTTTGATGCCTTACGTTTAATGAAAGATAAAATGATTGGTAATTTTGATCAGAAATTATTTGCCCAATTCGTGAAAATATATCTGTAATCTCAACAAACCCGGATCTAATTTAATTCATCCCTGTCTTAGAGACGAACAAATCTTAATATGGCATAATTGCCCGACAATTATCGCTTAATCAGGAGATCTGAATGAACCAGACAAATTTAGTGACTATCACCTTGTTAGCTATTTTAAGCTTTACTACCCCATCTTTTGCTCAAAATAACAACCCGGAACCAATGCATAATTTTCACCAGATGCATCAGCAACATCCCCCTATGCCACGTCCAAAGTTTATCGAATTTCCAACATCTGAAGAGTTGTCCATGATGACACCTCCAGAGCCGATTACTGAAGAGATGATTAAAAAACGTTTTGCGAAACAAAAAGCACGAGTCGAAAAAGCTGTCGCATTTGATCGTAAACAGGCAGAAAAATACGCCAAAGATTTTGCTCGATATCAGAAATATCAAGCCGATCAACTGGCTAAAATTATGGCTAAAGCTGAAAAGCAACGTCAGAAAATGATTGATAGAGTGGATGAGCAGGAAAAACGGGCACTGGAAAACTTTAAAAAACGCACTGAAAGCAGAAAGCTTGAACCACAGCAATATTAGTATTGCGCAAAATATTCATCGTTTTGACTATGACAGTAAAATGCACCAATTTTAAGTCTATATTCATCTGAAACTTTCTCAGATAAATATTTCTGCTCAAAATTGGGGCATTTTATTCTGCTATAAAAATAGTATTTTATATTTATTGGCTCCTGTTATTATCAAATTACTCACTGATTACTCTTGAGACTCAGGTATTCCTTATTTATGAGTCATTACAGGTAATTTGTTGCTACAGTATCGAATTACGTCCAACCAGATGCTTAAAATTCAGCATCTGGTTATCGAAATAATACTGTTTCAGTATGATGCTCTATTCCGACAACTGAATTTTTAAGGTCGAAGACCTGGACTAATCAGAATAATATATCGATTCACTGACTGCAGTCAGTACACAGATTTGGAACAGTGATATTTTTATCCGGGTACCACCTTAATCTTATTTTAATTTGCAAAGAAACCAGAGATGCCAGAAAAAAAATTTAGTGCCAGTTCCGATAAAGATCTTCGCTCCCGTGTCAAACTTTTAGGTAATTTACTGGGTAATGTTTTAATAAAACATGAAGATCCGCAAGTCTATTCGTCGGTCGAAAAATTACGTAAAGGCTTTATTCAATTAGGCAAAAAGGATAATCCTGAAAAGCGTCAGAAATTGATTGATCATATTGACCGATTACAGCCTCAGATAATTGAACAGGTCATCAGGGCGTATTCTATATACTTTAGTCTGGTCAATATTGCCGAAGAAGATTATCTGCACCGTAAACGCAGACGTAAAGTACGCAAACTGGGCTATGCCGACTGGAAGGGTTCTTTTTATCAAACCATATTGGAATTTAAAGAAGAAGGCTACACCCAGCAGGAAATACAAAGCCTGCTGGATCAACTGCTATATCAACCCGTTTTTACGGCGCATCCGACAGAATCGAAACGTCGTACTGTCATGCAGTTACAACGCTCTATATTTGAAATCATTGATGATTTAACTGACCCTCGAATTAGTGGATATGAGTATGATGAATTAATTGCTCAGCTCGAAATTCAAATAGAAGTACTATGGCAAACCAATGAAGTCAGAGAAACCCGCCCACAGGTGACCGATGAAATTAAACATGGCCTGTCATACTTTGAACGTAGCCTGTATGAAGCTATTACTATTGAATATCGTCATCTGGAAAAAGCACTTAGCCGCATCTATGGTGAAAATAATACAGGTAACCCTGTCGTCAAAGTTCCCAGTTTTATCAAATTTGGCTCATGGATTGGAGGTGACCGGGATGGTAATCCTTATGTAAAACCAGAAACTACCCGCCTGGCTATGCGTATGCATTGCAGCGAAATTCTGGGTGAATATATCAGGCAGGTTCAAGCTCTTACACAGTCACTAACCCACTCGCAGAAATGGTGTAAACCCAGTGATAGTTTCATGCAGAGTCTGATAAATGATGAGTCAAAAGGTATCAAAGCCTTTGATGAAACACGAGATCAGTTCGAAGAAGAAATTTATCGTCGTAAATTGTATTATATGCACTATAGATTGACTTCAAATTTGAAAACAGTCAAAACGCGAATCAAAGGTAACAGTGCAGATAAAAGTGAGCATTGCTATCAGAATAGCGAGCAATTTTTAAACGATTTATATCTCATTTCTGATTCTCTTATCAGTCATGGCGATTCAACGACAGCTAATGGAAAACTTAAAGATTTAATCCGCCTGGTAGAAACTTTCGGTTTCTATATGTTAAAGCTGGATATACGGCAGGAATCAACACGTCATAGCCGTGCGGTAAATGAAATATTGCAATTATCGGATATTGTTGAATATGACTCATTAGCGGAAAAAACACGCATACAGTTTTTAGCGGATCAAATTAGTAGTGGTCTTAAACCAGATACAGATGAACAATCTTTAAGTGCTGAAACACTGGAAACTCTACAGGTTTTCCAGACTATGACAGAAATGCGCAAAGAAGTCAGTGATCAGGCTTTTGGCACCTATGTTATATCCATGACGCATAGCGCAAGCCATATTATGGAAGTCATGTATTTAGCTTATCTAGCTGGACTGGTTGGTCGCATAAAAGGTGAATATTTCTGTCACATAGAAGTGAGCCCCTTATTTGAGACTATTGATGATTTATCACATATTGATGATGTATTAAATAAATTACTATCAAATGAACTTTATAAGAAATTACTGAAAGCGGCTAATAATACGCAGGAAGTTATGCTGGGGTATTCAGACTCCTGCAAGGATGGAGGCATTGTTTCCGCAGCCTGGGGGTTATATCAAGCCCAGCAAAAAGTCATTAAAATTACCCGAAAGCATGATATTAAATGTCGTATGTTTCATGGTAGAGGCGGCACAATTGGTCGCGGTGGCGGCCCGACACATGATGCTATTTTATCGCAGCCTTATGATACGGTTCACGGGCAGATAAAATTTACCGAACAGGGTGAAGTTTTATCAAATAAATACAGCAATACTGAAACTGCTTTTTACGAATTGTCGATGGGCATAACCGGCTTGATGAAAGCCAGTAGTAATCTTATTAAGCCGAAAACAATCAATCATCAGCAATTTTATGATGATATGCAAAAACTATCAGAGTTTTCGGAAAATAGTTATAGGCAGTTAACTGATCATACTGAAGGATTTTTCGAGTATTTTTATGAAGCAACTCCAGTCAGAGAAATCGGTTTAATGAACATAGGTTCAAGACCTAGTCACAGACGCAGTGATGATATGTCAAAATCATCTGTTCGTGCCATACCTTGGGTTTTCGGATGGGCTCAATCTCGTCATACACTACCCGCCTGGTATGGAATGGGAACAGCGATTAAAACCTGGTTAGAATTAAATCAACCTGATGGACTCGCAAAATTACAGGAAATGCATGATAAATGGCCTTTCTTTTCTGCCATGATATCCAATACCCAGATGTCATTATTTAAATCAGACATGAATACAGCAAAGAATTATGCGGGACTTTGTCACAATAAAGATATTTCAGACAAGGTTTTTAATCTAATAAAACAGGAAAATGAATATACCGTTGATCTGGTTTTAAAAATTGCCAGAAATGATCGGTTATTATCCAGTGATCCCTTACTGGAGCTTTCACTAACGCGAAGAAATCCGTATCTTGACCCACTTTGTTTTATACAGATAAATCTATTGATGAAATTTCGAGATAATTCTGATGAATGCTGGAAAAGTCCATTACTCAGTTCAATTAACGCAATTGCCACTGGCATGAGAAATACCGGGTGAGTTTAAAAAACAAATTATTGCAACCAGAAATCCTGCTGTATGTAATGGCTGCCGCTGTACCGCTTTCTTTTGCCAGCTGGCAAGCTTTGATTAATAATTTTGCTGTAGAGCAGGCATCATTTAGCGGTGTAGAAATGGGCACCCTGCAAAGCCTCAGAGAAGTGCCCGGTTTTCTTGCTTTTGGCGTTGTTTTTCTATTATTGCTATTTAGAGAGCAAACACTCGCCACTTTGTCACTACTTTTACTGGGTGTAGGTACAGCAGCGACTGGCTTTTTACCCAGTGTTATGGGCCTGTATTTCACTACGGTACTTATGTCAGTAGGATTTCATTATGCAGAAACAGTTAAGCAATCTCTGACATTACAGTTAATACATAAAGATAAATTGCCAGTTGTTATGGGAAAACAAATGGCAGTTGGTTCATTTATCGGTTTATTTGTATTTGCTGCAATCTACATATTTATTGAATATTTTAAATTATCTTATCAAACTCTCTATCTGGCAGGTGGTCTTACTACGGTTATGATGGCTTTGTTCATCTATAAAGCTTTTCCTCATTTTAAAGGTGAGGCAGAACAGCATAAAACATTGATTCTGCGTAAAAATTACTGGCTTTATTATATTCTAATTTTTTTATCAGGCGCCAGAAGACAAATTTTTGTGGTCTTCGCTGGATTTTTAATGGTAGAAAAATTCAATTTTAGTGCTTCTGAAATTTCTATTCTTTTTTTAATCAATGGGGCATTAACAATAATAATCGCACCAAAAATTGGTCGACTGGTTAAATTATGGGGTGAAAAAAGAGCACTCACTTTTGAATACATCGGCTTGATTATTATCTTTTCTTCCTATGCATTCGTCGATAACGTCATTTTTGCCTGCCTGCTTTATATTCTTGATCACCTCTTTTTTGCCATGGCGATTGCTCTAAAAAGTTATTTTAAAAAAATTGCAAATCCTGCGGATTTTGCATCAACAGCCGGGGTTGCTTTTTCCATCAATCATATTGCAGCAGTCATACTTCCTTTTGTACTGGGTTTTTTATGGGTCATATCCCCATCGCTGGTTTTTTTAACCGGTACAGGCTTCGCTATCCTTTCGCTTTTACTATCTCAACTGGTTCCACGACAACCTGATCAGGGACTGGAAACAACACTGGTTCGACAGGTAGTTTAACCTAGAATCCGCAGTTGGACGAGCTGATTGTGCGTTTGAAGTGGTGTAGATCAAGGCGTAACGACGCGGAATAGCAAGCTATTCCAAGGAGTTACAACGAAGAGATACGCCGCCTCAAACGTGCAATTCAGTTCGTAGCGGGATTCACCGATTGGGTGATTATATACATCAACTGTAATGATTTATGAAACAGTGGGTTAATCTCTATTGCGAGCGGTCAACTGCGGA
>JBNKKI010000157.1:0-23996 GCA_050291745.1 Gammaproteobacteria bacterium | reverse complement strand
GCAGTGGGGTTATAGGCAGAAACTAAAAACCCCTGCAGGTCGTTGACCTACAGGGGTTTGGGTATGGCGCGCCTGGAGAGATTCGAACTCCCGACCGCTCGGTTCGTAGCCGAGTACTCTATCCAGCTGAGCTACAGGCGCTTTGGAAGCGGGGATTCTACGGATTTTAAGAACGCATTACCAGCCTTTTTTTAATAAAATCAGTATTTTTTTTAATTTATTGGTTTAGGGTTCAAATAGGGTTAACTTCATCTCCCGTCTTTAACATTCCTGATCCCCTGACTACAACCTGATCTCCTATTTTAATATCCCCTGTTATCGCTACCGATGTATCATTTCCTGATAATACGGTGACTGGAATTCGTTCTACTTTTCTGGATTCATCCATTCTGAAAATGGCCTTTCCTTTTTGATCTACAACTAATGCATCACGCGGTATGGCCATGGTATCTTTTGAGATACTTTCTGGTAAGGCTACCTGTAATGCTTGTCCGATATTCCATATTTCCGGATTCTGCGGAGTTAAACGTAATTCCAGTTGCCGCGATTTCTCATCAGCACTATAGGATCTTGCCAGCAATTTTGCCTTTCCCTGCTGTTTTGCCTGCTTGATTGGTAATACGGCTGATGATGATAAATGATTTACCAGGTTAATTGGGGCAAATAATTTAATCTCAGGTTTTGTTTTATCGACTAAAGTGATGAGTACCTGACCACTTTCAGCATATTCTCCTGTTTGCAAATGCTGGACTTCTACCACCCCATTAAACGGTGCATGTATGTGAGTCTTTTTGATGTCCAGCTGAATTGTTTCGAGAGTAATTTTCTGCTGCTCCAACTCTATCAATGCCATTTGATACTCATGATTAGCCAGATCAACCTGATTTTGCGAAATGCCCTGGACTTTTTTCATGGATTCCAGTCGTTTCAGTTCCTGTTGACGGTAAATACTGTCTTCTTCAGCTTTACGTACCACCTGTTGCTGATACTTCAGTTTTAACTGCAGGGATTTATCATCAATTTTTGCCAGTAAGTCACCCTTTTTTAATTTTCTGCCAAACTCTGCTATCCAGGTGATTCTACCGGTACTCTCAGTACTAATTTTTATATTCTGGCTACTGATTACAGTCGCATTAAACCAGGATAACTGTTGCTCAGTATAAGCAGTTACCTGAGCAAGACTGACCGGATAAACTGTTTCAGTTTGTGCACTAACAAAACTAAAATGGAACAGGCCAATAAATATTACAATTAATTTCATGATGATATTTCAATAATAGATTGTTCTTCCTGAATAAATATTTTTTCTTTGCCCATTCTCAATAAAGCAGGAAGCAGAATCAGCGTAAATACAGCACTAAAAGACATGCCTCCTACGATGACAGCGGATAAACCACGATATATTTCAGCACCAGCACCCGGACTCAATAATAATGGCAACATACCGGCAATACTGGTCAGAGTTGTCATTAATATGGGACGTAAGCGGGATTCAATGGCATGACTAACTGCTTCATAAACAGGAAAACCTGTTTGCTGACTTCGACGTGCTTCATAAACCAGTAAAATTGCATTATTAACCACCAGACCCAATAAAATTACAAAACCAATTAAAGCCAGTAAATCGACATTTTTTTCGGTGACTGTAGATAGCAGCTGAATAGCCATCACTCCTCCCAGACTGGCTAAAGGTAAAGTCAGCATAATCGAAATCGCATCACTTAATGAGCGAAATAATCCCAGTAACAGTACAAATAAAATGAGTAAACCAAATGCCAGAATCATACCCAGATTTTGCAGTGATTGATTCAGATCACTGGCCTGACTGTTGAGTACTATTCTGCCATCAGCAGGTAATAATTTTTTTATTTCAGGAAATAACTTCTGCTCAATACGTTCTACTGCTTCCTGTAAAGAAATTTCTTTCGGTAATACCACACGCAATGATATTGATCGTCGACCATCACTCTGTGTAATCTGATTGGGACCTAATAGAATTTCAAGACTGGTCAATTCACCCAATGGTATCACATGACCCGAGGGAGTTGTTAAAGGCTGCAACTCAAGTAACTCAGGACGGGGGCTGGTCTGACTTTTGAGTACCACTGGTAAACTTTTATTTCCATTATAGTAATCACCCAGATACTGACCTGAACCAAAAGCACTGATGACCTGTATCAAATTTTCACGATTCCAGCCCACTTCTGCCAGTCGCCTATCGTCAGGATGAACTCTAATTTCAAGCGCTGTTAAACTGGTTGACGGATAGGTAAATACCTTAGCACCTCCAAAAGCATCCGCAATAATCGGTTTGGCTTTTTCAGCCGCAGTATAGATTGCCTGCAAATCAGCCGATTGCAGCACAATACCGACACCCCTGCTTCCTCCAATATTATCATTCATTAAATCCATCTGAAAAACGACCGGTTTAGCATCGGGAAAGTTGATAGAAAATTCCTCTTCTATTTTTTCTTTAAGTAGTGGTATTTTTTCTGGGTCCAGTGCTCGAACACCTAGCATAGATTCTCCACCCCCCACAAAAAAATAATAATTCTTAATTTTTGGTTCCTTTGTTCCTGCCAGATATGGAGCCAGACGTTCAGTAATTTTCGGTCTCATTTCCGTCCATAAAGCGCTGGCACTTATGCCTGATGTTGTACGAAAACTGGCAGCAACAGTTTCTGCTTTAATACTCGGCAGGTAATCAACTTTGGGTAAAGTTAACTGGCTAACTAAAACAGGCATGGCAAGAAAAATCAGCACTATCAGCCAACGTCTCACTGGCGTATCGGTTAATGTCATCACCAGCCTGGCAAATTTTTGACGTAAGTTATTTGTTTTTAAGCTTTTCTGTTGCTGCCCCAGATATCGGCTTGCGAGTGCTGGTAATACAAAAATTGCAACCAGTAAGGATGCTGAAACCCCTGCAGCAATCGTCAAAGCCAGGTCAGCAAATAGTTCACCTTCTGCCCCTTCAAGCCACAGCACGGGTAAAAATACAATCACCGTAGTGGTGGTTGAAGTAAGAAGTGCAGCCCAGATTCTCTGTGTTCCGAGGATACTGGCCTTTTTGATATTTTTTTCACCCCTATCCCTTTGATGCAAAATACTTTCCAGAACAACTATAGCTGCATCCATTACCATCCCCACCGTGAATGCAAGCCCGGCTAAAGATATTACATTAAGCGTTCGACCAGTCAGCTTTAGAACGATAACAGAGACAAATAAAGATAAGGGGATTGATACCGCAATTAATAGCGTTGGTCGCCATTGATGAATAAAGAGCCAGAGACCAAAAATAGCCAGTAACATTCCAACGGTTAGACTCCCACCCACCATCCATAGAGCTCGTTTAATAAAAACAGAAGGGTCGTAAGAAGGTGATATTAAAAGATTGTTCGGTTCTAACCATTGCCTGTTAAGCTCTGCCATCACTTCCTTCACTTTGGCATGAGTACTTAACACATTCGCATCAGAAGTACGAAATAAGCGGACACCAACAGCCGGATTACCATTTTGCAGGGTATACTGCTTCAGCGGTTTATCAACTTCAACAATTTCAGCTACATCTCCCAGCTTAATTGGTCGACCATCACGCCAGGCTATCATCCTTTCTGCTAACTGTTGCAGGTTATAACCACCTGCATAACGTAACTTATAGGTTCTTCGACCTATTTCGACCATCCCTGCAGTTGAATCACTTCCCGGTAATGCCCTTTGCTTTAAATCATCAATAGTAATTGAATACATGGCAAGTTTGGCAGCATCAAAACGTACCTCAAGCTGTTTTTCAGGTAGCCCGCTCACTCTTATTTTAGAAATACCTGGAATAGCCTGAAAAGCCATCTGAATACGTGTATCGATTATATCCCGATCATTATCATTAAAGCCTGTGCCATCTGTTTTTTTCAGAAATAAGTTGATTAAGGTAGAGTTTTTATTCCATTGCCAGACAAATGGTCCAGTCATATCCTGCGGTAAACCCGTCACCTGGGATAGCCGGTTAACAACTTCCAGACGGGTTTCTTTCATATCCGTGCCAGGTGAAAAATTCAGTGAGATATCGACATCACCTGTATTTAAATTGGCAAATGTATTTTTTAAACCATTTAAGCCCTTTAAAGCTGTTGTTAATGGTTCCGCTATCAGTGTTTCCATTTCTTCCGGTGCAGCCGTACCCCAGTGAGCACTGATATTCAAAGATGAATTTTCTGCATCGGGAAGTAACTGCGCAGATAAAGACCACAGGCTAAGCAAACCGGTCAGACAGATGAGAGCTACCACAACTAATACAAAATGTGCTCGATCTACCGCTGTAGAAATAAGGCTCATTTTTTATTAACACCGATCATATTGATATAAAACCTGACATTCTCCTTAATTTGGTGAAAATATATCACCATTACCCTTCTTTATTTGAATTAATTATTATTAATCAGCCTTTCCAGTGATAAAGCTGATAAGTTTCATTTTATTACAGTTAGGAAGAAACCTGAATATACTCTCGTTTACCATGACAGCCAGCATGACAAAATAGCTCATAAGATATTGTTTCACTTAAATCGGCAATTTCATGAGCCAACGGAGAATTTCCCCACAATATGACTTCATCACCTATTTTCACATCCTTTCCAGTGATATCAATCGTAATCATATCCATTGAGATGCGACCGACAATATTTACTTTCTGCCCATTGATAACCACAAAACCATTTTTAATATGTCGTGGATAACCATCCGCATAACCGGCAGCTACGACGGCTATTGTCTGATCCTGAGGACAGGAATAAAGTCCTCCATAACCGATACTCTGGCCTTTTTTATGATGATTTATAGCCAGCACTGAAGAACTGAATTGCATCACAGCCTGTAAATTTTTACTGGCACTATAGTCACACAATGGATCACTTCCATACAATGCAATGCCTGCTCTGACCCAGTTTACACGACTTTTGGGCCAGCCTAGTATACCGGCAGAGTTGGCAATACCCCATTCATATTGATCTAAACCCAGTGCCTTGCATCGATTAATCTGTCGAGATGATTTTTCATCATTAATATCATCAGCATTAGCCAGATGGGTCATCAGGCGAACACGACCGGAAAGGTTTAAGCTATTTAGCTGTTGCAAAGCCTGATTGATATCCTGTTCAGAAAATCCGAGCCGGCCCATACCTGAATTAAATTTTAGCCAGACATCCAGTGTTAAATTATTGCAAGACTTTAAAAGCTCTATTTGCCAGAATTGGTGAATAACCGGATCAAGCTGGTAATCGATGCAATCCTGCATTTCAGATTCATCGAGCACACCACCGAGTACAATAATTTTCTGTTGTATGCCCGCTTCTCGAAGTGGAATAGCTTCCAGAGCTGTAGCCACTGCAAATGCATCAGCATTGGGTAATGCCCGGGCTATTTCGATAGCGCCATGTCCATAGGCGTCAGCCTTGATCACTGCAATCACTTTACTTTCTGCTGCAATTTCTTTTAGAAATTGATAGTTATGTTGAATCGCTGCAAGATTGACAATAATTCGCGAATGCCGGGTGTGCTGCAGACTGGATCTGAGTGGTTTATTCATCCTGTCCATAATCATCATAAGAAAGGTTTTCGAAGCGGGTAAATTGCCCCATGAATGCAAGTCGAACCATGCCAATAGGACCATTACGTTGTTTACGGATCAATATTTCAGCCGTACCTTTATCCTGACTATCAGGATTATAAACTTCATCCCGATAGATGAACAAAATAACATCAGCATCCTGCTCTATACCACCTGATTCACGCAAGTCTGACATAACTGGACGTTTATCCGGTCTTTGTTCAACTGAGCGATTTAACTGTGAAAGAGCAATAACCGGGACCTGAAGCTCTTTTGCCAGTGCTTTCAGAGAACGACTTATTTCAGAAATCTCTGTTGCTCTATTTTCACTGGAACCGGAAATCTGCATCAACTGTAAATAATCTATAATAATTAAATCAAGACCATGTTCACGTTTTAAACGACGTGTACGTGCTCTCAATTCAGTCGGTGAAAGCGCAGGTGTATCATCGATAAATAAACGAGCTTTAGATAGCATGCTGACAGAAGAAGTGAGCCTGGGCCAGTCATGGTCCTGCAATTTACCTGTACGCAAATTATGCTGATCGATACGCCCCAGAGATGACATCATACGCATGGCAAGCTGATCACCCGGCATTTCCATACTAAATACAGCGACACATTTCTCAGCACTTACTGCCGCATTTTCGGCCAGATTCATCGCAAAACTGGTTTTCCCCATGGAAGGTCGACCAGCAATAATAATTAAATCGGATTTTTGTAATCCAGAAGTTTTTTCATCAAATTTACTAAAACCACTACTAATACCTGTTAAAGGTTCATCACTTTTAAATAACTCTTCAACCTTTTCTACCGCTTTGGTTAACAGGCTTTTAATGTCTTCAAAACCCTGGCTATTTCCAGCACCCTGCTCAGCGATATGGAATACCAGACGTTCAGCTTCATCCAGCAATTCTTTACTGCTACGACCATCGGCATTATAGGCTGTATCTGCAATTTGATGACCAACATGTATCAAATTGCGCAACACTGAATACTCACGCACAATTTCTGCATAAGCCTTAATATTAACGGCTGTCGGTGTATCATTTGCCAGAATACCCAGATACGCCAGACCGCCAATATTATCCAGTTCATTGCGTTGTTCCAGCCAGTCGGAAATAGTCACAACATCATAAGGCTTATCTTCATTGGATAAGGCTTCGATAGCACGAAAAATTAAAGCATGATCATGACGGTAAAAATCTTTTTCGTTAACCAGGTCGGCAATCAATTCCCAGGCCTGATTATCCAGCATTAAACCACCTAAAACTGATTGCTCAGCTTCCATTGAATGGGGAGGAACTTTAAGATCTTCAACACGTTGATTCAAATCTGCAACTCGATCAGTAATTTCTGACACAATAAGAATAATTATTATATATTTAAAATGATCCGGAAACACAAACGGGCTGTTCTGGACAGCCCGTTCATAATAACAAATTAATGCAGAATTTATAGCTCAAATTGAGCTATAAATTCATACCTGTTCACCTAAAAGTCATAAACCTTAAACTGCACTGAGCTTGCGTAAAGGACTCAAGATAGGTAAACATGCATTGATTTTACTCTTCACCAATAATGTTAATACTTACCTTAACATCAATATCGGTATACAGATGAATATCAACTTCCTGCTCACCTGTAGTGCGAATCGGGCCATCTGGAAGGCGAATTTCACGTTTTTCTACCTGACAACCGGCAGCGATAATTGCATCAGCTATATCAGTATTACCAATAGAGCCAAATAATTTACCTTCACTACCTACTTTAGCAGTAATGCTAATAGCACCCAGAGCTTCAATAGCATCTTTTCTGGATTGAGCAGCGGCTAATGCTTCAGCAGCGACTTTTTCAAGCTCTGCTCTTTGCTTTTCAAAAGCTTCCAGATTTGCAGCAGTTGCTGGCTTGGCTTTACCACCAGGCACTAGAAAATTGCGTGCAAAACCTGCTTTAACAGTGACCTTGTCACCTAGCAAACCCAAATTTTCAATGTTTTCCATCAGAATAACTTCCACAGGACTATCCTCTCTTAATCTTCAAATTTCATTCAAACAGATTCATTATTTCTCAAATAGGAACGTAAATCTGTCCAGTTATCTATAACCCCCAGAAAAGCGGTCGCAGCCATTATCTGAGGAAAAATTAACATTAACACGTACAACAAAACTAACCAGCCTTTACCCTTTCCATTACCTAGCCAACTATGCGCTATGGCTAATCCCTGATACAAAAAGGTCGCCACCATGACCATTAATACGGCAAGTAAAAAATCCTGCTTAAAAAACATACTAATTACGGCCATTAACACAACAGCAATTGCAGCTCCACGGCCTAGCTTTAAATGATAAAACTCTTCACGAAAACCTTCAGAATCAGCAATACGAGCCTGAAACCAACGTGATACCAATAAAGTTGCAATAAACATGCAGTACATAACTGCTACCAGCACAATAATCATCCAGCGAACCAGATTCTGCATACCCGCCTGCAACTGATCCATCTCGGGGCTGGATTGCTGCTCTGCTGCTATGCTTTGAAACACTTGCTGGACATATTCAGTCCAAAGCTTATCCATATCAGGCCATAAAACATATTGAGCAACTGCCATAATCATGGCAATCACCATGCCTGCCACCAGCGTAAATGCCAGAGAGCGAGTTCTGCGTAAAATTTCAGCAAGAACCACTATGGGTAACCACTGCATCAAACCCAGTGAAATACCTAAAACAGGTGACTGAGTGATCAGAAAACTGAAGACAGTAATGCCTGCTATAGATATTAATAAAGCTCTGGCACCTGAATACAGGCCCTGAGTTAATATAATTAACCCAACGATGGCTCCACTTAATATTGAAACCAACGGTATAAATAGCGACAAAATCGACAGAATACTGACGACAGTTGTCGCATGAAAAGGGCTTTTCAGGGCATATCTAGCAATAGCTAACATAGTTAGACCCTGTAAAGTCGTTTCGTTGTATTATGTTTTAGTGTTGATCTGTATAAGGCAGTAACGACAGAAAACGAGCACGCTTAATAGCGGTAGCTAACTGACGCTGATATTTAGCCTTTGTACCAGTAACACGGCTGGGTACAATTTTACCTGTTTCAGTAATGTACTCTTTAAGTGTTTCCAGATCTTTATAATCAATCTGATCAGTGCCTTCGGCAGTGAACTTACAAAATCTTTTACGACGAAAATAACGAGACATTATTCTTCTCCCTCTTCAATTTCAGGTATATCAGCTTCAATATCATCATCATCGTCGTCTTCAGTAACTGCAGCAGCAGGACGACGTTCAGTTTTTGCTGACTCTTCTTTTTCTGCAGCAAGCAGCATGTGAGATTTTTCTGTCACAGCTTCACTCATGCTTAAAGTAAGATGGCGTAAAACAGCATCATTAAAGCGGAAAGTAGATTCAAGTTCGTCCAGGATTTCTTTTGAACACTCAATGTTCATAAGAGCATAATGGGCTTTATGAATTTTCTTGATAGGAAATTCAAGGTGACGACGACCCCAGTCTTCTTCACGGTGAACTGCGCCGCCTGAAGCTGTGATCATATTGCGATAACGTTCCACCATAGCGGGAACCTGTTCGCTCTGGTCGGGATGGACCAGGAATACTATTTCGTAATGTCTCATAAGATCCTCATGGATAAGAGCCCTCTGCGTACGATTCACAGTAGAGCGAGAATTAAGGAGGGCGCATTCTACATGAGTGTAAGGCAAGCCGCAAGGGACTTATCTACAGCTTATCTTTGACGATTAATTTCATACAGACAAATACCGGTAGCGACTGATACATTTAAGCTTTCAACCTGCCCTTTCATGGGTAACTTCACCAGATAATCACACTGCTCAGCTGTGAGACGACGGATACCTTCACCTTCAGCCCCCATCACCAGTCCGATAGGACCACTCAGGTTTTCATCGTAAAGTGATTTTTCTGCTTCACCACTGGTACCCACCAGCCACACACCGGCATCTTTCAATTCCTTGAGACTTCTGGCCAGATTAGTCACTGTAATAAGTGGTACTGATTCAGCTGCACCAGCAGCGACTTTTTTGACAGTAGCTGTCATACCTACAGCACGATCTTTGGGCACAATAATAGCACTGACACCAGCCGCATCGGCTGTTCGCATACAGGCACCAAGATTATGTGGATCCTGAACACCATCCAGCACCAGAAACAAGCTATCCTGTTTTATATTTTGCAATAATTCATCCAGACTAACCGCATGCTGATGCCCTTCCCTGACAGTTAACACGCAACCCTGATGTTTATCACTTGAAGCCAGCGCTGTTAATGCTTCACGGTCCTGAAAAACGACCGTAATTTCCTTTTGTTTTGCCAGACTGATAATCTGCTGCAGGCGCTGATTTTTGGTTTGCAAACAAAACAGCTGTTCACAATCATGCACTGAAAACTGCAGCATTTTTTTTACGGCATGCAGGCCGTAGATAGTATTAACTGCCATTATTTATGTCTTTTAGATGTTTTTTTCTTACCTGAATATTTATGGCTTTTTTTTCCTTTACCATACTTTTTGGAATGCTTATTTTTATCATCGGTGGATTTAGATTTATTCCTACCCGCTGAACCGGGATGTTTAGTTTTTTTCCATTTGTTATTATCCACAGCAATAAATTTTGAAGAATCGCTACTGATAATATCAAAGTCAATTTTGCGCTCTTCCATATCCACTCGTACAACTTCTACAGTAACCTGATCGCCAAGTTGATAAACTCGCCCGGTTTTCTCACCGACCAGGCGGTGATGATTTGCATCAAACTGATAATAATCACGTTTTAGTGATGTTACATGAACCAGACCATCGATCATTAACTCTTTTAGCTGTACAAACATGCCAAAGCTGGTGACAGTCGTCACTATGCCTTCATACTGTTGTCCGACATGTTTCTGTAAAAATTCGCATTTCAACCAGTCACCGGCATCTCGAGTCGCCATATCCGCACGGCGTTCATATTGAGAACAGGATTCGCCCAGTGCAGTCATAGCATTTAAGTCATAGGCAAAATCAGACTTTGTACCATTTTGTAAAACATGACGAATACCTCTATGAACCAGTAAATCCGGATATCTTCTTATAGGTGATGTAAAGTGAGCATAATCCGCCAGAGCCAGACCAAAATGTCCTGTTTTCGTATCAGGTCCATAATTCGCCTGCATTAATGAACGTAATATAACTGTTTGAATCATATCAAATTCAGGCAAATCCCTAATTTGCTTCAAAACTTCAGCATACTGTTGAGGGGAAGGCTCTGTTCCCTGCATTTTCACACCATAAACCGATAAGAATTCGATCATAGCAGGTACTTTTTCCGGGTTAGGACCGGAATGAATCCGATACAGAGATGGAATTTTATGTTTCTTTAAAAATCTGGCTGCACAGATATTGGCAGCTATCATGCACTCTTCAATAATCAGGTGCGCTTCATTACGCTCATATGGATGAATATTTTCTATCTTGCGTTGATCATTATATTCAAACACCACTTCTTTAGTATCAAACTCAATGGCATGACGTCTTTTACGAGCTTTACTTAATGCCCGATAAACCTGATTCAAATTTTGCAGATCCTGTCGAAGAGGCTCACAGCTGGCATCTTCCGCATCATGAAATAAAAATTCAGCCACCTGATCGTAAATTAATCGCGCATGTGAATGAATGACGGCTTCATGGAATTTATAACTTTTTATAGCGCCAGCGGGCCCCACTACCATCTCACATACCATCACCAGTCGATCAACCTGAGGATTGAGAGAACATAAACCATTCGATAAAACTTCTGGCAGCATCGGAATAACTTCACCGGGAAAATATACTGAAGTACCGCGAGTAACAGCTTCCTTATCTATAGCTGAATCTTTTTTAACATAATGAGAAACATCAGCAATAGCCACGAATACCCTGAATCCACCTTCAACAGGTTCACAATATACTGCATCATCAAAATCCCTGGCATCAGCTCCATCAATAGTCACAAATGGCTTATCTCTTAAATCCAGTCTTCCTTTTTTATCTTCTTCCTGAACTTCAGCAGGAATACGATGTACCTCAGCTAAAAGCTCATCATTCCATTTATGTGGAATTTCATGCGTATTCATCGCTATTGTAACTTCTATACCCGGTGCATTTTCTGCCCCAAGTACAGTTTCAATCATACCGATAGCCTGATTATGCTGATCAGGGTAATCCAGAATTCTAACCAGAACAATATCGCCCTGTCTGGCAGAATGCTCATAATCCGGACTTAACAGAACATCCTCAGTAATCCGTTTATCATCAGGAATGACGAAATGAATACCTTTTTCCCGATAATAACGACCAACAATGGATTGATGTGCTCTCTCCAGAACCGTAATAACATGCCCTTCTTTACGTTCACGACGCTCATCATAACTGGTTATTTTCACAGCAGCTTTATCTCCATTCATCAACTTACGCATTTCACGAGCTGGAAGAAATATATCTTTACCACCCGATTCCGGTGTCAGAAAACCGAAGCCATCAGGATGCGCCTGAACTTTACCTTTTTCCAGATCCATATGATCAAAGCTTAAAAAACCGCCCCGGCGATTTTTAAAAATCTGTCCATCACGAGACATCGCATTCAAACGACGCCTGACAGCCTCAATTTTATCCTCATCTGTATATTTTAGTTCATCAATAATATGTTGGTGACTACTTGGTGCGGTTTGTCGACTAACTATTTCAAGCAGAAATTCTCTGCTGGCAACGGGGTTTTCATAATTACTGGCTTCGCGTTTCTGGTATGGATCTTTTTTCAATTTGTTCTTCTTAAGTGTTTATAAAGGCATGCAGTATATAGAAAGCGAAACAAAGCTACACCTCCTTATTGACTTTTAAAGTGGAAGCTGTATATTTCGCGTCCACACCTTGCCCAGGTGGCGGAATTGGTAGACGCGCTAGCTTCAGGTGCTAGTGACCTTATGGTCGTGGAGGTTCAAGTCCTCTTCTGGGCACCAAAAATCCTAGTTTTTTCAGCTACCCTACATTTAAGCGCTCAATATTTCTTTGTAAGTAAAAAGAGGACTATCCCGGCCTTTCGCTTCGCTACAGGCGTTCTCAGGGAAAACGTATGCACGTTTTCTTTTTCCCGTTCACCCTCTTCTGGGCACCACTTATAAATCAATAACTTATAAACATATATAGCTAACTATCCGTTTTAAAGGTTAAATAGGTTTATCACCTATTTATCACGTTACCACGAAATCAAAGCTGATAAAGTTCTCCATACTTCCATACCAATTTATCAACTTGGCAGCACTTTTAGCCATAAAGAACCGTATAAACAATAAATTTTTCCTAATATTTGCGTCAACCATTGAATCACTCCCTCTGATATCCTAGCCTTATTCCTATACCGGAACACCAGAAGAGATTATTGATATACAAGAGGTAAATGCCAAGCTGGTTAACCTGGAAAATAATATTGTAAAAGCCACTAACAAACACAATAGATTTCTTAATGAGCTTGGATTGCCTCCCTTACCTTTTGCAAGCAACAAATAAGAAATTGATAAGTGTTATGGATAAAGCAAGTAAAGATTATTAATGATAAATCAGATAGATTACAATTTTTCAAAACTTTTTGATCAATTCGAAACGAATCTAGTTGAGTTTAGAAGAGTGGAATTACTACTGCCTAATGGTGTAAATGGATTATGAATATTAGAGAAAAACACCTTGAAGCCTTGAAAAACCTGGATGACTGGGTCATTGTTTCAGATTGGGCGTTTAAGGTGGGAGAAATTTATCCTGATTTATTAGCTAAAGCAGAAATCGAGGCAGCAAGCCAGGCCCATGAAACGACCGGGTTAAGAGAAATTGCTGCTAGAATAAGTTCCGCGATTAGCACGGGTGCTTATGAAAACCAAATCGAAATTTATACTAGTGAACGCCCCAGGAAGGTGCGGTATATACCGGCAGAAAAGCGTGATGAACATGAAGCATTAGAACTCGAAGAAGATGTTGAACCATTAAGACGGGATAAAATCATTAAAAGGGATTTATCTGGATGGCGAGCCAAAGAAAAATATCGTTGTGATGAATTTGAAGTTATTTCAAAGCAATTAAAGGCCTTCCTTAGCCTTGAATTTGAAGTTGACCATGCTAGTGCGTTATTAAATCCTGAGACCCCGGGTAAACATCATCCTGACAATTTCCAGCTTTTGCTAAAGTCGCATAATGCAAAGAAAAAGAATGATAACTGGCAACGGTTTACGTTTGGTGAGCAGGCTGAATATATCAAGGCAGCTATAGGTTTACAGCGCCTTGTTGCGACCAGCCTGAATATTGAAATGGACAAATCAATCATTGATTCATTGTTAGAACGGCTAAGTCAAGTATTTGAAGACTAACAGTAATATGATTTAACCAATAAAACAGTCAAAAGAGAATGGACTATGGAGTTGAACGATATGGATCACAATGTACAGGCTGACCTTTTTGATGAGGAGGATGAATCGAGGAGGCTTCTCGATCAACTACTGGAAGATTCTCGGTTATATAGCCAAAGTAAGGATTACATGAATTTACTGGAAACTATTACCTCACTGCAAGAATTTGCACCTTTTAATGCTATGTTACTGCAAATTCAAAAATCCGGTTGAAATATGCCGCGCCCCAAGAGGACTGGTGGAATAAATTTACAAGATGACCAAAAAAAGATAGTAGACCCTTATTAATACTCTGGCCATTCGCGCCGGTCGCCCTGGTATACGATTACCTTGATACTGAAGGTGAAGAATTTACCTGAAGACATGTATGCTTTTCTTGCTTATGGAGATATAACCGAGCAAAAATTCAACATTACTTTGTTTTGTGTAGGAAAAAAATATTGAAATAAACTTAATTGATACCGGTGATAGTTAAGCTAGGAAAATACAGTGTACTCATCGAGAGAGTAGTAAAAAGGATAAAAACCGCTACCTGCTGAAAATTAATAAAAACCATACACATCCCACCCAGTTGACAACATTGACACATGAGCTTGGGCACCTTTGACTTGGTCATTTAGGTGAAGATAAAAATTTAAAATTAACAGGAAGGCGACCTACGAAACTAAAAGACCAGGAAATAGAGGCTGAATCTGTTACTTATCTGGTGTGTAACCGAAATGGAATCAAATCAAAATCACAAACCTATATCTCCGGTTTTGTGGAACATAACACCGTCATTGATAGTATTGATATTTACTGCATTATGAAATCTGCTGGTGATGTCGAAAAATTATTGGGTATTGATCATGCCTCAATTAAATAATGTGTACCGATGATTTATGTACTGATGTACAACAGAGTTGCTTGGTGTTAACACAAATCAATGATGGGAGGAATATCGACACGTCAATATTGAATACTCGTTTTAGGGGTTGCGCCTAAGTAACGGCCTGATGACGCTATGCTGGTGTTTTGCCTTATGACGATTGTGATAAGCTGCACTTATCCTTTATGGCTGTCGTCACTTCTATATGGTATTTTCTGTTAGGCGCGAACACGACGCCATGGATTCGTGTAAGACTGATTATTGCTTGAAGATCTGCGTGGCGACCCAGCTTAATGAGAAAAAGCAGTGTGGTTAAAAATAACGAGGGTAATTTCATTATTGTATGGTGTTTTGAGCTGGTTTTTTCAAAAAAAAACCAATATCTGTGCCAATCAATTATAAATTGGATATCGTTTGTGACGGGAAATATGAGACATATATCGAGTGTAATAACTAGAAAAGCTGATCGGGCAGACCTTCCAGGTTTACAGGGTTTTCTGACTCAATCAGTCATTGATCAGTCTTTTAGTAAGCCCTTGTCCGATCGGACTATGTCGATTAGCGATAGGGTAGAGCATTACTTTGAAAATGGATACTGGCTTATCTCTATCATCGATAATGAGATTCAGGCATGCGTAGCTCTGCTGATAAAAAATCAGAAAGGCGAGCTATCGACTCTCGCAATGTATAACACCCTGCTGGGAAAAAAGGCGGCATTGCAAATATGGCCGTTTTTTATTAAGCATTTTGTAAAGCCAATGCATGTAAAATCAGTTACTCTGGATTCTTGGGATGGAAATAGAACAATTGAACGCATATTATTTTCTAAAGGATTCGATAAGGGGCAGCCATTTTACGATCTAGAAAAGCGACTACCTGGACACAAGTCCGTTATTTATACAAAAACCTTTTCAAAAGTTACATTTTCAACAGGATACAATTTACACGAGGAATTTAAAGAGGCATTTACTCATACCTCAGTATCCAGAGATAGAGCTTGTTCTGTTCTTTTTCAACTGCACGCGGAACATCATGGTCATTGGGGTGAAGGCTGTCCACGCGAATATGTAACGGGGGAAACTGTTGAGTCATCAACTGAGTTCATAAGTGATTGGATTACAAGCCGTAACAAGTTTGATAGCTTAAAATCGCTTTGTGATTGGGTAAAAGATAAATCAGAAATGATTAACCACAATCCATCGGCCTGGTGTGCTATAGAGCTTGCTTGGCTTTCCCTGCTTGCTTATCGATTTGATCAACCAATAGAAAGTTATTTAGGTTTCCAAAGGCTTAGCAATTTGCCGATTAATATCACTGCCCCTCTGGGAATTAATAGTGATGAGATTAGATTTCGTAAGCAGCTAACTGACTTTGAGTCGATGGGAGCGAAGAATTTTAAAATCAAGGCTTCTGGAGATTTCGATAAAGACAAAGCGACCCTAGATATCGTCGTTAATGAAATACCACACATCACTGACCTGCGCTTAGATTTCAACAATTGCCTAAATGGATTTAGCGCGGCAGAAGTTGCCGAGTATATAGAGTCGTTACAGGTTCCTCTTGTTGCGATCGAAGAGCCAGTCGGTTCTGGTGATATATCTAAACTCAATAATTTAGCGAGAAAGATCAATATTCCAATAATTCTTGATGAAACTTTTTGCCGTCCTTTAGATTTAGAAGGCATTGAGCAACCAGAGAAATTTTTACCTAACCTTAGAATATCGAAGCTTGGTGGAATAATCCGAACATTAGAAGCTGTTACAGCCCTTAGCAATCGTTTTCCACACTTTGTTCTGGGCTGCCATGTAGGTGAGACAGGAATTCTTGGTCGCTATTGGATGACAGTACTTTCCGCGTTTCGAGATAAAATCAAATATCAGGAAGGGCTATACACTCACCATCTAATGAGACGTGATGCAGCACAGCCAAGTTGTACCGTGGGTAAGAATCAGGAAGTTGAAGCCATAGATTTGGTTAGCGATCTTCCCGGACAAGGAATTGATGTTCTAATAGATAGAGTTTCCGTATCGGCGATTCATGTAAAACCAAGATATAAGTTGCATTAAGGTGTTTCATGATTAACTGATTTTTCCAGGATTATACACATCAACTGTAATGGTTGATGAGTATAATCACCCAATCGGGGCATCCCGCTACGAACTGAATTGCACGTTTGAGGCGGCGTATCTTCTTCGATGTAACGCCTTGGAATAGTTCGCTATTCCGCATCGTTACGCCTTGATCTACACCACCTCAAACACACAATCAACTCGTCCAACTGCGGATTTCAGGTTAACGCTCCCGCTTTGGGAAAAGCGGAAGCGGGATGCTATCCCGACACCCGGTTGCGCGCATTGTCTATCGCGGTCAGCATCCGGCCATTCAGGTCCGTCAACTCGCCGGAAGCCGAGGATACCTCTGTCGCATTGCGCGCGATTTCCTGCATGGCAGCAGTCTGCTGCGTGACAGCGGTTGCGACCGATTGCATAGCAACCTGAACGTTGTGCACCTGTTCCCCCGCAGTCACGACACGATCGGCAAAGGCCGTGATCAGATCCACGTTGCCGCTGATCTGTTTGTTGATCTCGGTAATGTTGGTCGATATCTCGAGCGTGGCGTCCTGAGTACTCTCAGCTAGATTCTTAACTTCCCCGGCAACAACCGTGAACCCTCGTCCGAATTCACCGGCACGCGCCGCTTCGATGCTCGCGTTGAGTGCTAACAGATTAGTTTGCTCGGCAATTCCACCGATGACCTTGCTGATCTCGCCGATCTGGCTGCCGATGGCTTGTAGTTTGAGGACTGATTGCCCGGCAAATTCTGCTTCTTCGCCAAGCTTCTGAGTAAGCACCTCGACTTCACCGGCCACACTCGCAGCCTTTTCGGCAGAACGACTGATCTCCCCGATCGATGCCGAGACTTCTTCCGATGCGACTGCCACCGATTGAATGTTGGTTGCGACCGTCGTGGTGGCTTCAGAGCTTTGGCTCGAAAGACCGGTGACATTGTCTACTGCGTTGAAGAGCTGGTATTTGACCTCTTCGTTCGGATCGACCCATTCGACGACATACGCCGGGTTCCCTTCGAGGTCATTGATCGTTTTCGTGTATACGCGGAAATGGTTCAGCCCGGCCCCGAAATCCTGCTCAAACTTCGTTTCTGGCTTGCCTGCCGACAGGCATTCGCGGCCACAGTTCGCAGTCTTGCAAATGTTGGCACCCCAATTGTGGCAACTCTTGTCGAGAAATTCGGACAATGGCTTGTTGAAGGCGCTTCGAACCGGACCGTTGACGTACAGCCAACGCCATTCCTTGTCGTTCGAGTCGCCGATCGCCGTCACAGAACACGGCTGTTCACAGGAATCGACGATGCCCATAAAAAACTGTTCGCGTTCCGCTACCACCTCGCGGATCTCTTCCACACGTTTTCTGCTTGCAGTCAGGAATTTTGTAACGAAGAGCATGACAGACAGGAGAACAACTGGCGTTAGCAGGCTAACCCAGCCGATAAATTTGATTGCGACGAGCGAAACGACGACGATTGCGGCGAAGATCAGCCAGACGCGACGGGAAAACAGCTCGATTTGACTGATCGTGTTCTGCACAACCGACGGTATACTGTCGTGGTCTACTAACATTTTAACCCCTCGATGTTGGGGCACTGTCAATTCGTCTGGAAGGCGCTATCGCGTTGATCCAGACGGCAGTGCGATTTACAATTTTGGCTCGAAAACGAGTCTTAACATCTTGTATCGGCAGCTTTGTCCTCAAATTAAAACTAATCGGCTAAACGGTACCTCTGATTACCTGGAGAACCCTTCGCGTAAGGCTGCCCTGCGCGAAAAAGACTCACTCACGTTCACTCATATACGCTTACGACTGACTCGACTCCGCTGCCTTTCATCATGCCGCGCTGGTCGTCGTCTGCCCGAACAGCGCCACATGTTGTCGATAAGGTAACGAGGCTGCTGTGTAGAACGCATATCTTTATTTATCATAAGTATAAGTAAGAATAGACGCAAAACTCTAACCTATCAAGTTCTGTTCTAATGCCGGATAGAAATTCACCCTAAACACCCTTTAGCTCGATCTTAATTGCTTCCATCCTCCTGAGTTTTCCATCTGATGTGTAAATGCAGACACCATATATTGAACATTGAGGATGATATTCAAAATGTCGTAATTTTTATAACCCCAACAAAACGCAAGCTATGCATTATGCATTATGCATTATGCATTATGCCTAAAGCCATAATAACCAGGGGTATATACAGGTTTTATTTTTATCTACAAGCTGAAATTCCAGTCAGTATTGCCCCAGTTATTCTATGATATTTAACATAACTGACCTCAATTTTATAAAGTGGTTTATCCTGGAATCCGCAGTTGGACGTGTTGATTGTGCGTTTGAGGTGGTGTAGATCATGGCGTTACAACGAAGAGATACGCCGCCTCAAACCTGCAATTCAGTTCGTAGCGGGATGCACCGATTGGGTAATTATACGCATCAACTGTCATGGTTTATGAAACAGTCGGTTAACCTCTATTACGAGCGGTCAACTGCGGAATTCAGGATTATCTATTATTTTGTCAAACAGCAATTGCTGTCTCTATTTTAAGTTACAACTATTATCAATTTTCTTAAAGATTTCGGCTAAATGAGAGGATGTCCTGGAATAAGGCGAATAGTTAAATTTTTTATATTGACGATGCTGTCTGGAAAACATGAAATAGGTGATTTTCTGCTCAAGACAGTCATACTGTTCTACACCCTCTTTTTCCTTTTTCTCAAAGTCTACTCCATCAAGGGTTTGGTTAGATATGAAATCGAGGTATCCATCCCGATCAATATCAACAAAATAACTTTCTACTTTAGTAGAATAACCGGCATCACCAGAGTCTTCATGAATATCCTGCTGGTCATAAACAGTGCCTGTTGCAGCATCAACAACAAACATTTCTGTTCTCTCTGAATAGCTTTGATCTAGCAGGACATATCCTAGTACACCCTCACCTATGACTATCTTACCCTGAGCCAGATAGTATGCGCTTCCCAAATATCCGATACCCAGTTTATTGGCTAAAGCATCTGAGTCTTTTTTCGGTAATCTTGTTCCGATATTTTCAAACGGTGCGCGCAGTGGTTCAACCGAAATTGCAGGAAAATATTGTTCGAATCCTCTAATGTCTTTATCGATGAAATACACCATCAATTCAGGCATAGCCACCGCCATTTTGTAAGCTCGATCATATTCATTCTGGAGCTTCAATGTTTTGACTAACTCACCTAATACTTCCAAATTCTCAGGAGCTATTGCTGAAGCCCTTTCTAACCACTGTAACCTGACAGGGGAAGATTCAGGTAAATTTCTACACTGCTCTAAGGCATTTTTTATGGAAAGAGGATGCTCAGCCAAAAGATCCTTATGTATCCAGCCTTGATAAGTTTCATCATCAACAGTACTTCGAACAGCGTACCAATTACCATTCTCTTCCAGGATAGTTACCATTGTATTAATTGGAAGTTTCTTAATGATCGAAGATTTACTGTATTGGTTTACCCGAAGATTACTGATAGATGCCTGGGTATACGCTACATGCTCAGAGCCAATACTTTTTTGGGCATATGAAGTCGTACAAAACAAGAGGGTTAAAACATTCAGGAATAAAATCAGTAACAATTTTTTATTAGTCATGGTCAAAACTATATCTATTTACGAATTGAATCTGGATTCCGCAGATGAAACGCTGATTTTTTCAGGATTATAGTTTAAATCTGGTATCTATGGGTTCGGTAATAAAAAAGTATTGGCAATAAGCGATCTAATGCCAATCCTCAATTGATATAATTTTCCACAAGGTAATGAGTAAATATAATAGGAAATTCAAAAATGTAATATTTAGCTTTCAGTTTTTATATTGTGAAAAGTGCAGGTAAAGTTAAGCAGAAAAAAAATGCCCGACGAGTTTATGAAAAGTCACGGTCTATCCAGCTAACAACCTCAGGCCACACCTCTTTGGATGAATTTCTCGAATTCATTATTCGCCCATGTCCATAATCTTCAAGATTTCCATTTACTTTTGAGTAAAAGGAAAACCTGCTTTGCTTATTTTCAAATGCATTAAAGAATTCCAGACAACCTTGCACGGGTGCGATAAAGGTATCTGCTGCCGAACAAATTGATAGAACAGGCGTGGTAATTAATTTCATTTTCAATAAATAATCAAACCCATCCTCTCCTTTAAAGTTTCGATGAATATTCCAGTCAAACCATTGTTTCATAGTAAAGTAAGGTTCATCGTGCGGCCCCAGTTTCAGTAATTTTCCAGGTAAGCGTCGAATCACAAAGTTTATGTATTTAGACAGCAATAGTTTCACATGATTTACCCACGAACAGGATGCACCAAATGCCTGGCAACTAAAAAAAGTTATTGTTTTTATCTTCTGAATATATTGCTGATTTTTAATCAGGAACATTGATAAGCAAATTCCACCGCCACTATGGGTTATACAATGTAATTCCGATACTTGCATTGTTTTAAATAAATACTCAAAAGCAGTGTCTATATCGTATTTGGCAATAGTTTCGAAATTATAAGAAAGCTTACTTTCTGAGCTTTCACCATGGTTTCTCCACTCCATAATCCAGCAGACATACCCTAGAGAAGCAAGATATTTTGAGATTCGTAAGCAGACAGATTTATCTGAAAAGGTACCGTGAGTTAAAAAAATATCAGATTTTTTTTCAACCTCATTATCGGATATCTTCCACAATGCAATCTTTACATTGTCAATTGTATCTAAATAGAACTTATCCTGATCTATCATTTTGATTTTTAGTTATGGAAGTAACTTCTTTAACTCTATCATAGCTTAACAGGGATTGAATAAGTGGTACGTAAAATTCCCCTTCTGCTTTTAGCTCAATATGATTATTTTCGATCGCTAACCATCCCTCATCCTGTAAAATTTTCCAAATGTTTTTATAATCACCAATAAGTGACCTATCAAATATCTTCCCATATTTCTCAATGTTTATTTTCATTGTCTGCAATGACTGGAAAAGCCATATAAGTCTGACATCTTCTGCAGAGTGAGTATAAGCCCTTTCTAAGGGTAGTTGACCGGATAGTATAGAGTTTTGATATTGCTGAATATTTCTAGTGTTCATGGTTGATACTGATGCTAAATCCGAGTTTAAATGCCTCGTTCTAATATTAACAGCAGCATAACCAAGCCCTCCCATACATTGAGTTTCTTCTTGATTATCCTCATACAGAAAATCTCTTAAATTTTCTTCGTATAAGTAGTCTTTAGCATTGGGATTAGACAATGTATCCGTTTTTAATTTTTCCCAATCATAAACCGTTTTTTGTTGATAGCCATGACTTTCCAGGAACTCTTTAGAAGCCTGGTACATTAAAATCTTATCTGATATTCCAGGAATTAGATTTTTCATTTTTGTGGAAAAGTTTGACCTCCCTGCAATATTTAATTCATAGTGCGTTATATGACTGACACCAGTTTCAACGATTTCTTTCAAATCATTTAACATATCGTCTATGGTTTGCTCCGGCCAACCATAAATCAAATCTATACTGAAAGATAATCCATATTTTTTAAAATTATCAATGGCATCAAAGACCTGTTTCCGAGTCTGTTTGCGACCACTATATTGAATTAATCGATCACTTACTTGTTGAACCCCCATACTAACCCGATTGAATCCAGCTTCACTGATGGCCTGAATTTTATTCTGATTGAACAACTGTGGAATTCCTTCGAGTGTTTTTTCAATATCACTATCCATTGCTGGAAATAGTCGATGAATAATATTCATTAACCGAAAATAATCCTGCTCAAGTAAGAGGTTAGGTGTTCCTCCTCCTACATATAATGTTTTAATCAACGAATTTGAATAAAAGTCCTCATATAAAGACGCTTCCTTTTCCAGATATGATAAGTATTCACTAATAGATTTAGAACCATTATATTTTTCAGTTGGGAATAGGCAGAACCCGCAATGCGGGGGATCTGTTTGTAAACAATAAGGAATCCCAAGGTACATATTGACATTTGTTTTCGAACCATCATCCGAAAGCAATAATCTGCTTACTTCATCATTTCTAAAATTGGATTTCCAATGAGCAGGAGATGGGTGAGCATGTAAAACCTTATTTGATAAGTGTCGATTTCTATTTTTTTGAATAAATCTATAAATTTCAGAATCAAGCATATTATGATTACCTTCCTTAGTATTTTTAAAACAGTGTTTCTTTAACGTTTTTATATTAAATCAAAGAATAGTTGAGAGTCAATAAATATAACGAGTTTCAATATAATGAGAACAGGATATACCATTCAGGTAAAATTATTGGGGTCATATACAAATTAAAATTCAAAATTTGAATTTATGATTCAGTAATAAAGGCGCTAAGTAAATTTAAATATCAATATTTTTCTCATTTAGGGTTTGTTCAAGCCAGATAAAAGGTTTCGATTATTGATCTACAAATAATAATATCCCCGTAATCTGGTCAACAGAAAGCTTCGGATAAAAATATACAGAAGAATCAAACTCCAGAAAAGGTACCAGTGACATTTATAAATATTAGAAAGTCAGAATCATCCTCCCATGATATAGATTAGTTCTTCAACCTGGAATCCGCTGTTGGACGAGTTGATTGTGCGTTTGAGGTGGTGTAGATCAAGGCGTAACGACGCGGAATAGCGAGCTATTCCAGGGAGTTACAACGAAGAGATAAGCCGCCTCAAACATGCAATTCAGTTCGTAGCGGGATTCATCGATTGGGTGATTATACACATCACCTGTCAAGATTTATGAAACAGTGGGTTAAGCTCTATTGCGAGCGGTCAACTGTGGAATCCAGGTTCAACCTGGATTCCGCTGTTGGACGAGCTGATTGTGCGTTTGAGGTGGTGTAGATCAAGGCGTAACGACGCGGAATAGCGAGCTATTCCAAGGAGTTACAACGAAGAGATACGCCGCCTCAAACCTGCAATTCAGTTCGTAGCGGGATTCACCGATTGGGTGATTATACACATCAACTGT
>JBNKKI010000156.1:0-27849 GCA_050291745.1 Gammaproteobacteria bacterium | reverse complement strand
CTGCAAATTCACAGCCAAATGATGTTTTTAATTTTAAACTGGCATTGGTTGATAGCCTGTCTCAGGAGACAGAAACGGCTACCTACAGTATTGCACTATCGCAGTCACCAAATCTTATTCATTTTACTGCTGCCGATCTTTCAAAAAACCTGGATAGTGGCAATGTTGGGCAACAGGCTACATTTGAAGTAGAAGTTGTTGACGCTTCAGGGCAGCCTGTGGCAAATCAGAATGTAAACTGGATATTGAGAAGAACGGACAACGGTTATTCGACTTATATTGGAACATCACAAACAGATGACAATGGTCTTGCTGAGCAGGTAATAAGTCTTAACCATAAATCAGTTAACTATGAAATTCGCGCATCCTTAACACAGTTTCCTGATTTAACTGATGCCGTGAAACCTTTTGAAATACTGCCTGGAGCTACTCGTTTTATACAGTTAGCAATACCACCTCAGGTAGCAGCTAATGGTACGATGATTGTTTCGCTACAGGCGAATGATAAAGTCGATAATATTGTTCTAAATGATGATAGCAGTATTATTCGTGTACAGGGTGCAAATAGTGCATTTAACTTTATCGCTGGCCCTTCGGTTGTTATAACTGATATCAGTGGTCCGAATGGAACCATCCAACAGGCTGAAGTCACGTTAACGAATGGAACTGCTGAATTTGAGTTACAGGTACCTACAGAGGCAGGAGTTTACAATCTGCCATTGATTGCTGGACAGGGTCTGAGTGCCCGAATTGATAGTACAGTAGTTTCAAGTTTACCGGTTAAGGTTGTTGCAGCAGCTCCGGCCCGTTTATTATTGCTTGATGAGAATCTGCAGCCACAGTTGAGTGGTGATATATATGAAACCGATATCAAACAGCCTATACAATTGTATTTGTCACTTTATGATGCTTATAACAATACAGTGCAACAATTTAATGGTGTTGATGCTAACTATCAGGTATCACTGACAGCCAATGGTTCGGTGAGTTTAGATGGAACCCCTAATGATACTACGCTATCACTTGATCAGGGGCATGCTGTTGTATCTGTCCAGGGTACAGCTTATGAAACGGTTACAGTGGGTATTAGCTCTGTTACAGGTACTTCAGAAACCGTCGATATTAGCAGTCAATTTCAAATTTTATTCCGTCAGCATCCACCGGAGCTTGCTGAAGTACGGATCGGTGCATCAACGAATCAGTCTACATTACGCGCCTTTTTCATCTTTGATGAAGCTGTACGTACTGAAGGTGCAGGTAATATGGTTAACATGAGCCATCTAAGTGGAACCGAAATAAGTGGAATTTCTCTTATTGAGAATGGCGAAGTCATATTTACTCCTGCTTCCGTTGGAGCATTTACACTGGGTAACTGTTACAGCTATAGCACTCTGAATTCAATATTGGTCGGGGTAGCAAAGGATGATCCTGTAAATGCTCAGTCGGGTGAAGTTTGTGCTCCTCAGGTTATCATTAAACCACCTCAATCACTGCAGGTTATTGAGGGACAGGTATTGACTCTAGATTTCATCGTTGCATCCGGCATCAATTTAAATAGTGTCAGTGATGGTGTTGTCCAGTTAAATGAACGGGAAATTGCTTTCAACTGGTATTCCTACTACGGGTACAATTATAGAAAAGTCACTATTCCTGCCTACTCTTTGGAAACGCCAGCAGAAATTGCGGACGGTGGTTTTGTAGATTTAAGCTTATCAGGCCAGTTGAATGGTGAAGCACTACAGATCGGCAATGTTCTCAACCTGCAGGTTTTTCAAGCTGATTTAGATTTTGATAATGATGGCCTGAGTAATGCTATCGAAGTCCGTTATCCAGGTCTGGATCCGACTAATAATGATAGTGATGGGGATGGTATTCTGGATGCGGATGATGATCTTGATTATGATGGTTTGATCAATAGTGATGAAGTTTTACATAACACTCTATTGGATGATGGTGATACAGATAACGATAATCTGTCAGATGGTAATGAAGTTCATATCTATAGCAGTAATCCTAATTTATATGATACTGATGGAGATGGTCTGAGTGATGGAGATGAAGTCAATGCATCATTTCCTTCAGATCCTACTCTGACAGATACAGATTCAGACGGTATTAATGACTATATCGAAGTCCAATATGGATTGAATCCCGCTGATGCTGCTGATGCCAGTGATGATGCAGACAGTGATGGGCTGAGTAATCTGGATGAAGTGTTAAATAGTACACTAATCCATAATGCTGATACCGATGGCGATACATTATTAGATGGTGAAGAAGTAAATGGGGTACCTGCGACTAATCCACTTGTTCGTGACACTGATAATGATGGACTGGATGATAATATTGACTATGACCCGGTTACAGCAGACATTACCGCACCAGTCGTAACATTGGTATCACCTGATTTAACTCAGTCATACCTGAAAGGTCAGCGTGTTACCTTTACAATATCAGCAGTCGATGAAGGTAAAGTGACACAAGTTTTATATCGCATCAATGACGTTCAGCAGCCAACAGTATTAACCTCTGAACCATTTGAGATATCTATAGTGTTACCAAGCGATGCAGAAAGTATCGAATTTGAAGCGCTTGCGACTGATACCAATGGTAATCAGGGTAGTACGGGTGCCCTGACTGTTAATGTGATTGATGATCCACTGACCACTGTAATTGGAACAGTAGTGGGGGTAGATTCATTACCCGTGGAAGGAGTCTTATTAACTGTTAACAACCACGAAGCAGTAAGTCAGCAAGACGGTAGTTTTATAATTAATAATGTACCTGTCGCTCCAGGATATATAACTGTTTTAGCGAGCATTGTTATTGATGAAGTGCCCTACATTGGTGGAAGTAATGCGTTTGCACCAGTTAGAGCCGGTGTTACCGATGTGGGAGAGATTCAGGTAATTCAGGATAAGATTACCGTAGGTTATATGAATAACAGTTACAATTCAGGTCAGCCTTATCAGCAAATGATTATTGAAAGGGCCGGTATGGAAGCAGTACAGATTACGGACCTAGATACTTTTGATCTGTCTACTATCGATATGTTAATGATTGATAATTATAGTTACTATACCTGTTACAATTTTAACAGTAACAATAACAACTATTATCTGAATAGACAGAAAGTATTTGACTGGATTGCTGCCGGCGGCACCATGATTTTCAATGAGGCCTATCCTGGATATTCCTGTACTAGATTGGCTGAGTTATTACCAAATAATCCAGGGACAATTAGCACAAACTATAGTGGTAATTTTATCTATCCATGGAATACAGCGAATGATATCGCTAGCGGCCCTGGTGGTAACTTCACTGGCTTACAAATCAACTATCTGTATGGAAGTGTAGCCCTCAATACATTAATACCAGAAGCGACACCTCTTGTGTATAACTCGCAGCCTTATCAGGGGTATGTCGTTGGCTTTGATTACCCATGGCAACAGGGCCGTATTTATTACGGTACAGTCCCATTCGAATGGGACAATACAAATTCATTGTCGCATACTCAGTACGCGCCAAATGTTCTTAAGGGCATGTTCACACGCTCTCTGCTTGATACTGACTCAGATGGATTGCCTGATAGACTGGAAATTGAGAATGGTACAAATATCACAGTAGTAGATAGTGATGGTGATGGAATGAATGATGCATTCGAAGTGCGATATGGCTTTGATCCGTTGGTCGATGATGCCGTAGCCACGCTTGATCCTGATAATGATGGTGCAACTAACCTTCTTGAAAGCCAGTATGGTTCCAATCCATCTGTTTATGATAGTGATCTGGATGGTTTATCGGATGGTGATGAAATACTTTATGAGTTTCCATCTGATCCAACTATGAAAGACACCGATTTAGATCGTTTACTCGATAACGATGAACGTACTTATGCCACTGACCCGGTCAATGCCGATAGCGATGGCGACACTGTTAAAGATGGTGATGAAGTCTTCCAGTATAACTCTAATCCATTACTACTTGACTCAGACGGTGATGGACTTGGTGATGCTCTTGAAATTGATAATGGACTAGATCCTGCTTATGGTGGTGATGCTTTTAGTGATAATGATGCTGATGGATTGACTAATCGTGATGAACTATTGATTTACGGTACTGATTTAAATATTGCAGATGTTGATGAAGATGGATTAAATGATGGTGATGAATTTGCCGCTGGCTCTGACCCATATGATCCGGATAGTGATGATGATGGTATTCTGGATGGTAATGATGCTGAAGTTCTAATCGCTGATGTCACAGCACCTGTTATAGAGTTAATTTCGCATACAGATAATATAGATGCTGTTGCTACTGAGACATTAAATTTTGCTTTTGATGTTTCTGATAATGGACAGATAGCTAGTGTCAGTATGAAGAATCCAGATGGTATCTCCTTGAGCAGTAGTTCTGTGGCTCCTTATAACTTATCCTTTACTGTTGATGGTGCTAACAGTAGTTATATTCTGTATTTTACGGCTAAGGATGTAAGTGGTAATTCAACTACAATTGGACCGGTTACCATAAATCTCATTGCAGATCCTCTTGCTGAAATAACGGGAACAGTTGTCGATGAACTAGGCCGTCCGATTCAGGGGGCTGAAATAACTTATCCTGGTGCATTCGCTGAATATACCGATATTGCAGGTGAGTTTACCTTTTCGGCAGTACCTACGGTTACCAGTACAGTGTCAGTTAAAATTTCTGCTTTATTTGGTAATCAGATGGTTACTCACAGGATTGATGCAGCTTTAATTCGCAATGGTTTAACCGATCTCGGTCAGATTGAACTCAGTTTGCAAGATGGTCTTCATGGTGTAAAAGCTACACCAGTAGTGGGGTATTACCAGTTGAACTTGAATTATGGAAACAGTAGTCAGGTAGCTTCTATTGAAGCTGCAGGCTTTAATGCTATTGATGTTGGAGACATGAATACAGCAGATCTTTCACAAATCGACATACTGTATGTTCAGAAAAGCGATGGTAGTAACTTTTCGTCTAATTATGTTAACAATGTGGATAAGATAAATGCTTTTGTTGCTAGAGGTGGCGTACTGGTTTTCCATGACTGGCCTTATACAGATTCTGATGCTCACTTACCTGGTGATATAGGCACATATGTTTATAACCAAAACAATGATACTTCGGTCATAACAACAGAAGAGTCATTTACCAATGGACCTGGTGGGGTCATTGACAATACCACGCTAGATTATGGAAATAATACATCTTATGGTTATTTTGATAGAAGCACAGTTCCTGTCGATGCTGTTGGGCTATTGAGTAATGCAAATAATCCAGATCACTGGATTACGTTTTCCTATTCATACGGGCATGGTCACGTTATTTATTCTTCGGTTTTGCTTGCTTATTATCTGGATGGAAATGGTTCAGCTGCAATCAGGGATATATATGCACCAAATATATTGAATTATTCATCAGGCTTATTGATCGTTGATACAGACGAAGATGGTCTGTCTGATTATGATGAAATCATTGCAGGTACTGATTATCAAATAGCAGACACTGATGGTGATGGCCTACTGGATGGATTTGAAATTCGTTATGGATTCAATCCTCTGGTCACTGGAGAGGAGTCACAGGATACGGATTCTGATGGGCTGAATAATCTCGAAGAACAGTTCAATAATACTGATCCATTAAATGCTGACTCTGATGCCGATAGCTTATCTGATGGGGATGAAGTCAATGTCTATCTATCAGATCCTACCAGTAATGATGGTGATAAAGATGGTATTGATGATGCTGAAGAACTTAATTATGGTACAAACCCATTATTGGCAGACTCAGATAGTGATGGGTTAAGTGATTATGCTGAACTGTTTACTCATAATACAGACCCATTAAATAGTGACTCAGATAGTGATGGAATGTCTGATGGGTTTGAAATTAAGTATGGACAGGATCTGGATGCTGGTGCTGATAATGACAATGATGGTTTAACTAATGCACAGGAATCAGATGCTGGAAGTAACCCTGATAATAAAGATACTGATGCTGACGGGCTATCTGATTATGCTGAATACATCGTTTATGGCACTAATCCTTCAAGTAAAGATACTGATGCGGGTGGACGTCGTGATCAAGATGAAATCTTTATCGATATCACAGATGCGAGCACTGATGATGATTTAACCAATGTGACTGGTTCTTCTTATCATTATTTACAGAATCAAAGTGGTACAAGCTGGCCAGTTCAAGATGCTTATGGATCTTTATATGATGGTTCTATATTCAGCAATAGCTTCAAGCTGTATGTGAACAACAGTGAGTATTATGCCGAGAGCTTTAATGGCTTCAATGCTATTGACTCTACCGGGCAGGAACTGTTCTTTAATGTTGATAATATAAATGGTCTATTGGTAGGTCGTCGAGTTTATGTTCCTACGGAGGGTACTGAGTTCATTCGTTATCTGGAGGTTCTACATAATCCGGGTACTGAAGCTGTATTCGCAAATGTTCGAAATGATGCTTACTACTACAGCGGAACCCCGAATGTAATGACACAATCGGGTGGAAATCAGCTGAATTCTAATGATCAATACATAATGATTAGTGATTTAAATAATATCTACCAGCCAGTGGTTGGACATGTTTTTGCCGGTCCAAATGCTAAAAATGGTATTAGTTCTTTAAGTAATGCACAGGATGGATCAAATTCCTGGGGAATCGGATATCACGTTGAAATACCCGCAGGAGAAACCCGCTATATTTTACATTTTGCTGGCAAGTATGACTCACCAGAGAATGCGGAAACTGGAATACAGGTTATTAGAAAGCTGGGTGGGAATACCCTGGCTAATCTGTCTGACGAAATTCGCAGTCGCATTGTCAATTTTAACGCCTATCCAGATGCTGACCTGGATGGATTAAGCGATTTAGAAGAATCTGAACTAGGCACTTCACCTGAAAATAGTGATAGCGATAACGATGGAGTTAATGATTATCAGGAAGTCCAACTGGGTACTGATCCGCTCACAGAAGGCGATCAAATCATTACCGATGTAAATGGTAAAGTAGTGAATGCCGTAGGTGATAGTGTTGCAGGTGTAACTGTGTTGCTAGATAGCGGTTATCAGGCTACTACGGATGCTGAAGGAAACTATTCGATTACCGGTGTAACTGTGGACCGATTAAATACAAATATTACGGCCAGTCTTGATGTGAATGGCACAGCCGTTTCTGCGAAGCTGAATGATATTAGTTTTAATCTTACCGGTGATACTCAGGTTTCAGACATCGTTCTGACTTATAGGATAGCCGGTTTCAACGGAGAAGCAATAACGGGAGACAATTCTGGTACTGCATTAGCACAGCTTCCGACTTATGGGTATCAAAAAATAACATTTACAGATGGTTTTACCTTTGACTTCTTTGGTGAAACCTACAGCGATGTATATATAAATTCAAATGGTAGTTTAACGTTTGGAAATGGTAGCACTGCAAACTGGCCATATGTTCCTGGAGATTTGGTGCATACACTACCACGCATCTCTGCTTTGATGGGGCCATTAGATGTTGCAGCGGGTGGTACCATATATTATAGCCAGACTGCTACAAGCTTTAGTGCGACATGGATTAATTTACCTGAAATTTATAATGCTACTACTCAGTTTACCTTCCGTATAACACTGAACTCAAATGGCAGTTATGCCATTCAGTATGGTGATTTCGTATTCGACTACGCTAACTATAATTATGGCGTAGCAGTCACACCTGGAGGTACTGCCATATATGAACCCATAGACTGGTCTGAATCAGCAGAATTATTGCCAGCAGGACCTGCATTCTATGAAGTGTTTACAGGCATGGGATCTTTTGATCTTGGAAATCGGGACTTTATGCTTGTACCTGAGGCAGATAGTTATCGTATTTATGACAAATTATGTGACGATGAAGATAATGATGGCTTGTGTGATATCGAAGAATTACTAATTGGTAGTGTAATTGGAAATCAGGATAGCGATGGTGATGGTATAATAGATGGTCTGGATCCTAATCCTGTTCTGGCAGATAGTGAAGTGCCACAAATTACTATGCTATCACCATCAGATTCTCAATCGGTTATTCGCTCAGCAAATATACCTGTTGATGTTCAGGTAAGTGATTCAGGTGGAATTTCTGAAGTCTCAATTACGGCTGATTCAACAGAATTTGTTCATTCCTTCAGCGCACAGCAAAATGTTATTATTAATGAAATATACGAGGTTCCCCTTGAGGCAGACTCAATATTAATTACCGTTAAGGCTACAGACTTTTCAGGAAATATCTCTACCTTCGGACCCACGTCATATAACGTAATTGATGACCCTAAAACTACTGTTACTGGACGGGCTAGTTATAAATACAATAGTGCAGCAGTGAAAATAGATGATCCTATTGAAGGATTTAATGTCACTTTGTACTTCTCTGACTCAGCTGATACTTTCACTGCTGTAACTGATGTTAATGGCGAATTCAGCATAGCTAATGTGCCTACAACCAACGGAGATATAAGGGCCTATATTAGCGGCGATATTGCAAATTATTCAAAGTCATTAAATTCGAGTTCTTTACCTGCCATTGCAAATGGAGTGACAGATTTGGGCGAAGTGGTTTTTAGTCCATACCAATGGAGTCTTGACACTGATAGCGATGGTTTTATTAATTTTCATGAATATCAAGCAGGTACAAATCCACTCATTAAAGATACAGATGGCGATGGACTAGATGATAATTTTGAGATCACATTTGGCTTTGACCCGTTAGTTGAGTCACCAGAAGCCTATGCATTAGATACAGATAATGATGGGCTAACTAACCAGCAGGAAATTGATGAGGGAACTAATCCCGGTCTGGCAGATAGCGATCAGGATGGTTTGGATGATTATCAGGAAATTTTTGTCACCTTAACTAATCCTAATAGTTCAGATACGGATAACGATGGCTTATCAGATTCTTTTGAAGTATCTCTTGGAATAAATCCTGTCAAAAACGACAGTGATTCAGATGGTTTAGATGATAAAGCAGAATTGGATAATCAGCTCGATCCTCTACTTGCTGATACAGATGCTGATGGCATGCCGGACGGTTTTGAATTTGACTATGGCATTATTTCCAGCCTTGCAACTGATGATAATGATAATGATGGTTTGAATAATCTTGATGAATATTTAAATGCAACAAATCCTAATGTATTTGACACTGACAACGATGGTTTGTCAGATGGCTTAGAGGTTCTCCGGTATTCGACTTCTCCAATTGAAAGCGATATTGATGATGATGGTTTTTTTGATATAAATGAATTGTTTGTATTTAAAACCAATCCTTCAGTTCTGAATAAAATATTTGTAGATGAATCTCCGGATAGTCTGGTCGTTATCAATGACTATAATCTCGATAATTTTGGTACTCTGAACTGGAGCATTGATACATATTTAGGTGAACTGAGTAATATAACTAATAGTGCTGGCTATTCTCTTGGCTATGTTGGTGAGACATATATCAATGAAAACAGCAAAGAAATTGCAGACCCTCTATACCTTTACCTGCCAGATTTTGGACAGGCATATCCTGGTGCGTATTTATATCCGGATTCGATTGTTGCTTATCAACGTTATTATTCAGGGGATGATTTTGTCAGAATTTTAAATATTATTGAGAATATCTCAGATGAGACTAAACAGGCTGAAATCGATATTATTTCAGGTTTTAATGCACTTGAAAAAGATATCCGGATAGTTACATCAGATGGAAATGAAATTCTTGAAGCTGGTGACAATTACATCATTATCGGCAACCCTTATGGTACTTACGATTATCATGGTTATATCGTTCATATCTTAGCTTCAGATAATGCTGTTAATACGATTAATTCAGCAAGTTATGGTTCTAACGGACGTAATGACTGGCAAGCTAGTTATAGTGTTGATGTCCCTGCAAACACTAAACGTATAATCATGCAATTGGTTGCCCGGGCTGATACTTTGGAGCAGGCCCAGCTATTGGCAGAACAGTTGTTAGCGGATTCAGACCGTACCTGGGCTGGAATATCTGAAACTGACAGTAACTTGATCGTTAATATGCAACCATCTGCTCAGGTTAATGCAGCTCTGGATCTTATTGTGCCAGTTCAGTCCTCTTATGATGAAGGTAGTCAAATAACACTCGTAGCGAATTCAACTCTGGTTGATAGTGTGGACTTCTATATGAACGATGTAAAAGTGTTTACATCATCGCATGAACCGCATTTATATACATTTAACTTGCCACTCGTTACGAATGCCGGTTCTACTATTTCTTTTCAGGTAAAAGGAGTATCAGATGGTGTTCCTGTTGAATCATCTATACAAAATTTAACGCTTACAGAACGTGAAAAAACCGATATAACAGGTACCGTCTATCTCAATAATAATGGATTAAATGAAGCTGTCTCTGGTGCCATAGTCACTCTTGACAACCAATCGAAATCAGTGATGACCGATGCAAATGGTTTTTTCACTCTTTCATCTGTATTCATTGATAATGCTTTTGATATTACTATTTCACATGAATCACGTTCAGAAACGCTGGTATGGGGGCAAAATGATATATCGGTTGATCATACCGGCGTGATGAATATTGGAGCAATAGTTTTTCATGATGACGATCTGACAACTGTGTTTAATCAGATATCACCATCAAATTCTCAGTCAGTTATTCGCTTATCGACTATGCCTGTTGATGTGCAGGTAAGTGATTCAGGTGGACTTTCAGAAGTGTCGATTATTGTTGATTCTACTGAATTTGTTCATTCCTTCACTGGTGAACAAAAGGTCGATATATATGACAATTTCGAGGTGCCTCTGGAAGCCGATACAATATCAATTACAGTGACGGCCACAGATTTATCAGGAAATATCACTAGCTTCGGACCTACGCTATATAACATAATAGATGATCCAAAAACTACTGTTACTGGAAGTGCTAGTTACCTATATCAAGAGTACATTTCTGAAGGTGTAGAAGGTGAAAAAATAGAAAGCCCTATCTCGGGATTTAATGTCACATTGTACTTTACTAATTCTGCAGAAACTTTCACGGCAGTGACTGATGTAAATGGAGACTTCAGCATAAACAATGTGCCTACAATCAATGGAGATATAAGGGCCAATATTAACGGCACTATTGCTAATTATTCGCAGTCTTTATCTTCCAGTTATTTTCCCGTTATTGTGAATGGAGTGACTGTTCTGGACGAAGTAGTATTCAGCCAATATCAATGGAGTCTTGACGATGATAATGATGGTCTTGTTAATGTCCACGAACAACATGCGGGTACAGATCCCTTTAATACTGATACAGATGACGATGGACTAGATGACAATTTTGAAATTACATATGGCTTTGATCCATTAGTCGAATCACCAGAAGCATATGCTTTAGACTCTGATAATGATGGGCTAACTAATCAGCAGGAAATTGATGAGGGAACTAATCCGGGTATGGTCGATAGCGATCAGGATAGCTTGAATGATTATCAGGAAGTTTTTGTCACTATTACTAATCCAAACAGTGCAGATACGGATCATGATGGGCTAACAGATGATTATGAAATTTCTCTTGGTTTAAATCCTTCTAATTATGATAGTGATTCAGATGATCTGGATGATAAAACAGAATTAGATAATGAGCTAGACCCATTAGTTGCTGATACAGATGCTGATGGCATGCCGGATAGTTTTGAATTTAATTATGGCCTTATTGATAGTCTTGTCAGCGATGATAATGACAATGATGGCTTGAATAATCTTGATGAATATCTGAATGAAACAAACCCTATACGTTTTGATACTGATTATGATGGCCTGTCAGATGGCTTTGAGGTTTTACGATATTCTACTTCTCCGGTTGATAGCGATATAGACAATGACTGGGTAAGCGATTTAACTGAACTTTTTGTATTTAAAACCGATCCTTCTGTTCCTGATAATATATTTAAAGTTGATTCTCCAGATAGTCTTGTAGCTCTTAATTATTCTTATCTTAATAATTTTGGTAGTCCTGGTTGGACTATTAATGCTTATAAAGGTGAGCTGACAAATATTACTAATAGTTCAGGAAAATCTTTAGGGCATGTTGGTGAAATGCATATCAACGATAACATTGTGGAATACTCTAATTCTCTTTACCTGTATTTACAAGAAACTGAACAAGCTTATCTGAGTGCCAAATCATATCCAGATTCTATTGTTGCTTATCAGCGTTTCTATTCCGGTGATAACTTTGTCAGAATTCTGAATTTTATTGAGAATATCTCAGCTGAGACTATACAGGCAAATGTTGATATGATTTCTGGAATAACTCCAGTTGAAGCAAGTATTAGTGTTATCACATCAGATGGAAATGAAGTCCTTGAAGCTGGCGACAATTATTTCATTATTGGAAATTCTACTTATAATGGTTTCATCGTTCATGTATTAGCTTCGGATACTGCCGCTAATACGCTTTCATCAGCCAGTTCAGGATCAACTGAAAGTAATAATTGGCAATCCAGTTATAGTGTTGAAGTCCCAGCAAACGATAAACGTATAATCATGCAATTAGTTACCCAGGCAGATACATTGGAGCAGGCTCAGCTACTGGCAGAACAGTTGTTAGCAGACTCAGGCCGTACCTGGGCTGGAATCTCTGAAACTGACAGTAATCTGATCGTTAATATGCAGCCTGCATCTCAAATTAATGCGGTACTGGATCTTATCGTTCCATTACAGGAATCCTATGAAGAAGGTCGTCAAATAACTGTCGCAGCGAATTCAACTCTGGTTGATAGTGTAGACTTCTATATAAATGACAACAAAGTATATTCATCATCGAGTGAACCACATTTATATGCATTTAATTTACCACTAGTTGCGAATGCCGGTTCAACTATTACTCTTCAGGTAAAAGGAATATTTGATAGTGAGATTATTCAATCTACGACTCAAACTATAACGCTTACAGAACGTGTAAAAGCTGACATAACAGGTACCGTATATTTCGATAATAATGGCGTAAATGAAGTTGTTTCTGGTGCCAGAGTCACTCTTGACACGCAATCGTATTCAGTACTAACCGATGAGAATGGTGTTTTTACACTGCCAGATGTAATAATTGATGGTGGTTTTGATATTGCTATTACAGATGAACAACGTTCACAATCATTGGTATGGGAGCAAATTGACGAACCGGTTGTTAATGAGGGTGTGCTGGATATTGGGACTGTGATTTTTCATGATGATGACCCTACGACTCTATATGATGAATCAACTGGTAATGAGGTTTTATTCGATTACATGAATAATGGAGACTATCTGTATGATAGTAATGAATACATCTATTATCCTTCTACTGAATTTAGTTACATGGGACAGATAATCGATTACATCTATTTTGATACTGATGGATATATCGAGCTGACTGGAAAAAATGATCGTGAGATTCAGTTCCTTACAGTACTGCCTGCTTACAATTTTGGTTATCAAAAAATGGGAGGAGTTCGTGTAATTGAATCAACAGATTACATAGCTATTACCTATGATAGTGTATATATCGTAGGCGTTGAAAACTCAGGTATGACTGCCCAGGTGCAGATTCGGAGTAATGGCAACATAAAAGTACTTTATGGTAGTACAGCAATTGATCTGGATAATTATTATGGTGGATATTTTTCCTATGAGTATTACAACAATTACTCTAGTGAGGACAGTTTATCTTACCTTGATTTTTCAAGTTTTACATTGGCCGACAAGTATAAATTAAAACTTTATGACAACTTGTATGTTGAAGAGTACTTTGATAGTGAGTCACCTTTTGATCTTATGGGTAAAGTTGTTGAATTTGACAATAACTCGACTGATGGCCTGAAAATCTGGACTGACTCTTTAGATTCAATTCCTGTGCCACAGCAATATACACAACCTGAAATACCGGTCTCTGAAGTTTATTAATCAGGGTCTTTCAATTTTTAGCAGTAAATCTAATAGTAAATATTTGGAGAATTAAATGTTGCATCGCTTTACCATTATTTTATCAGTGAGTATTTTTCTTATCTCTTGTAACAATGAAGAGCTTGTAGGAAAAGTGAATGGACGGAATATTTCTCAGGCTGATTTCAATCATTTTCTTGAGTTTAAAAATATTCCTCAGGATGATAAAAAACGTGTCGATATGATGCTTAAAGATTATATGCAAAGAGAAGCATTTACTTCTGTGATTGAAAATTCAAAAGACTTTGATTCGACGCTCATTAAGACAGAACTTAATGAATTTAAAAAACAAATTGTACTGAGGCAATATTTTGAAAACTACCTTAAGGAAAAGGTAAGTGAAGAAGCTGTCAAAAATTATTACTCAACAAGAGCTGAAGATTATCAACATGAAAAAATCAAAGTCGCTCATATTTTAATACGGACTCACAATAAAATGAGTGAAGCAGAGCTGCAGGCTGCATTAACCCGAGCGCAGGAAGCCTATAGTAAAGCCAGAGCAGGTCAGTTATTTGCTGATGTTGCAAAAGAATATTCTGAGGATACCGTATCTTCAAAACAAGGTGGCGAACTTGGTTGGTTAAGTAAAGGAGCCATAGACCCGGTATTTTCATCCAGAATTTTTGAAACAAAAGTAGATGAGATTACAGAACCTTTTAAATCTTCATTCGGGTTTCATGTAGTTAAAGTTCTCGAAGAACCTCAGCTTGTAAAAATCCCTTTTGAAAAGGTAAAAGGAGATATTCGTTATCGTTTACGCCAGCAGGCAAAGCAGGCAGAAATGGATCGTTTATTATCAGAAGTTGAGATAACTTATCTATGAATTTGAAATTTGCCTTACTAATATCTACTGTTTTAATTGTACTGATTTCCTGTCAGCAGAATGATATTAATAATGGAGCTGCTAAGAGTAATGAAGCAAAATCCAGTAAACTAGAAATGGTAGAAACTAACCAGTCGGTGGATGACCCAGTACTAGTCAAAATTGATGGTAATGCCGCTATATATCAAAGCCAGTTTGAATTAATGTTTAACAAATTAACATCTGGAGTAGCTGAAGATGATAAAGCGGGGCTTAAGCCAACTATTCTGGAAGGTTTAGTTAGAACACGCGTGCTGGCTGATTTAGCTGAACAACAATTAGACAATGATGAGTCTAAGTTTATTAATACAAAACTGAGAAATTTCAAGGATGAATTGTTAGTTAAGTCCTACATCAGTAAAAACATAACTGCTAAGCCAATTACTGTAAAAATGGTTAAGCAGTATTATCAGGAACATATAAATGATTACAGGATACCAGGCAAGGTAAATTTTGAAATGATTGTAACGACATCAAGCAATCTGAGTGACGAGGAAATGAATCAGATAATAGATGCTTTTTCAAATTTAAAAAAAATCGATAACTGGAAATTACATGTAAGTAACCTTAAAAAGGAAAAATTACCTGTTGAATATAATTACGTTTCCATGCGTCCTGACTCTATCAATAAAGAACTACGCTCACCCATTGAAAAATTAGGTGATGGAGAAATTAGCGATATTGTATTTGGTGATTATATTTATATTGTTAAAGTTATAAATCGTGAGTCTGATTTTGTGAAACCACTCAGTGAAGTAAGTGTTGATATACGCAAGAAATTAGCACCTCAAAAGTTAAAAGAGATGCTGACTCAACATATCGATAAAGCCATGTCAGACAAAAAAATCGAGTACATCCGATGATTCGTTTTTTATCGGAAATTGAGATAAATTATCTATGAATTTTATACGTGCAATATTAATAATTGCTGCTTTGATTGCCCTGCCTTCTTGTGAACAAAGTGATGATAGCTTACCCGAGACTTCTCAAGATGAGTTGGATAGAGATGGAGATGGGGTTGAAAATAGTGTCGATGCTTTTCCTGATGATCCAGCTGAATCCTCTGACCTTGACGGTGATGGCATTGGGGATAACAGTGACCCCGATATTGATGGAGATGGCATAGAAAATACGGTTGATGCATTTCCAAGAGATCCGGCTGAATTCTCTGACCTTGACGGTGATGGCATTGGAGATAACAGTGATCCCGATATTGATGGAGATGGCGTAGAAAATACCGCTGATGCATTCCCAAGAGATCCAGCTGAATCCTCTGATTTAGATAGTGATGGCATTGGAGATAATAGTGACCCTGATATTGATGGTGATGGTATAGAAAATACTGCTGATACATTCCCAAGAGATCCAGCTGAATCCTCTGATCTTGATGGTGATGGTATTGGAGATAATGGTGATCCTGATATTGATGGAGATGGTTTTACCAATGATGAAGAAGTCTTAGCTGGTAGTAATCCTAAGGATCCAAATGATATACCTGGTGACGATTTACGTATCTTATTTTCCCAGATCACTCCACCTATTACAGATAGTCAATATATTGATCTAAATGGTGCCGTTTATGGGAAGAATATTGATCGAGTATATTTAACTTCTGAGCAATATCCGGGCACTACATTTTCTGCAACTGTAGCTGACGACAGCTGGACTTCCCGAGTGACCTTAAAGGTAGGGGATAACCTTATAAGCGCTCATGTCCTGGGTAATGACGAAGAAATGGCTGAAGCCAGTAAAACTTTCCAGAGAAGTGAGCCAGTTCTCGTTAAGTCTATAGTTTTTGATACGCCAGCAAATAATAGCCTTGTTAACGTAGGACGTATTACTGTTTCAGGAAGAGTTTTAAGTGAAACAGCAATTGATCTTCCGGTAGTTAATATAAACAATAGTACTGCCCGGGTAATCCAGGGAGCATCTCCGACAGAGTTTATTTTTAAAGCAACAGTTGATTTACAAATAGGTAGTAACATTATTATCGCGAATTCAATTGTAGCTGGCAATTCTTTACAGGAAACGCTTAATATTAATTATCAGCCGGAAGAGGTTCAGCTGTTACCCCCAGCTGTAGGGATTATTTCTCCTCAACCGGGAACAACCTTAGCAACTGATAGTTTTATATTAAGTACTTTAATTTCATCTGAAGCAGGATTAGCTTCTGTAACTATCAATGGGTTGACTCAAACAGTAAGCGCTTCCGGTCACATAGAAAAAACGCTCAATTTTGCTGGTCAGTCACAACTTGATGTTGATATAGTAGCAACAGATAAGCGTAATCAGGTTAGTACCTTAAATGCCAGTTATTATCGGGATACAGTTGCTCCAGTTATTCAGGTAGATTCAATTGATCCATATCCTGCAGAAAATTCGATTACCGAAAATCCATATAATCTAACTGGAACTGTAAGTGATCCCACTCTACTGCAGGTAACTCTGAATAATAAAGTTTTAACACTGGAACCAACCGCAACTCAAAATAGCTATCGTTTTAATGCCCGACTAGCTTTACAGGCTGGCCAGGTAAATAGTATTAATTTATCAGCAACTGATGCCGCAGGCAATGTCACGACATCTGAATATCTGTTGACTGCTACCAGTGATACTCTGATTGAATGGTTAGCACCTGCGGCCAACAGTGAAATTTTATTACAAAATCCTGGACAAACATTAAATATAAGTGCCAGATTGAGTAAGGTAGTTGGTATTGGTGATGTTCAGATTGAGGTAGAGGGTCAGAATACTTCACCGGTGACTCTCACTCTGGATACGGATATTGCCAGTGGTCAAATTATATTACCTGATACAGCAGGGGAATATAATTTGAATCTAAAAGTTCTGGATACAAATAATCAGGTGTTGAGCAGTTCTTCGCGGACTATTAATCTTCAACTAGCGCAGGCTCTTGAGCTTGAAATCATTAAAATGACTCCGCTAGACGAAGCTTCAGACGCAGAACCTAATGATTTTATAAGCGTATTTTTTAATAAACCGGTTGATTTAAACCTGTTAAGCATTCAACTTAATGAAACTGTTCACGGTTTTAATTATATCAATACTGATCCTCCAGGCCTGGATAGTATGAATGCTAAAGGATATGTGTTACAGGAAGTCGATCTGGACTATGACCCTGTGCCAGGGGTATTCTCATTATTGCCGGGTAACACCACCGCCATATTTTATCCGCAGCGCGAACTGGCTTACAACGCTGACCTTTATGCCACTATTAATTATGATGGTCAGGAAATACTTCGTAGACATTTCAAGATACGCCCACGACCAACCTTCATTGAAGGCATCTTGCTAGACAATCTGGGGCAGCCTGTGACTGGTGTGGAAGTGAGTCTAACTGACCTCCAAAGAGTCACTACAACTGATTCAGAAGGTGGTTATAGCTTTGGGTTTGGTGATAATGCAGAAAATAATATTCCTGGTGGATTGCATGAAGTTACCGTCAATGCTGGATTAAAAGATATTCGCTTTGGTAGTATTCGGACACGTATTAACATACAGCAGGGTGCGAGAAATGTAATCCCTGCTTATACCTTACCATTACTAAATCAGGAAATCCCTTTTAGCTATATTAACAGTCATGCTACCCAGATTTTTAATGGAGGAGAATTGTCTCTTAATACTGAACAGGTTGATTTGCAATTTCCTAATGACAGTAACGAAGGTCCGGTGCATGTACAATTCCTGCCTGGTAATAGTATCCAGATACCGGCCTTTAATGAAGCTTACATTCCCCATTGGGTTTATTCAATACAACCCTCTGGTATAAAAGTAGAAGGTGATTTGTCTATCGATTTAGAATTACCCACATACCGTCAGAGTTATGATTATGCCCCAAAGGAAGGTGAACTGGTTCTTTTACTCGGTAACAATGAAAACAGTTCACATCTAATCCCGGTTGGCGTAGGTGAAGCTATTACCGGTAATCATGTTCATAGTGTAGGCATTACACATTTTAAATTGCTAGATACCATTGCCCTTAGTCAGGTTATGCCTGAGCAGAGACTTGACTTACGTGCTTACCAACAAGGTGAAATTGATCTGCAAGAACTCACATACAGATTGCAAACCTTTAAATACAGCCCTCCAAAGGATGAAGCTGAAGCCCTATCCAGAGCAAATGCGCTTAAAGAACAAGGTATCAAATAAATGAATTTAATGCAGAAAATGACGAACTGGATTATGCCTTATAAAGCTCAGGTAATTCTTATACTTTTTACTTTAATAGTTTTTCCTAATAAGCTCCAGGCTCTGTCTGGTTTTGCGCATGGTTGGGTGTATAGTCGTGGAATAGTGACCAATGACCTTGGTCAATACACATGGAGTCGCTACAACATAGCCACAGGCGATTATCTGGGGGATGTCGGAGTGGCAGACTCCAGTCTTGATCCAGAAGAATGGCGTGTCATGTCTGGTGAAGAGTATCGTAATATTATCCAGCAAAAGGCGGACTTGCACGAAGCTCAGGAAGATCTAGAGTTTCTCAGCCGTGCTGAATACGAGTCTGCAAGCTTGTTATTAGCCAATGGTCAACCTATGACTAAACCGTCACTATCAAATACGACCGGCTATGTCAGTATCCTACCACAATTGAGGCGCCTCATTGATGATCCTCAAAGCTTGATTTTGGCGGAGTATCCGGTTAATCCTAATGTTGCGGTTGATGACAACATTGTCTCGATTCTGTACAAGTACAGAGGTGATAATATCGGTGCCATTCATCTGCAAAGTACTGACCGTATTGGCTTTAAAGTTGCCTTTGCCAAAGACTCTTCTGGCAACTCTAATCCGAATAATGATACTCATAATTTTGGTTTAGGAGGTACTCTGCCTGTTTCACCTTTAGCCGGTATTGGTATTGACAGTGCCCTTATGGGAGGTGGAATGACCAATGAAGATGGGCATTTCACGGCTATCTGGTTTTACCCTCCCTGTCCATTAGTTCCTTTTAACTATTCTAACCTTCTCACCGCCAAGCTATATTTTACTCACTTTAATCCAAGACTAACAAATCGATTGAATTCCACCACTACAGCCACGAGAACTCTCTATGACGCCTGTATTCCAGAAGTGTATTACATCCCGATCATTGGGCCTTACCCACTTAACAGTGGAACGATAGAGCCACATCTAGAAAGGATTCTTTTTACCGTCGATTTTAGCTATTTATCAGGGGTTGCCTACCTGTCTGATCATATCAGTGTTATGAATAACCGAGTTCTAATGGATGGTAACAAAATACCTGTGACCAGCAAAAGTCAGTACCAGGCCGAAGTTCCGGATAATACCTTGATTACAGCACAATACTATGACTTTGATAGAGATAAAATTAACGATACCGTTCTATCAGGTCATCTTGAAGATAAACCTGTCGATGATGGTGAAGACGCTTGTGAAGCCAAAGGAAAACTCAAGAAGTTTGTTGCTGGAGATCCAAAAGATCTTCAGGGAGTATGGTTAAGTAGCAGTGGGCATACCCCTTTAAATTGTCAGCCTGATTTCACCCGGATTATCGATCATAAAAGCTACAAAAATAAAAATCATCAAGGACTATTGTCGGAGATAGCCGCTGAAGATTTACGCAATACAGATATATATATCGTTCGCTTATCGGATGGGAAACTAATTTCAGAACGTATTGGGTTGAACGAATCCGAATATTTCCTCGGAGAGGATCAGGGAAGAGATCGGTTTTTCTACACTCTTGGAGTGTACGGTAACCGAAGAGGGGGATTTCAATCTGAACGATTCATCAGCTTTGAAGACTGGCAATCCAAGAATGGCATGAATCCTGAGTTGCATGAACGAAAAGCTGATCATGTAAAACCTGGGGATGCATTACGTATCTATGCTATCAATCGGGCCACTGGTTACATTGGTCATGTTGATACAACTTATGAGATTATGGGTGAAAACAGTGCCTTGCTTGGCAGCAAGATTGACCCAATTATTATGGGGCCACCCAATTTAAGAATAAAAGTAGAACGCGATTACAAAATAGACAAGGGTGCTAGTGCCTCAACAGATACTATTACCCAACTGATCGGTTTTGAAGGGGCAAGCCTGACCAGTGATAGAATGGTTGCCATTACAACCGAATGGCTGGATAACGAAGGGCACCCCATGCCTGAATCACTCAAAGACGCCGGCTACACAGGAAGAATCGCTATACTCAGTGGAGATAAAACACTACCAGGTAATAACCAGGGTGTTTATCAGTTTGCCATAGAACCCGGCAAGCATTTGCAGGTAATACAGCTCCCCAGTGCATTGACTGACAGGGAACATTTTTACATCCATGTTAGCGGTGAGCCAAAGAGTGGACAGGCTATATTTGCTGGTAGTACAAGAAATGAACGTCATAGTGAAGTTGACTTTAAATCTACTGGTCAAAACCCGGGTATTCTAGAAAATCGGCCTGATCACTATGTCCCATTTTTAGTACCTGTTTATGATGAAGAGTCTAGTGAACTGCAAATGCAGGCGTATCGGTTGATGAAAGAAACGGATCCCAATATCTACAATACTCCTCCTGAACCTCTCTACCGGTGGGTGTATAGACCTGAGATGCAGTTTACAAGTTATGATTTGAAAATCGATGAGATAAATAGAAGCGACGACAAGAATGCTAATGGAACCTTCGAGTCTGAAGAGGTTATTAATATATATAATCAAGAGGCGCCCAAGATATCAACAAGTTCAGTGGTTGATATCTTGTATGGCTTGTCCACTACAGACTTACTCCCACTGGATTATTTTAATGCTGGTTCAGAAAAAGAGCTTGTTTTTGCAATTGGCGAACAGGAAATAAAAGCTACTCTTGGCGATAATCAAAAAATTATTTTTCATGACCTTAATCATCTTCCTCAAATTAGTCCAGATCATTTCTTAACCATCCGTTTATATGCCAGTAATGATATGGGGAACACACTTTGGGAATGGGCGTTTTTAAATTTGGATGTTGATGTTGATTCCGACAATAACAATGAACTAAATTTGCCGGATAGAACACGCGAAGAAGAAAGTATTGAAAACGCTGAAGGTCACCCCGGTAAAATACTGACCGTAAATTATGGTGATACCGATGACGATGATATTCCTGATTTTGCCGACTTTGATTCAGGGGAGCCCTTTGCCCCGATGGTCGTACAAATTCCTGATGACGTTAATATTGAAAGTGCAAAAATCAAGTTCACTTATGAGCAATCTGATCCAACCTTGATAACAGTTGATGATTCGGTGACACCACCAATATATGAGCCCGATCCTGGATTTATGCGGATATGGAATAAAAATGGAAATGAAGAAAGAAGTATTGACGATATTACAGCGGGAGGAAATTTTATTCGTAATGAGCAAGAGGCTAGCTTGACACTTTTTGACATAAATGATGATGGTGAAATAGTGCTTTACACCGAATTAGTTCGGGATAAAAACGAATGGGGTGGTTTGAAAACCCGAATTGAGATAATTGAATAGTTAATCATGAAAATTAAAATAAACCAGATATTTTATAAGAAATACTCGCTGTGGTTTGTATTTTCCATTTTTTTGCATACAGGAAATACAGCTCTTGCCGCGAATAAAATTGCAGAAGTTAATCACAGTTCACGACCGGTCTTTCTTGCTGTGGATCTCAATAGGGATGGTCACATAGATAGAGAATTTGCTCAAATAAAACCAGCAGATTTAGCTGCAGGTATAAAACCCAATGATGTTACAACACCTGAATTACCCTATCGGTTCTGGATTAACAATGATCTTGATGTGGTTAATAATTCTGGTAGTGTCACCTGGGAAGATAATTGCGGTAGTGGCGGACTTATTGAACACCAAATCTGTGAGGAATGGGATGAAAACCCAAAAAACATTGGACGATCTAATACCAGCGACGATTATGTAATACGCTTTATAGAAACTGATCGTGATCTGGAAGACTTTGCACCGCTGTTAATGCATATTCCCAAAGGTTTTAACTATAAAGACTATACAATTATATTAAGAGCAGTGAATGTGAGTATAAACCTGTTTAAAAGCGACTGGGATGATGAGGCTGAAAACGTGGCCCACAAGTACATATTTGATGAAGTAGCAACCCGAGCTCAGATGGCCACAGCTAATTCTGATTTTGGACATTTCACAACTGTTATGAAGGCTGGTAAAGAAGAGAAAATTGATGAATACGAAGTTGGGAAATTTTTTAACAGTGATGGAGATGCAAAATTTATTTTTGAAGGCATTGCTGCAAGCCCTGAAATATGCTCGACAAATGCTGAAAACTGTTATCTTGAGCTGGAACTGTCCAAAAAAGAAGGTGATAAGTTAGTATCTATTGCAAAAAATCGACTTTATATGGATCTACATGATATTAAAGATTATTACAAACATGTCACTGCTGGTACTGCGCAACCAGCAGGCAGCACAGACGCATTTAATGCAGTTTATAGGGGGGGGTATACTACTAAACATGATAGAAAGTTAGATATCTACAAAGGTTTGTTTACTGAACAAGAGATAAAAAAAGATTTAACTGTGCTGGTACATGGTTGGCGTATGAGAGATTTTGAAAAAATTAGTTTTGCTGATACCAGCTTTAAGCGTTTATATTGGTCAGGTTATAAAAATCAGTTTGCAACATTCAGTTGGCCGACAGGTTGGTTCAATAAACCTGCACATGCCTATGACTTAAGTGTATTACCGTATGTCACTCCTAATATGACGAATTATGACATTAGTGATGTAGTTGCTCGCCAGGTTGGGAAGGATTTTAGGGGCTGGGCAAGTTCAATTTCAGGACAGGAGCTCCATGTGATCGCTCATAGCATGGGTAATGTTGTGGTTAGTGAAGCACTTAATTATTCTGGGACAGAATATTTATTATCTAGTTACACAGCAAGTCAGGCCGCAACTGGAGCGGGATCATACGACAGTAATTCACGGGATGTGCAACATGATTCTTATGGCTGCCTATTTTCTACTACTCCAGAAGATATGTGGCGTTGTTACAATATTGATAATGAGTTGAACGTGGGTGATACAGTTTATGACATGCCACCAGATATGTATCGGAATAATTTCGTAACCGATGATGGACAAGGACATATTGCGATTAAACACGGACCCACATCGTCAAGTTCAATGGGGCCAAACACAAATGGTAACCATTACTTTAAGGATATAGCTACACATGTAGGACGTATTTTGAATTTCTATAATCCTCAGGATGCAGCCTTAACGGCCTGGGAATTTAATCAACTCCTCAAACCCGATTATGCCGACTCAAGTGACAGTGATGTCGATTTAACCTGGAAATACACGAACACCTACCTACAAGCCTATTATGCCTATGAGGAATGTGTAGATAGGTATGGATTATATTACGAAGGGGAATGCGAGGAGAAAAAGCCAGTTCTGCCAGCAGAAGTTACTTCTGTTTTTCTGTTGAACGATGTAGATGTACCGTATAATGAAGAAAACAAGTTCAGGATTTTAGGATTTGTCATACCTGCACGAACTGAGCCTTTAGGCCAGATAGAAACTGAAGGGGAGATTGACTTTAATAAACTGATGCTCGGTTTTACGGCTAGTAATCAGGATCATAGTGCACCGTTTCATGGATATCTATCACAAACTTCTCATGGTGGTTCATTTAGGAAGCGGGCTATGTACTGGAACTCGGTGCTAACCTTATCTTTAGGTAAAGAGCCTGGTGGAGCTGGTTTGACTGGACTTTATAATGGAATTACTAAATGAGTATTTCAATGAAGAAACGGTCTCTTTTTATTTTTTTTACGCTAGCTTTGATTAGTGCGATTATTTTACTTTGGAAATCCACTCAACCTATACCGATTGTGTCGTCAAGTAATACTGAATTAGTACCTGTTGAACAAGCGCTGCTTGAACTAGAAAATGATCCAGCTTTTAAACAATTGGATGAAGCCGAAAAAAAAGAAAAAGTCTTCCAGGTATTAGAAGAGATACCTCCAAAATATAAAAAGCTAAAACGATTCTTTCAGATTTCAATGCAGCCTTTACCTGAAATAACGCTTTATGGACGAGTTATTGATCAGTATGGACAGCCTGTTACACATGCCGAGATTCTTTATACGGGAACAGGTGCTTATTTAGCGAAAGGTAGTGGGACTGGCAGAGTTTATACAGATGATGATGGAAATTTCAAGATTGAAACAGTCGGGGCCTCTTTAGATCTGTTGGCCGTTAGTGAAAAAAGTATTGTTACAATAACCGCTCCTATGCCAGGTATAGCAAGTTTTTTATCTCGTGATGATCCTTATAAAAAGCACCTAAACTGGACTGATTACTCTAAAAAAGAAAATATCTATACTGTTCAGGCCTGGCGATTAGGTGAGTATGAAGGCGCTATTAAAGGGCTGATTTCTGGCCACTATAATAGTGATGGAAGAGACTACACATTATCACTTAACCCGAGTCATCATTATGAACAAAAGAAAGAAGGAATAAAAGATGGGCATATCTATATCAGTTGTTCACGCAGTCACATAGATAGAAAAAAAGAGTACAGTGACTGGTCTGTAAAAATTACCCCGATCAATGGTGGTATTCTGGAAACAGATGATATTTACACAACCCTGGCACCAGAAACAGGTTATCAACCTTCACTGGATATTAATATGCGAAAAGGGGAGCCAGGATATAAATTTCAACTAAAAAATAAAGACTATTATTTTATGTCAAATAATGGTGAGCAATACGGTAGTTTACGCTTAAGTATTTATCCATTTTTTTTCTGGGAAAAAGAAGTATGCCTAATTGATGTAAACTATAAAATTAATCCTACTGGCTCGCGCAATCTGGAGCTTAAACCTCCTGTCACAATATACTCTGAACCTACGCCCAGGCAATTACTGTCAAATAGTGGTTCAGTTTCTGGTTGAAATAGTAAAAAAATGCTGATCAACAGTAGTAACGATGCACATTAACTCCATTTACTTAGAAATGATTTACTGCAGCAACTCAATCCAGCAGATCCCTTACTTATATTATCTACTGTTTTGCCCTGGCCAGATTTCACGGTATTCAACAAAATCGGACGTTTGTTAAAGAAATCAAAAAACTTCGTTTATCCATTCATCATGTTAAAAAAGAGCCAAAGCTAGAAAGGCCCTGAAACGATTAAGAACCATCGCTCATATTTTGATCAGAAAGCTGAGAAGAAAATTACCACAAACCTGTCTATTTGAGTGTTAGCAGAAAGACTTTCTCTTTTATCCTGGAATCCGCAGTTGACCACTCGCAATAGAGGTTAACCCACTGTTTCATAAACCAAGACAGTTGATGTGTATAATCACCCAATTGGTGCATCCCGACAAGAACTGAATTGCAGGTTTGAGGCGGTGTATCTCCTCGTTGTAAGGTCTTGATCTACACCATCTCAAACGCATAAGCAACTCGTCTAACTGCGGATTCTAGTATAATTGTTATATTGGGTAGTGAGTTTATCAATATGTTGTTGCGCTGTTATCAGTTGACGTTGGCTTAATAAATTTCTGGCCTCATCAATTTCGAATAGATTAAAATGTGCAATAAGAATTTCCAGTGCTTCCATATCATTCACGTTTTCCATGTCAAATAAAACTGATATATAAAAATCATCGGCCATAAACTAATTCCATGATTTAATGGTGCTATGATTAAATTGTAGAAATATTATTGAGTATTGACACAAAAATAATTTAACTATTTTTTATCTCGAAGCATATTTAAAAAACTTCCTGGTACAATGTTACTGTCTTGATCTATACAGATCAAAATAAGTCTGACCTGGCCCAAAATATGTTTTACCTTCACACCACCAAAAAAACGGCTGTCCCGGCTTCGATTAGCATTATCACCGAGTAAATACCATAATTTATTATGCTGAAGTTTGCCATCAGGCCAGTTAGCAATGCGCTTGACCAGTATTTTATTATTGTCTTCATGTAGAAATACAACAATGTCATTCAGAAGAGGTGACTGATCTTTATAGGCCCAGCTATCAACTAAAATAAATTGCCCTGGCTTCAGGGTTGGAAACATCGAGTCACTGGGTATAAAATACAGATCAACACCTAATAAACGATGTTTGAAAATAAAGCCAGCTGAAAAAATAGTCAGGCTTAATAACATAAAAAAAAATATCTTTAGTGAAATAAAACGCTGATTATTAGTTTTAACAATAAAGCAACCTGCGCTACTGATTAAATAAATAAGTGATGTTATACCTAGTCCAATTTGTATCCCGACTGGCACAAAAACTACGCGAGACCAGCATATAGAGATAACTGTTATGATCAGGCATAGTTGAGTCAGGATAGCCAAACGAATATGGCCGAGTGCAGCTAGACCATAACCAGGTAAGATGAGATTAAGAATGGAAGCAGTAAATTGTGAAATAAATAGTTTCAATTTCCTTTTCTGTAATAGCAGCTCTAAAAATAGAAGAGGAGTGAAATTATAACAAGGAATAAGGAAGTGTTGGTTAAATTATGCAAATATCAGGATATTCATAATTTAATTTACAGTCTCTTCAATTTTCTATAAAAAATTATTAGAACTTACTTCACTGCTGTTCCGTCAATTTATATAGAATGACCAACTGATTAATATCAGATTTATTATCTTCGATGGGGCAGCTCTTAGTCATGCCACCCGGTTCCTTTTTCGAGCAAATTCATATTTATTAACTGCATTTTTTTCACGCTGAACTGATTTTTCCAGGGTAATCCTAGATTCCGCAGTTGACCGCTCGCAATAGAGATTAACCGACTGTTTCATAAAGTATGACAGTTGATCTGTATAATCACCCAATAGGTGAATCCCGCTACGAATTGAATTGCACGTTTGAGGCAGCGTATCTCTTCGTTGTAACTCCTTGGTCTACACCACCTCAAACGCACACTTCAGCTCGTCCAACTGCGGATTCCAGGTTGAAGT
>JBNKKI010000155.1:0-18767 GCA_050291745.1 Gammaproteobacteria bacterium | reverse complement strand
CCGAAGGGAAGCCCCCAAATCCCCCAATCCGGCGTTGCAGTTCTTGACAAGGGAAGCGCCATTGCCTGCGAACTGCGCCTTGTCTTGGGAAATTTGGGGGCTTCTATAATCTACATACAGTTTAGGACAGTACACTAGGTTGAACCTGGATTCTGCAGTTGAACTCGATAGTAAAGCTGTTTAATAACTGAAAAATCTGACTTAAATGCCTTTATCTCAACAGATAAAACATCATCCTAGAAAAATAGCTTTGAAATCAATCGAACTTTATTTTATTCGGTTCATTAGATAATACATAATCGTACTGTTCTTTGGTCAACTCTACTTTATCACTACCATTGATCATTGGCATTACGTGCTCTTTGAAGGAGTGTCCGGTAGTTAGCAGGTAGATATGGATAATCACAAACATAATAATAATTACAGCTGCAATATAATGAATAATCGCGATAGATTCATGACTAATAATAGCTGAAAAATCGACCAGCCCCACACTCAGTAAAAGATAGGCAATTCCCGATATCCAGACCGCTGGAAATATAATCATTTTCAATAGAAGATAGGAAATACCCTGAAGCGGATTATGCTTACGCAACATGGTCTTCTGATAAGGATGATGTTCACCTTTAAAAATTCCATAAGCATAATATCGAGCAACTGAGAGCAGTGTCTTTCCACATTTATTGGTCATAGCTGGAATGAAATGACGTATTTCACCGGTAGTTAACAACCAGAAGGTAGCAAAAGCCCAGAGTACCAGTAGTAATACCGCCACAATCGAATGAATTGTGACTGCAAGGCGGAAATCGATCAGATCATGCGTACCATGTATCGCGAGACCGGTGAACACCAGAATAAAAATTGATAGTGCCTGGGCCCAATGCCAGATCCGCTCAAAAATTGAAAATATTCGAACAGTATACAAAGCCATTACTTTTTCCTCCGCTTTGATGCAAAAACGCGAATAATTGCGTGTCCAAAAACACCGATCAGGGTGGCAAGTATTGCCAGTTCAGTGAATAAATCCAGCCATTTAGTTTTACCAGCAGCGGGCATGTAGGATATATCAACATCCTTTAGTCGCCCTTCTCTGGTATGACATTCCTGGCAATCAACAGCTTTCTCTCTGGTTGCAACCATATGTGTAGTTGGCCAGTACATATAGGTGTCGACAAAACCAAATTCTCCACTGTAAGGCACACCCGCCTTCTCCATCGCGGCTGTGATCGACTTCTGCCAGTCAAAATTAGTCCACAAAGCAGTATCTGTTTTCGGTCCCCACACATTCGTGTAAACAAGATTATTATAAATCCTGTCGTATGCCTGACGTCCTTCCATTCGTTTAAATGGCCAGATACGTGAATCAGGGTCATTTTGAGAACCGTGGATTTTATTCACTTCGACTACTTTATCCGGGTCTATCTTATGATCAGTGTTGGTATATTCAATCTGACCATTAAACCAGGCATAGTAAGGCTGAACATTCTCTCCATATTTAAAAACACCTTTATGTTTCAGGTAGCTATGACGATGCTCGCCGTTACCCTGTACATAATCTTCAATACCTTCCCCTTTCTTACCTGTTTTGTCGACCTGAGACCAGTCCCAGAAGGTTTTAGTAGCAACGCCACCTTTAGCAAACTCAGGGATATGACAGGTTTCACAGGCTACTTGATCAACATGATGATTTAATTTTAAACCTGCCACAGTAGTCTTAGAATGAGGCTCAAGTCCATGACAACTTTCACAGCTTGCAGAGTTACGGCGCTCTCCTGGCTGACCGGTTCCTTCCTTATCTGTCGCCATCATATTGTAATGACTACCAGCCCATTTGTGATCGCTGGCAACATGGCAGGTACTACAGCTGAAGTCGAGACCATCTTTGTTCATATGAACATCGACATCTTCAGTTGCCTCGACCAGAGCAGAAGAAAGATCGCCATGTTTAACATTATCATCACCGCCACCATAAAAATGACAGGCACCACAGTTTTCACGTCCCGGCATACCAACGTTTTGTGCGACTTTCGTTAAATCGGGTGGTAAATAGCGCTTGCCTTTTTTGCTTACTGTCTCGTATAGAGGATGCCCGGCACCAGTCGGCCACTTGCTATAGTCACCTGTCGTATCGTGACAAATCAAACAATCGACCTTACTATCATCACTAGCCAGGGGTGGGTCCTGATTCATGTCTCGCCAATCATAAGAAGCATGACAACTGGTACAGCGTGGTTCATTGGAAACTACATTGCCACAAAAAGCATTGATGGATTTCTTTTTACCCAGCTTTTGCCCGGTCATCGGATGATCGAATTCCCAGGTACCATGTATACTATCCTTAACTTCACCTGCAGCCTTGTTGTGACAGCTAATACAGGCTTTTGTAACTTCAGGACCGCTGCTAAATGGTCCTTCAAGCTCCTTAAATTTACGATGATCAGCCGTCGAGGAAAAAGCTGGATTCGCCGTTAGTATCAAAGCGTATGCCAAACACGTCCACGAGAAACAATTTAGCTTCATTTAAGAACTCCCAATCTGATTAAATACCTGTTGTTTGATTGAAAGTTTGTAACAACCACTAAGGGCTTTATTCTGATTTTATTCAATATTGCATCGAATAGATCACAAGTACTGATGATTATTAAAAACATGATTTTAACTTCTACAACTCAATATTAATCACTTAAGACCACTGGAATACTCAAGTGGTTACGAATTGATGTCTATCCTAATAGGCTCAATCGATCGGGTAATTGAAATATTTCAATTCATGACAATAAGTTTTAAAAAATCTTTGAGGTCAACTGCGGAATCCAGGTTGAAATTAAACGCAATAGCTTGTACTCGATAAAAGAATTAATATGAATTTCAACCTGTCAGAGCAGGATTTTCAATCAATCCAGAGTCAGCCTGATGTCAGAAATCAGAAAAGCATGATTAATTTATGGCTGTCAGCTAATCACTATTTAAAATATAATCAACACAAAACAGGTCTTTAAGAACTTCTCAACTCAGGTATCACGCTGACTCATGAAACGTACATTTTCACCTGCATCCTCTCAACAGGCTTTTGACTGGGTTGATAAATGGAATTTTACAGCGACAGTTCAGCATCTCTCCCTGCTACAGGCAGCAGGATATTTACTGGCAGAGGAAGTTAAAGCTGGTAACGATATACCTGCGCAAGCCTTATGCGCTCGCGATGGCTATGCACTAAGAGCGGCTGATACTCTCGGCGCTGGTGACTATAATCCATTACCACTAAATCTACTGAATGGAAATGAAGCTTTATATCCAAATAGTGCTATCCAGGTTTGTTGCGGAGATATCCTGCCCGCTGGAGCTGATGCTGTGCTCTCACTGGAACAGGCCGATGTGCGTAAAAAATTACTGGATGTTGCTTCCAGCCTTGCACCGGGTGATGGCGTCATTCAACGAGCTGAAGAATGTCACCAGCATGACATTTTACAACATGCCGGACGGTGGCTTAGGCCTCAGGATCTGGCAAGACTTTCCTTAGCCGGAATAACAGAGGTCAAGGTCTTCAGTAAACCACGCATTCAACTGTATATTACAGGACAGTTTGAACACGAAGCCAATAGTCCCATGCTCAGCTCTCTGATCAACCGGGATGGGGGAAATCTCATATCAACACAACTAACAACATCAGCAGAACAATTAGCAGAGGCTCTCTCACAATCTGAGGCTGATCTGATTCTGCTAACCGGTGGTAGTGGTTATGGATCAAATGATTATGCTTTCAAGGTGCTTTATGAAATAGCTGAAATTGAACTGGATGGTAGCTGTATTCACCCCGGAGGTAGTGTAATACTAGGTAAAATTTCTGACCGTCCAGTCATCATATTACCCGGCTCACCACTGCCCTGTCTTTGTGCCTATGATTTAATCGCATCACGCCTTCTCAGACGTTTCTCAGCTCGAAAAAATCTAATGCCTTATCGTAGTAAAACTTTTACTCTGTCCCGTAAACTGGTATCGCGTATCGGACAATTTGAATTAGCACGTATGAGCATTGATGGTAATTTTACGCAATCTCTGGCAGTGGTGGATGATCGCCTGCTATCCAGTAGCACCCGAGGCGATGGTTTTGTATTACTACCAGAAAATAGTGAAGGCTTTGTAGAGGGTAGCCAGGTAAAAGTTTATCTCTATGATGAATATAACTAGCAGGAGTTTTATGAATGAGTGAAGTAGAATCTATGATGGCCAGACGTAAAGCCGCCAGCCAAAGTCAGTTCCTGGATGTTAGCAGTGCTGATGAAGCATTACAGAAATTTCGACAGGCTTTACAGCCAGAACCTCTGGGCACCGAACAGGTTTCAGTTGAATTTTTACTGGGACGTGTGCTGGCACAGAATATCGAATCCCCGGTAGATGTACCCGGTTTTGATCGTTCTAATGTCGATGGTTTTGCACTACGTGCTGAGGATACTTTAGGTGCTGGTGAAGAATCTCCACGCTTACTGGCACTGACCGATGAAGTCATCACACCGGGTAAGCCACCTCAAATTACGGTTGAGGCCGGTCAAGCCAGTGTGATCGCGACGGGTGGTATGCTTCCTCGCGGGGCAGACTCAGTTATGCTGGTAGAAAATACTGAACTGGTCGAGCAGCACGGTCAACAGTTTGTTCGGATAGAAAAAGCCTTAGCTGCTGGAGCCTTTATAAGCTTCGCTGGAACCGACATTGGACGGGGTGAAACTGTATTGCGTTGCGGTCAACTTTTAACAGCACGTGATATAGGTTTACTGGCAGCGGTTGGACTGGATAAAGTTTCTGTATATAGAAAGCCAAAGATAGCAATCATTTCCACCGGTGATGAATTGCTACAACCCGGTCAGCCTATGCGTAAAGGCGGCGTATATGATTCAAACCAGGCCATAGTCGCCGCTAGTGTTGAAGAGTTAGGCTGTGAAGCTATACGTCTTGGCGCAGTACCAGATGTCTTACAGGCACAACAGGATATTTTACAACGTGGTCTTGAGGCGGATGCGGTAATTCTTTCTGGTGGAACTTCCAAAGGTGCTGGTGATTTAACCTATCAGGTTGTTAGTGCTTTAAACGATCCGGGCATAGTGGTTCATGGTATAGCGATTAAGCCGGGTAAACCTTTATGTCTGGCAGTCAGTGCAAAAAAACCTGTTGTCATCCTGCCCGGTTTTCCAACTTCTGCCATCTTCACTTTCCAGCAGTTTGTTGCCCCTATGCTACGAGTATTAGCAGGTATGCCGGAGGAAACCCATCAACAGATAGAAGCAGAACTCCCGGTACGGGTTAGCTCCGAACGAGGACGTACTGAATATTTAATGGTTGGTCTTATGCGAACGGAAAATGGCTATGCCGCCTACCCTATGGGTAAAAACTCAGGTGCTGTTACTGCCTTTAGTAAAGCAGATGGGTTCATCCGTATCGAAGCTCAAACTGAACAGCTTGCTGCTGGTACCTCAGTTAAAGTTCAGTTACTTTCACAAGGTCTCGATCCTGCGCAACTGGTTAGTATTGGCTCTCACTGTGTCGGACTTGATGTTTTACTGAGACGCCTGCAAGTCGAAGGCATGAGTACAAAATCGATGCATGTAGGTAGTCAGGGTGGTCTCGCTGCAGTACGTCGTGGTGAGTGCGATTTAGCGGGTATTCACTTAATGGATCCTGAGTCAGGTATATATAATCAACCCTATCTGGAAGATGGAATGCGCCTGTTACCCGGTTATATGCGAATGCAGGGTTTTATCTACCGCCGAGGTGATCCTCGCTTTAGCCATGCTGACAATCCCCAACAGGCGGTGACAGCAGCTCTGGCTGATAAAGACTGTATTATGGTCAATCGCAACACAGGTAGCGGCACTCGCGTACTAATTGATCAATTATTATCCGGTGCTCAACCAGCTGGATACGCTGTACAGACTAAATCCCATAATGCAGTCGCTACCGCAGTTGCACAAAGTCGCGCGGACTGGGGTGTGGCAATTGATACGGTTGCGAATATGTATGATCTGGAATTTATCCCCCTGCAGGAAGAGCATTATGATTTTGCCATACCGCAATCACGCTGGGATAGCCCTGCAGTTCAACGATTTATTGCACTTTTAAATGAAGCGGAAGTGCGCGCTGAACTGGAGACAATGGGATTTAAACTTTACCCACGGTAAGCTCATGAACGATACGATTATCTGGATCATCATCATTGCTTTTTATGCTCCGCTACATTTTATGCTACCGGTACTGATTGTGTTTATCACTGGCAATGAAAGTGAATCTGTACGCAGGACCATGATTCGTCGCGCACTGATAGACTCAAGTATTTCCATACTATTTGCTTTTACTGTAGCTATTATACTGGTTAAAATGAATTTACTGATCTGGGGAATGCTGGCGCTACTAATTTCCATGCCAATCCCCTTTTTCCGCATATTCCAGCATAGAAAAGAAATGACTGATTGAAGCTGAAAATATCGAATGAATTTACACAACGCGTAAGCTAATCCGTCTACTCTACTCAAACTGGCTGCCTGTTGTTATCTTTCTACTTGGTAAATTTCTGGTGAATATTATTCTGCTTAAACCCGAGTTCAGGGTGTAATTCCTGAACATCATAGCCAATACTCATATAACGTCGGTCATAGATAGGTTGCAGGTATTCAGTCAGGGTCTCGAATACCCTGGCGGCAGCTTCTTTTAATACTTCAATATCACGCCCTGCTCCAACCTTTGAAGTAAGATATACAAAAGTATTTTCAGGGTCTCCTTCGGCTATTCTATAATGTTCACATCTGACAGCACGGGTACGAATACCTCCGACCGGAAAAACACCTGTGGCAATTGCAGTGGCATTTAATTTTTCAAAAAGTAGTGGAATATCTAAATCATCATCAAGATTTGCTGAGTATTCCATGATGAAATGAGGCATGATTTCTCTCCAGATTAAAAAAACTAAAAAAGCAGCTGTCCGTTTATAAAAACAAGCCGGTGCTTTTCGATCAGGGGGTTAATATTATCCAGCTCAACTTAGCGACCTAACACTGGCACCTTATGTAAGTCATGGGCAATACAGACATTTTTGGTTTCCATATAGAAATCAAAACTCCAGTCGCCACCATCACGACCTACACCGGACATTTTCATACCACCAAAGGGAGAAGGCAGATTACGGTTATTTTCCGAATTAACCCAGATCATTCCAGCCTGAACCTTGTTGGCCATGCGCATCGCACGTCCTGTATCTGATGTCCAGATATAACCGGCTAAACCATATTCAGTATCATTGGCAATCGCCAGAGCTTCTTCTTCTGTTGAAAATTCAATGGCCGTCAATACCGGGCCAAAGATTTCTTCGCAGGCAATTTTCATCTGATTATTGGCTTCTGTAAATAGTGTCGGATTGAAATAGTTACCTTCACCCAGATCACTACGTACATCACCACCTGCAGCAATAGTTGCTCCTGCTTCACGAGCAGCAGCAACATAACTTATCACTTTGTCAAAATGAGTTTTATGGACCAGTGGTCCTATTTCAGTATCAGGATCCAGCGGATGCCCGACTTTAATATTTTCAACACGTGCTTTAAGCGCAGCCAGGAATTTATCTTTAATACCTGATTGAATTAACAGTCGGCTGGAACTGGTGCAACGTTGTCCATTCAAGCTATAGATCATAAAGACAACGGCATCCAGTGCACGCTCAAAATCAGCATCATCAAACACGATTACAGGGTTTTTACCACCCAGTTCAAGATGGAGTCGTTTTAAGCTATCTGCCCCCTGCTTCTGAATCATTGATCCCGTAGTGGTTTCACCGACAAATGCAACTGCTTTGATTGCCTTATGCTCGGTTAGTGTTTTACCGGCAACGTCACCAAAGCCATTCACCATATTCCACACACCATCTGGTAAACCAGCTTCCTTAGCGCATTCAGCAAGAATAGCTGCACTCAAGGGACTAAATTCAGCAGGTTTATGCACAACTGTACAACCAGAAGCCAGTGCAGGTGCAATCTTCCAGGTAGCTAACATAAATGGTGTATTCCACGGTGTAATCACAGCAACCGGACCGATAGCACTTCGTACAGTAAAGTTTGTATGTTGATCCTGATGCAGGGATAGTCCATTACGCGCTTCAGGTGCTTTATCAGCAAAGAAACGGAAGTTTGCTGCACCACGAACCGCAGCCTGCCGCATGAATCGAAGAGGCTGACCACAGTCTGAAGATTCAACCATGGCTATTTCATCAGCGCGAGCTTCAATGGCATCGGCCATTTTATGTAATATTTTCTTACGTGCAGTAGCAGACATTTCAGACCATGCGGTAAAGGCGTTTTCTGCAGCCTGACAGGCGGCATCGACATCGGCTGCTGTACCAACTACTACATCACCAATAGACTTGTTATCGACTGGACTCAAATTTTCAAAGGTTTTGCCTTCACTACCCAGTGTCCATTCACCATTGATAAAATGTCCAAGCGTGTTTTCTTTAAAACGGGCCAGATATACCTGTGCCTTGCTTATGTTCTCCTGTAATTGATCGCTCATGATTACTCACCTTTACCTTAATAATTGGTCGTATAAAATTCCTGTTCAGAAACCATATGGGTTTCCAGGGCTGCAATATTTTCGATTTCACAGATAATAGTATCGCCAGGCACAACATCTTTAAGCCCTTTTGGCGTACCTGTTGCGATCATGTCACCAGGGTTCAAGGTCATGATAGTGCTTAGATATTCAACCAGAAACGCGACATCGAAAATCATATCTGCTGTGCTACCTTCCTGTGTTAATTCCCCATTCACATGTGTTGTGAGTTTAAGATTATTGATATCGGTTACATCATCACGATCTACTATCCACGGACCAATTGGACAGAGACTGTCACGACTTTTTACCCGTAGATTAGGACGATAATAATTTTCCAGATAATCTCGAATGGCAAAATCGTTACAGACGGTGAAGCCCTCGATATAATCCATTGCATTCTCACGTGCAATGTTTTTAGCGGTTTTACCGATAACAGCAACCAGCTCACATTCATAATGCATAAATTCGATATTATCCGGACGATAAGCATTCTGTTTGTGACCAGTTAACGTATTGGCACCTTTTAAAAATACCAATGGTTCTTCAGGTGGTTTAAATGCAAGCTCGGATGCATGATCTGCATAGTTCAAACCAAGGGCAAAGATAGTTCCCGGATTTTCCAGCGGGCATAACCAGCTTACTTCATCTGCAGAAATAAGTTGGCCGTTATCCACATTCAGCAGTTCACCATTTTCCTGCACAATCACATTTATTGTGTTACCTGCATGGAGGACTCTTGCTTTTTTCATTCTTCGTCTCCTGCAATGAAAGTTGTTAATGATCCAACACCGTCAATAGTTGAAACCACTTTATCGCCTTTTGCGACTGGCTGACGACTACCTGCGAATCCTGCTGCAATTACATCACCTGCATCCAGAGTCATAATATGAGAAATTTTTTCAATCAGTTGCTGTACACTGCGCTGCATTTGAGTCAGCTTGAAATCAGATTTTATTGCCCCGTTTATGCTGGTTACGACACTTAAAGCATCTGGCTGTGAAATATTGCTGGCTGGTGTGGTGTTATATGAAAGCGGTGCACTGCCATCCATACATTTACCTTTAATATCTGGACGGTAGTAACTATCTTCCGGACCGGATATATCATGCAAAATACTGTAGCAATCAACATAGTCTAATGCTGTATCCTCAGAAACTCGACAACATTCCCGGCTGATGACCACCGCGAGACTTGCCCCAACAAATAACTTTAAATCTGAATCCGTAGTGAATTTAGCATCATCACCACACCATGTGTTGCGTGGTTTGAAATAAAGTACAGGTTCGTTCGGCAACTTTTGATAAGGCGGCTGCTCGAAAACTGACTGCATGGCTGCAAGTTGCTCCCGGTCATTGAGCGCGACACAGACCAGCTTGCCTTTTATGATTGGATGTTCATACATATTTCGTAATCCTGTTAATATCCGCTTGATTCGCTTTGCCCGGATACTGTGTTATTTTTGATAGCGTCGGCTAATTGTTTCGCAGCATTGGCTAATAGCAAAGTATCTACTCCGACCCCGATAAATTTAGCCCCTTTCGATTCATAGTGACGTGCAGCGTTAATATTGACAGATAATAATCCAGCCGCTTTACCAGCTTTATTAATTATCTCTATACCCTGCTCTATCGCAGCTACAACCTCAGGATGGTCGGCATTACCGATATGGCCCATGGAAGCAGATAGATCAGTCGGGCCAATAAATATCCCGTCTATACCTTCTACTGCTGCAATTTCTTCCAGATTTTTCATTGCTTCAACTGTTTCAACCTGTACGATCAGGCAAATTTCATCATTCGCTATTTTGGGATACCCCGGAATTCGGTTCCACCTGGCTGCACGAGCTAAAGCCCCTCCCATACCTCGACGACCTGCTGGCGGGTAATTGACATCCAGCACCAGTTCTCGAGCCTGTTCAACAGTATCAACCATAGGAACCAGAATGGTTTGTGCTCCTATATCCAGCACTCGTTTAATCAACGCAGTTCTGCCTTCTTCAATTCGAACAATAGGTGAAACATCATAGGCTTCCAGAGCCTGTAAATGATGCTGCATATCTTTCAATTCAAAAGGTCCATGCTCACCATCAATAAGTAACCAGTCAAAACCAGCAGTTGCAGATATTTCTGCACAGCTGGTATTCACTAATCCTAGCCACAAGCCCCACAGTGTTTGATCATCCTGCAGAGCGGCTTTAAATTTATTCTTTGAAAGCTTCATGAACTTCCCCCTTAAACAAATTTCACAGAAATACCACCAAGTGGCCCATAATCAGCATGTACCGTATCACCTGCTTTTACAGAAACAGGACGGGTAAAGGAGCCAGCCAGGATTACCTGTCCGGGTTCAAGACCTACACCATGCGGAGCAAAGCGTTTGCAAACCCAGGAAATACCTTTGGCTGGATGCCCCAGCACACCGGCAGCCAGACCGGTTTCTTCAATCTGACCATTGAGATACAGCATAGCGCCAGCCCAGCGCAAATCCATTTCAGTCGGACGAATCGGGCGACCACCTAAAATAATGCCTGCATTTGCGGCATTATCAGAGATAGTATCTAAAATCGTTCGGGTATAACCGCTTTCAGGATCTGTACGATGACAACGAGCAGCAATCAATTCAAGTGATGGAATGACATAATCGGTTGCATTATAAACATCGAAAATAGAAACGTTTTCTCCTGCTAAAGGTTTCTTCAGAACAAAGGCAAGTTCCACTTCTATACGTGGATCGAGGAAATCATCTACCTTAATCTGAGCCCCATCATCGAAGAACATATCATCCAGTAAAATCCCGTAGTCGGGTTGATCGATATTTACCGACATTTGCATGGCACGAGAAGTCAGGCCAATTTTATAACCCTTAATGCTTGCTCCCCTTGCTATCTTCATATCTACCCAGCAACGTTGAATGGCATAGGCATCATCCATTGTCATATCATTATATTCGAGAGTAAGCGCTGGAATTTGTACGCGATTAATTTCCGCATCAAATAGACGCTGAGCCGCAATTTCTATTTGTTCTTTAGACAGCATATTGTTAAATCCTCGACGACGCATCTTATTTAGTTAACATATTAATCATCTATATTATTAATATATTAACTAATTGCAAGTATTAAACAGAAATGATTTTAAAAAAAATAGATTAATCGAGCGTTTTAAAAACAGGGAAAGGTGATTTCAGAATGAAGTGAGCGTGTCAGGATTTGTTTCGATTCGGCGACAAGCCTCCTGTTGCTGCAATTCTGCGACGAACAGGATTATTTTCAGTTAGTATAAAAATATCAATCGCTTAGCGTTTCCATAAGTCGCTTAACTGATTGATATTATTCCTTAATTTCAGAAAGTTCATTTAACAGCTTACATAATTGCTGGGTTTTTTTCGAGCCAAATTTCTCAGCCAATATTTCATAGCGAGCTTCAACTTCAGGACTCAAACGAGCAAATAACTGTTTCGCTTTTTTGCTCTGTTTAAGTAGTATCCGTCGCTGATCTGCCTCATCCCTTTGACGGCTGATATATCCCTGTTTTTCAAGTCGATTGATAATACCGGTTAAACTGGGACTTAAAATACAACACATTTTTGCAACCTGTTTATAATCCAGTTCATCGTATTCATGGAGAGCACGTAAAATTCGCCATTGTTGTTCAGTGATATCATTTTCCTGAAGCAAAGGACGAAAAAAACTCATCGCAGACTCACGAGCTTTTAATAATTGTAATGGCAGGGAGTTTTCAAACTTGCGCATATTTCTGGATTACTTATTGAAAAGAATTAAGATTAATGCATAGTTAACATATTAATTACATTCTGTCCAGATAAGTTCAGCTGCTAAGCAGTTTTTACCAGTTCTAAAACTCAGTGCTGCCAGCAAAGAAGCAATGATCTACACCAGCTCAAACGCACAATCAACTCGACCAACTGCGGATTCCAGTTTGAAAATATTACAATCCACCCATGCAGATATATTTTATTTCCAGATAATCTTCGGTTCCATAGTGAGATCCTTCACGTCCTAATCCCGATTCCTTAATACCACCAAAAGGTGCTATCTCGGTTGAAATCAAACCTTCATTCACACCGACCATGCCACTTTCAATATTTTCTGCCACCCGCCAGATACGACCGATATCCCGTGCATAAAAATATGATGCCAGTCCAAATTCAGTATCATTTGCCATATCAATAGCTTCCTGTTCATGACTAAAACGGAAAACAGGTGCTACTGGCCCGAAGGTTTCATCGGTTGCACAAACCATTTCTGTTGTAGCATCAGCAATAATAGTCGGTTCAAAAAAAGTACCACCACGCTCATGTCGTTTTCCGCCAGTCACAATTCTGCCACCTTTGGCAACTGCATCGGCCAGGTGCTCTTCAACCTTTTCAATTGCCGCTTCATTGATTAACGGCCCCTGTTGAGCACCTTCTTCAAAGGCGGAAGCAACTTTCAATTTTTGAACACCAGCAGTGAGTTTTTCAACAAACTCATCGTATACACCATCCTGAACCAGAAAACGATTAGTACAAACACAGGTTTGCCCGGAGTTCCGGTATTTAGAAATCAAAGCACCTGCTACCGCAGCATCGACATCAGCATCATCAAAAACTATAAAGGGTGCATTACCACCCAGCTCAAGAGAAACCTTTTTAAGGGTCTTTGCGGATTGCTCCATCAATAGTTTGCCAACAGCAGTCGAACCGGTAAAAGTGATTTTTCGAACTGCAGGATGACTGGTCATTTCACCACCAACTTCAGAAGCAGATGCAGATGGCAATACATTGAAAATACCAGCAGGTACGCCTGCGCGTTCTGCAAGAACTGCCAACGCCAGCGCTGATAATGGTGTTTCTGCCGCAGGCTTAATGATAAATGGACATCCAACAGCTAAAGCAGGACCCGCTTTACGGGTAATCATGGCATTCGGGAAGTTCCATGGTGTTACCGCTGCAACTATACCTATCGGTTGCTTGATAACGACAATACGCTTATCACGACCATGTGAAGGAATAATATCACCATAAATACGTTTAGCTTCTTCTGCAAACCATTCGATAAATGATGCACCATAAGCAACTTCACCCATACTTTCTGCCAGAGGTTTGCCTTGCTCGGCACTCAGGATAGTTGCCAGATCCTGCTGGTTCTCCATCATCAAATCGAACCATTTACGTAGAATTGCGGAACGCTCTTTTCCAGTTTTGTTACGCCAATCGATCCAGGCAACTCCTGCAGCTTCTATTGTCCGTTTAGTTTCAACAGCAGTCATACTCGCCACAGAAATAATTTTTTCGCCAGTTGCCGGGTTTAGAACATCAAATGTATGGCCGTTATCGGCATCAATCCACTGCCCATTAATATACGCCTGGTTTTTCAAAAGTGATTGGTCATTTAGTGATAGCATGATGAGTATCCAGATTAGGTTAATATTTTTTTAGTTTATAAAAAACCATAAAGCTTAATTTAAAATTATGCTATCCCGGTTAACCGGGATAGCTTTTTATTTCGAGGACTCTATTAAAACGCTATTATTGAGTGAAGTAAAAAAATTGAGAAAAAAAATTATATTTTTGCTTCTCAACTACAATCGACTACCACTATCGGGTAAATCAACAGATGATGCCTGAGGTCCGGGAACGGCTTCACCACTCTGCTCATTAACCGGAAAGACAACATTTATCTGACCAGTACCGGAACTTCCAAAATAAGGCGTAATCACTTCACCAGGTTGATCATAATCAGACCAGCCCAAAGCACCCAGCATCATGGCTGTATCATGCATAAAACCTTCGCCATGACCTTTAGCAGCATACTCGGGTAGCATTGCACAAAAATCTGCCCATTCTGCGTTTTCCCACATCTCCACGACCTGTTGATCCAGTCTTTCCAGGAAAGGACTCCATATTTTGTTGGCAAACTCTGGAGCCTGACCATTTTGTGCAAAACGGTGTGATAAAGAGCCACTGGCAAAAAAAGCGACAGTGCCATCGTAATTCTTTTCAATAGCTTCACGCATCGCCCATCCCAGGCGAGCAGAGTCATTCAGATAGTGCACGGTACACATCGCGGATACAGAAATCACTTTGAAGTGTTTATCTTCATTCATATAGCGCATAGGCACCAGCGTACCGTACTCAGGATTTAAAGAAGTTGCATCGTGAGCGAGTGTATCTACACCTTGCCTGTTACATTCTTCGGCCAGTATTTTGCCCAGCTCAGGATTTCCGGGAAAGTCGAATTGCATATAATTGATGAAATGAGGTAATTCATTACTGGTATAGTCTCCCTTGAAATCAGGGGAGCAATTGATATGGTAGCCAGCATTAACCAGCCAGTGTGTATCGAATACAACAATTGTATCAACACCCAGTTCTCGGCAACGTCGACCAATCTCGATATGCCCATCGATTGCTGCCTGACGACTGCCTTTTCTAGGACCTTCGAATTCAGAAAGATACATAGATGGTACATGCGTAATTTTTGCAACGAGGGCTAATTTCCCCATTTTGTTATCCTCTATTTGTAGTTGGTATTCAGACTTATACTAGGAATGATATGTCTGCATCACTTAAGACTCATCAATCTTCAGTATTTATTTCAGCTGAAACCATGACAATGAGTTTTAATAAATACATTATATTTTGTTAACATATTAATTAATAAATTAGTTAACTTATTAACAAATGTCAACTATTAGTTAAAATAATCCTGGAAAAATCAGTTCAGCCCGAAAAGATGCGTAACAGATTGATGTGCCTGATCTATGCCAGGGATGACTGTCGTTAGAGCAATGCAGGCGCAATTTCCGGGAAATCAAAAACACCGTAGTCAGCTGATTGGTGAAAACTGTGTTTTTGATTTTATCAGCTGCATTAAGAATGTTACCTGGACTTTCATGATTCAACTGATTTTTCCAGGTTCAACAAACAAAAGATTCCTACAATTTTGATCCGGAATTTGCTACAGGCGAAGATACCTGTTGTGACTATCCCGGGGATGAAGCGGGCATTTATAAGCAGAATGAATTGATCAAATGATGTTCTCTGGTATCTAAAAAGTATAAATAACGATAATATCTTAACCCAAATCAATACCCTTAAAAAATTGTGTGATATAGAATAAATTTTTTTATACAGAAAAAAATATGGAAATTAAAACCAATCTTAAAAAAGCCCAAAATTTGAATAATGACGATAACCCTGCCGCTGCAATAAAAATTCTTAAACCCCTGTATAAATCTCATCCGGATAATTTAGAAATCATTCTGGAAGTTGTTACGGCATTTGAATCTCTGGAACAGTGGGAAAACGCCAGAGGTATGTTAGTCAAAGCAATCAGGATTAACCCGCAGGTGAATGATTACTGGATTCGATTATCTTACCTGTATCAGTATGAAGAAGATCTCGGAACAGCGCTTAAAGCGATTAATAAAGGCTTAACATATATCACTAATGATATTTCTCTTCTGGTTCAAAAAGCTTATTTGCTTGCTAGCACTGGGAAAGTAACTGAGATGCACGCTCTCATCAATAAAACCATAAAGCTGTATCCTGAGGAAAAAAATGATCTACTGGTTGAACGGGCATCCATTTATGAATCTCAGGCTTATCAACCACAGGCAGATGAGGAGCAGATAAAAGATGTACTGGGAGTGAATTACTCAGTCAGCGCATTAAAACAGGCTGTCAGAGATTTAACAGATGCACTTGATCCCACCCGGAATAATTTGCAGATTAAAATTAAACGAGCCAGGTTGCATAAACTTTTACAGGATTTTGACAGTGCCATTTCAGACTACGATGACGCATTAACAAGCCTTGATGAGGAAGAAGAATTCCATAAAGAATTCATAAGGGAAGAAAGAGAAAAGTGCATTAATGGGGGCATGAAAGAACGTGAACAACTCGCTAATACACTTCGTCAGGGATTAATCAATATAGATGACAAAGATGAATTATCACAGGATGACCTTATAGCGAATAGTCTTCTGGATGCCATGGCTGGTGAGCTTGCAAAAGGTGGAGACATGATATCTCTGATAGATGAGATAGAAGATCCGGATCAGCTCATTGCATTAAACATCGCTCAGGATATTCTGAAAAATGCTCAGGAACCCGATGCTGATTTCACTGCAACCAATAAAAATGATTATGAAAAATCGGCTCAAAAGTTCTGCGATAAGGTTGAAAAAGAATTAAAGAGAATTGGTTACACGACATTTGGTGACTATGAACCCAGAGGACTCAGCCAGCAAATTGGCAAACGAATCTTGTTACGTCTGTTCGCATCTGAAAATCAACGAATCTGTGCTGCTGCTTATCAGATAAAACCAGCTAAACCATCTTTTCTGCTCTGGTTATTATTGATCATACAGGGAAAATGGAAAAAGAATCGAATTGTTGAATTAGAAAGTGAAACCGTTGATGGGAAATTTATTATCACCAATAATACCGGTGACATAAATCCTTTTGGAGCGGGTAACTCAATTGATATGCAAAATCTCCCGGTAAAAGCAACTGTCAGCGAAGTTATTACAGCCCATATTGTAAGATTACAGAACTATAACGAGGATGAATTAACCCTGATTTCGGATACTGATGCCTTATTTTCTATGCAGGAAAGGTTGAGACTAATCAAAAACTCTTACAGGGAAAGCATAGGCTATATAACTGACAATGAGTTAAGAAAATTGCTGGGAAAACAACACGATAAATATGCTGCTGACATTAGAAAATATATAAAGAAATTATCAACAGATCTTCCTGTCGAACTCCTGAAAACAGGCACATAGATATTGTTCATTTAAGCAGTGATCAGGGCAAAATATAAACTGCAGTTGATGATAGGTTTACTACCGGCATAATCACAGGATAAAAAAGTTTCAAATTCTTAAAATTAATACTGGTAATGCTTAAAAAGACGCTGTAGAATTCTGCGCCTTCGATAGATGGGTGCTTAGCTCAGCTGGGAGAGCATCGCCCTTACAAGGCGAGGGTCGCAGGTTCGATCCCTGCAGCACCCACCAACTACAGATATGGAGTGGTAGTTCAGTTGGTTAGAATACCGGCCTGTCACGCCGGGGGTCGCGGGTTCGAGTCCCGTCCACTCCGCCAACCTATAAAGCGCTCCAAATGGAGCGCTTTATTTTTATGCTTGAACAAAAAGCTACATAAGTAATTGAGATTAAACTTGTAGCTATTAACTGTTCACTATGTCATTAAGCTATCTGTTTAGTAATTAACACTGCGTACCTACCTCGGTGTCTTCTGCGATAATTATTTCCTGGATGATAAGAAGACTGTTCCCTGTGTTTTTCATTTAGATTGCCGTCCTTTGCCGAAAATGGCCGCAAATACATTGTCTCCGGAAATCTGGTGGATAATTGAAAATACGACGTGACCGCACCAGTAAATCCACAATGCCTGACCAAAGAATTTATGTTGTAGTGTATAGCGGGTAAAGGCAATCGGGTCATCGGGCGGCCCTGAATGCCCTGGTGGAATCATGCTAAACATGATTATTCCGGTCAAAGCACAACCGCTTAATGCTAACAGACCCAGGCCGTGGACAAAGCCAGAGATACCAATACCACGCCCGGTGGATGGTAATTTTCCATGCAGTAAGGCTTTACCCTCGTGTATTACCTCCTGGCGAGCCTCTTTGCCCCAGGGGAAAAGAACTTTTAAATCATAAATGGCATAACTATAAATCCAGAAGAGTAACAGGAACAGGGCTGCCAGAGCTCCGATGATGCGATGATAGGGGAACAGGTACTGAGTCCCGGGGTCGGACATCATCAGACTGCTAAATTGTTGAAAGGTGACCGAAATAGCGATAGCCCAATGCAACAGGCGAACATTAAGATTCCAGGCTGTATCCATGTATGTTTCCTAACAGAGGTTGAACCTATTGTATTAAGTACTCTCTCAGCAAACAATGAGTAGAAACGACTCCAATGAAATTATCATCAATCAACTTAACATAGGATAGCGGGAATTTTATTGCCATTTGATAAATACTGAATAAGTTTGCAGCTACTAGTGTACTGTCCTAAACTGTATGTAGATTATAGAAGCCCCCAAATTTCCCAAGACAAGGCGCAGTTTGCAGGCAATGGCGCCTCCCTTGTCAAGAACTGCAACGCCGGATTGGGGGATTTGGGGGCTTCCCTTCGGGC
>JBNKKI010000154.1:0-14251 GCA_050291745.1 Gammaproteobacteria bacterium | reverse complement strand
GCCCGAAGGGAAGCCCCCAAATCCCCCAATCCGGCGTTGCAGTTCTTGACAAGGGAGGCGCCATTGCCTGCAAACTGCGCCTTGTCTTGGGAAATTTGGGGGCTTCTATAATCTACATACAGTTTAGGACAGTACACTAGTGTTGGGCACAGTTATGCTGAGCTGGTTGCAGAGTTTGCTCAAACAGTAAATCTGCCAAATTTAATTTTGACGCATTTTAGCGCAAGATATCAATCTAATACCTCACAAGGTCCTTCAATTTCAGATATTTATAATGAAGCAAAACAGGTTTATTCCGGTGAGCTTTTTATGGCCAGTGATTTTGCTCAATTCAAATTAGAAAAGTCGGGAAATTTCGTACAACTTGAAGAGCATTAACCCGACTTTTTTGAAACAAGTGAGTAAGGTAAATTACTCACATAAACTTGTCGCATAAAGTTTAGTACCGTAACTAACCTCGGTAATGAAGCCATTGTTTTGACGCATGTTAACCTGTGCACTGTCACGACTGCCATCTGAAAAATATAATATGATGGTGTTACCCGAAATGTTATAATTTCCATAGCCTTCCGCACCTTGATCATTAGCATAAAGATCACCACTGGCACCGGAATAAGCACTACTACTGCCATAGGAAAAGTGACCTTTACCGTCAAATTTAGCCCATTCACTACTTGAATAGCTCCCATAGCTGTTAGAGTTACCGGAGTAGGTGCAATAGTATCCCGATAATGCGCCGGGTGAATTGCTCTGTGCCTGTAACAGGGTTGGGGAAGCCAGTAGAATGCTTGATAGTAAAAAAAGAAAACGCATCATGTTAAGTCTCCTTGATATTGAGTGTTTATGGATGCAGGCAAATTCATAAAAACAAGCTCGCAAACACCACTGCCAAAACCTTGCAGCTTAATGAACTTTTGCAATCTTAACCATCATCCTAGAAAAATCAGTTGAATCATGAAAGTCTACGTAACACCTTAATGCACCAGATAAAATCAAAAACACACTCTTCACCAATCAGGTGACTACGGTGTTTTTGATATTTCGGCAATTGCTCCTGCATTGCTCTAACTACAACCATCCCTGGCTTAGACCAGGCACATCAATCTGTTACGCATCTTTTTCACGCTCAACTGATTTTTCTAGGATCATAGCTAATGCATCCTGAAGTGAGATATTATCATCTTTTAAAACCTCGGACAGCAGGATTTTGGCGTAAGTTTTTTGATGGGCAAACCATTGATTTCAGTATAGCTAATATTGACTTTTAATAGAGTAAAAAAAGCAAGGAAAAATTTAAAACTGAACTATCAAGCATAGTCTCATTTGCAGGAATGTATACTGAATTATTTTGTTTTGTGACCTGTATCAGACTTTACAAAACTTTCTGAATTTCCGGTTTTACTTATCTGTACTTATGAACTATAAATTTATTTACAAGAGGGGTACCTCTTAAATGAAGATCCAGTTAGAACCTGTATTAATTAGTTTCAGGTGACCTCGCTGGATCTTTTTTTTGCATGAAATAATCAGCTCAGGATTTTACCAAAGTTAAAAAATGACTTTGATTGTAATTATTTTGAAATGATTTATTTTACCGTCAATGGAATAATGCATAAACCATAATCAAAGGATCTGTTCAACTATTCACAATATGAAGACTTCAATAATTGAAAGAAATAACTTTTTTTTAAGAAAAGTCATTAAAGCTCATATTCTATTCATAATGATTCTTTGTGGCTTTGCAACATCAGAGTGCTTTGCCTGGTCTTTTCAAAATCATATTCCTCCTCATGGAAAAGTAATTGATGGATCTACAGGCGCAGCTGTCGAAAAAGCTTATGTGATTGCCAGATTTTATGCAGATGCGCCTTATGAGCTTTTTTCATTTATCGATCCAGGTTCAGTAAGAAAAAATATAACTATTGGAACTCTCTTTACTTTAACAAATGAGAAAGGGGAGTTTGATTTTTCCAATGAAACTCCGGGATATCTGACTTCATCAGAATACAAACGTAATCCTCAGGTTAGAGTCACAGCTTATGCGCCAGGTTTTAGTCATGAAGTAAATAAGGGCTATCAATCCTGGATCAATGGTAATTATGTCATAGTGAAATACGAAGATTTTGATGGTTCTGATATGACTTTACGCTTAACGCCGCAAGTGGATAGCGCCTATTCAAGTAGATATGAATATCTTAGTAATCTCCCGATAGCGCTTTACGATGCCCCAAAGCATAATATTAAACTGCAATGGTTTATGGCTCAAACAGTCATGGCTGATATGCAGGAACATGCGCTTACATCGAGAGACTGGACATATATTAATGAATTATGCCACTTATTAAATAACATAAAAATTCAGGGTCAGCTTGATGTGATTGAAAAAAGCTGTGAGGATTTCATCACAAAGATAAAACAGGTCTCTAAAGATGAATTCTTAAAGGTCAAAAAGAATATCGCTGATATCGATTGGGGAGAAGGTCCTGAACTGGAATTGATTAAATACAATATTCACCAAATGAATTCAGGTGAGAGTGTGTTTCTTGTTCGAGATCATTCGTCAGGACTGGATGCTGATCAATTATCTGTACTCTTAAAAAAGGTTTGTGATAGCGATTATCCGGGTGATTTTAATCTAGGAACAGCATGTATCTTTTTTGAAAAGAAGGCAATTGAAAATCGTGAAGCAGGAAAATGTCATGCTGATGCGCGTTTTGGTCATCTGGATGTGAATTATGGAGTGGCTAAGGGATCTACTTTAAAACTTGAAACTAATTGGTGCCGTAATAAGTCGTTTCCTCCACCTTATAGATGGCCTAAATAAAAAAACAGACGTGATCCTGTATATGACCTTAAAGTGCTGCGTTTTATAGTGGTATAATATCAGGAGCGTAAATAATGCTTCTCAAAGGTTCATGGCATTGTGCTTTCGTCCAAAATTTATCCTAATCCCAGTTCCCGCACCACCAGTAACAAACCAGCAATACTACGCGACTCACTAAAATCATCTCGATCGAGCAATTCATCTAGCCTGGACAATGGAAATATTATGACTTCTGGTTGCTCTGGCTCATCACCACTTTCCAGTTTATTTTCATACAGCTCAGTCAACATCACCAGATCTGTTTCATGTTGAAAATAACCAGGTGAAACTCGAAGAGTCTGTAATATTTTACTCTTCCTGCCAGCATAACCAGTCTCTTCCGATAACTCACGGCTAGCTGCCTGAATACTATTTTCATCAGACTCTACAATCCCTTTGGGTAGTTGTAACTCATAACGCTCAGTGCCGGCAGCATATTCACGTACCAGAATAATTTCATTCTGAGCTGTAATTGCCGCCACCATCACGGCTCGACCGGCATTCGCCTTAATACGTTCAAACTGAACCTGTGTTCCATTAGAGAATTGTAGATCCAGTTGCTGTATGGTGAAAAGACGGGACTTTGCCAATTCAGTCATGCATTTGATTTCAGGTTTTTGTTTCATTTTTTAAGCTCAAAAAGATTTAATTGCTGGATTATTGATGTGATTATAGCGGCTTTAATTTATCATGATAGTAAATCGAATAGTGCATATCGATCATTAAGACGGATTGACCTGATTTCCAACCGTTTGCTACTGATAAATCGTTAGAGAAAGGCAATGACTCAGGATCAGAATCGTGAATTTACAAAGATAGTACTGTATATTGACCAGCACGAATTCATAAATATAAATGATGATGTTAAATTTTTAATATCGCATCGTTACAGGAAATAAGATAGCAGGAGAATAGAGTAGTTTCCTGCTGAAAAAACCATAGCCAGATCAAATACAGTAATAGAAAACACTGGTATCTGAGTACAACTCAGTATTTGATTGAATTATGGATACGCCATTATCTATTGGTAAAATATTTAAACCTAGAAAAATCAGTTGAATCATGAAAATCTACGTAACATCTTAATGCAGCTGATAAAATCAAAAACACACTCTTCACCATTAAACAATTTTATAAAATGGAACTAGATAAAAAGGGGTCTTAGCTTGAAATATAATTACAGTCAAAATGGGTATTATCTTCTTAAGAATGCTATTAATAAGGAGCAAATATCCTTATTGATTGATGAGACATCTGAATTTGAAGGGAAAATGAATAGTTATGGAGTGAGAAACCTGATGAACAAAGTTCCCCAAATAAAACAGGTGGCAACCTCTTCACCTTTAATAGATTTCGCTAAAGAAATTTTAGGGGATGAGGCTCGTCCGGTAAGGTCGGTGTTCTTTGATAAGGTCGTCGCTGCAAACTGGAATGTTGCCTGGCATCAGGATACATCAATCGCAGTCAAATCAAAACACGAGATTTCCGGCTTTGGACCCTGGAGTGAAAAGCAGGGTGTTATTCATACAGAACCACCTGAGGAATATCTTTCTAACACCTTAACATTGCGAATTCATCTGGATGAGGCAAATACCGAAACAGGCGTGTTACGAGTTGTAGCTGGAACACATAAACAGGGAAGAATTAAATCTGGCGATATTATTAAAATCGTAGAAAACTCAAAAGTGATTGAATGTAATGCGAAAGCAGGTGATGTTCTGTTAATGAATCCTCTTCTGTTTCATTCATCGCGTAAAGCGACTAATCCATCTCACAGAAGAATCATTCATATAGAATATTCTGCTATGAAATTACCGGAACCGTTGCAGTGGTTTGAACACACTTAGATTATTCAGATATGAAATTGATCCCTGTGGTTTAGTAATTTTAACCGCCTAGGTATGCAGAGTTTATTTGTAAACAGGTAGATATTGCAGGCTTTTGATAGCTAATGAGACATGCGATATCTATACAGCATCTTATCCTAGATAGTTTTTAATCAGAGCATTTTAATCAAAGTAAAAACTATCAAACCTGAGACCACTGTAAATAACATACTTCTGCTTAGTAGTGAAATTACAAACGCTACAAGTGCAGCTGGCAAATGCGCATTGTGTATACTCAGATCAATATTCTCCCCGCCATGAAATAAAATCACAGGTGCAATTATGGCTGTTAATGCAGCAACAGGAACATAAGGTAAAGCCTGTTGCAACCACAGTGGAAATGAAATCTTATGAGCATAGGCAAAAGGCAGGTATCGAATACTGAAAGTGACTACAAACATACCTGTAATTAATAAAACTTCATGCATGATTTTGTCTCCGTATTCTCGCTACCAGAACAGCTATTGCAATTGATAACAGCATGGAAAATATCAATCCACTTTGATAAGGCCAGTCTTTGCTGATAAGGCTGAAACAGAAGGCGCTGATGGCACAAACCCACATCGGTGTTGTTTTTAGCAAAGGTACAATGATACCGATAAATGCAACCACCATAGCGATATCCAGCCCCCATGCCTGTGGGTCCGGAATCTGAGTACCCAGTTGATAACCTGTCAAACTGTATAGCTGCCAGCTCGTATACATAGTTAGTGCTGAACCGAGATAGTAGAGATGAATAGAAGGTGTATCATATGAGCTGCTGGTTTTTTTAGCGACAACAGCAAAGGTTTCATCGGTTAACCAGAAGGCCATGATTGCTCTTAAAGGTGCGGGGATATGTTTAACATGTTCAAGCAGATTGGCGCTATACATTAAATGGCGTAAATTGACGAAAAAAGTTGCAATCACTATCACTAGTACAGGTGCTGCTGTGAGTAACAGGTTAACAGCAACAAATTGCGCCGAACCGGCAAACACAAACAGTGACATAGCCATTGTTGTCCATAATGAAAGCCCTGATGCCTGTGCCAGTGCTCCATATAAAATACCAAATGGCATTGCTGCCAGAATTAGTGGAAGTATATCTACAGCACCGTCGATAAAGCGGTGACGAGTGATTGTTATTGCAGGCGTCATAAGTTATCAACCATTGGTTAAATCTGGATTACGCAGTTGACTGTTTGAATTTTTACATTGCTATGCATCCATGCATTCATTACGCATTGTTTTCACGTTCGATTGATTTTTCCAGGTTCAATCACAGAGTTCAATTCGTCTACTACGGATTCCGGGTTAAAAGGAAGTAAAATGATACTGATATTGCGGCTTTATGATTGGATAAAAATGACTTTATACTTTGTTGAATTTTCCAGGAGAAGTCCCATAAAATCGTTTGAAATAAAGGTTCATATGACTTTGGTCCGAAAAACCACAATCAATTGCTGCATCACTGAGTGCAACACCTTGACGAATTAATATTTTAGCCTTGTGAATTCGCGTTTGAACCTGATAGGCATGAGGTGGCATACCGACATGTTTACGGAAAAGTCTAACCAGATATTGAGGGTTTAACTGAACGAGCTCACTTAACTCATTGAGTGATACATTTTTCTGGAAGTTATCATTCAGGTATTGTTTTATTGTCTCAATAGTTTGCGGTGAGCGCTTTGTGTCAAGTAATGATGATGTGCTTTTGCCATGACGTAAAATCAATGCAGACATCGTAGTTACAAACCAAGACTGTCTTTCAAGTTTATTATCTGATTGATCAAGTACCTTGAAAAACTGGCGTAACATATAAGCCAGTTCTGGATCATGAACTACAGGCTCATTGAAATAGGGGGTACCACGGCTTATTCCCTGCAATTCATTACCCACTTCCCCTAATTGCTCTGGCATGGGGTAAATTGCCTTATATGACCATCCATTTTCTGTTATTGCGTGACCATCGTGCACTTCATCAGCATTAACCAGAATAATACTATCTCGAGAAGCAACGTGATTAGCGCCAGTACGATAAAACCCCTGAGCGCCTGCTTCTATAACACCCACGCAAAACCCCTGGTGAATATGGCGAGAAAAGTTCTGATGACGAAAGCTTGCTTTCAGAAACTCTAATCCTCCTATATCACTGGCATAGGTGTAATTTGCGCTTTCAAGATTCATAAAGCAGGGTAGTAAAACTCATTTCAAAAAGTGGTATCTCATTATAATGAGATAATAGCAGCCTGTTTAGAAAGAAAATGACTTTTTTTCCTGAGGTTTCCTGAATAAGTAGTTTCAGATTTAATCCTGGAATCCGCAGTTGGATGAGTTGATTGTGCGTTAGAGGTGGTGTAGATCAAGGCATTACAACGAAGAAATACGCCACCTCAAACCTGCAATTCAGTTCGTAGAGGGATTCACCAATTAGGTGATTATACACATCAACTGTCATGATTTATGAAACAGTGGGTTAACCTCTTTTGCGAGCGGTCAACTACGGAATCCAGATTGAATATCATAAATACCCTCCGGCATTGCTGCTGCTCAAAAAAATGATATGCTATCTTTCACAGATATTGTATGTAAAAAATATTGACCGTTGAATTTTTCTTACCACATAATCAGCTATTCAAAATTGTGGGATACTTCTGTGCAAACTGGGCTGGACTCAATTATTTCAGGCTACCGTCTCCATGAAGCAGCAGAATAGTCATATTGGTAAATTGTTTGGCGGGGCATTTATCATATTTTTGCTGATTTCATGCTCAGGAAAATCTGATGAAAGTTCATTGATGCAAACAGATGATACTGAATTTTTGAGTGCGTTCTTCCTGGTTACTAATGGAAAAGATTTTCCCGTGTTGTCTACACTGGAATATTGTCGAAACAATGCTGATGCATATTGTCATAAAGCGCTGCAAAGAGTCCTCCTGGCCAGACAACGCTTAAAAAAATTACCTCATGCTGAAGCCTTGTCACTGGTACTTCAGCAAATACAAAATTACTGTAAACAGGATACTATGCGAACAATTGATGAAGAGGCAAAATGCTCAGGAGCCTTTTCTGCCATATATTATTTCAACTCAGCAGACGATGAGAAAAAGATAATCGAGACTCTCTCTTTAGTGGAGGATAGTCAGCTTACAGAGTTGTTTAGAATGAAACACTCATGGTTTTTTAACCGGAGAGAAATTACACTTTGGGAAAAGTTTGCTAAATTAAAACTAAAGGGTGCATGGCAAGAGATCTTCCTGGAAAATTTACATAATCGATCACCTGAAGTATTTGGTCTACAGCTATTAACCTATCAACAGAAATAAAAAGCCCCGTCATTTAATGAATTAAAGTTTCCTCCATCTTTAGTAGATTATTTTCGAATATTAATAATCACTCCTTAGTTTAACTGTCTCAAGTTCCTTCGCAAGTAATTTTTGAAACCAGACCGGGCCTACCCATGTAAATGCAACAAAAGCCAACCAGACATAATTTAGAATTTCAGAAGTCTGTTCAAAATCAAAATCTTTTAGTAACAACGAAGAAAAGCGTACAAATACAAACATCGATATCAGGATTAACATCAGTCTGATATTACTACCGGATACAGCCCAGGTATTAAAATGCCACCAACTGCCCAGCAATAAATTTTTTTTAGCTTTAACCTGAGCTATTAAAGTTAATGCTTTACTGTTTGTTGCATCCTGTTGTAATACCCAAAGAGCATGATCCAGAGCTTCTTCTTTTTTCCCTTCTTTTAAATAAATGGTCCCCATTCCTGTTAATGAATCTGCGTTTTGAGGATTAATATCAAGAGCCTGTTTGAAATATTTTGTGGCATCGGAGTATTTTCGTTGATCCAGGTACCATTGCCCCAATTTGCTATAGCAGTCTTCATTTTCAGGGTTTAGATTTAAAGCTCTTTCATATACTTCTTGAGCTTCCTTGTTTTTATGCATATATTCATATATGTCACCTGTTGCAAGCAGGTAATCTTCGTCTAACGGGTTGATTGACACTGAATGCTCAAGCTCTTTTAAAGCTTGTTTATATTTTTGTTGATATTTAAAAACTAAACCCATCACGTAATGAGCATAATCACTACCCGGTTCAATTTTAAGTCCAGTTTTTGCCTCATATTCAGCTGCATACAGGCGTTTTGTATTGAGCAGAGCAAGGGCTAAAAAGCTATGTGCAAAACCATTATCAGGATCAATTGACAACGCCTCTTTAATAGATTCAGTCGCGCCCTCATTATCACCATAACTTAACTGTTCCTGTGCCCGTCGTATACATTGCTGAAAATATTGATTTTCAATTTCCATTATTTAAAAATCCTGATAATCATTGTCAAAATTAAAACCTGAAAATCGTTCCCTAAAACTAAACCAATGGCTAGAGCAATCACGCCGTTCATTGTTGGTCCATTAAAATACTCATGCAATCGAAAAGGTAAGGATTGTAATATATACAGGTAATAACTAATCCATAACGAAATGATTACACTGATTAAGCGAATATAATCAACATATTGAATAAATATTGATTCATCATCACTCATTATTTTTCCGAGGTTTATATAAAAGAATCCAAGAAATACAATGCCACCACATGCTATTAATATTTCTTTTAACTTAGTTGGACTGCCAATTGCCAGTCCATTCACTATAAACCATATCCAGCCGAAAACAGGACTGGCAATCATAACTGAAAGCAATGGCCACATCGGATTTGCAGAAACTCTGGAAATTGAGCTCATCCTCGGCTCATCAATAATTCTATATTTTTCCATTATTTACTGTTTTTCTTAATAAAATCTAAAACATCATTATACTGTCCGGCATCATTAGCATAGCGCGCATAATTTCTAGCGGTAGATAACCATTCATTGACTGTGGAGCGGACTTCTTTAATCGCATTAGAAAAATGTTGATTGTTAAGCGGTATTTCACTCTCCTGACTAATCGACTCATCTATCGCTTCATCAACGGCAGTTTCAACTAAATTGTGAATATCCGCTCCAGAAAATCCTGAAGTAACTTTTGCCATTTTCTCAATATTAATAGTATCTCCGCCAGGGCGCTCTGTTAGTAGTTTGCGTAGAATATCTACTCTCGCCTGGTGGTCAGGTGGTGCAACAAAAATAACTCGATCAAATCGACCGGGACGTCTGAATGCGGGATCCAGTGCCCAGGGAACATTAGTTGCACCTAGAATTAATACGCCTTTATTGTTTTGAGAAAAGCCATCCAGCTCAGATAAAAACTGACTGACTAATTTTGAGGAAGTGCTCTCTCGTGTATTTTGTCTTTTAGCAGCAAGTGCTTCTACTTCATCAAAAAATATTACGGCTGGTTTATTGTCTCTTGCTTCTTCAAAAATGGCATGTAACTTACTTTCTGATTCACCAATATACATATCCAGAACATCAGAAATAACAACATTAAAGAAACTTGCATTACATTCCCCGGCAGTGGCGCGTGCCAATAGCGTTTTACCGCAGCCAGGGGGGCCATACAGTAATATGCCTCCGCCAATTTTTTTCTTGAAGCGTTTGAACAGGGATGGTTTTTGAAAAGGAATAATAATTTTCTTTTCGATTTGTTTCTTTACAGCTGTTAATCCACCGACATCTTTAAAGCTTACTTTGATATCTTCCGGCATAAGTAAACGATTTAATTCAGATTTGTCAGTATCGTCATTCGACACTACTCGCAAAGCTACTTTCCTGTCTTCATTTAAATTAAAAACATTAGCGTTTAGTAAACTATTAAATGCAGGGTCTTCCAGAGTAGCATTTTCTGAAATCGCTTTTTGATAATATTTTTTAGCCTGATCAATATCCTCAATATCAAAAAATGCTTTTGCTTTAAGAAGGTTTAATTGAGGGTCCTTATCATGACAAAAGCTGATTGCTTTTTGTGGATCTTTACAGGCCAGCATAATTTTTGCGAACATTGCACGTTGAGTATCGGTCAAAGAATCATCAACCTTATGATCCTCTATTAATTTAGCAGCTTGTTGTATATCACTTTCTTTAAATAATTCTTCAATAAGTAGTAATCGTAATGGCCCATTTTCTGGAGATTGATTATATGCAGCTTTTAGTGCAATTATATGATCGTTTTCCATATCTTATTTATTTAACTCCTACTTCTTTGAAAATGTAAATTTATACGATGTTCATCTGGATACATCCTGTCATCATTAATGATGTAAAGGTGAACTGACAACACATGAGCATAGTCTTCAGAACTTTGATTAACAAGATATCAGATACTAATTTTTCTTATATAAAGATTCAGTATTGCTGATACTTTTGCTAATTCAATGGATTTTACGTGATTTTCCATTTTCTGAATATAGTAAATTATTAGCAGGAGCGGGGTATTTGTTTATTGAATATCAACGACTACAGGCATATTAAAGAGAGTTTTTATTCAATTTTTTTTAAAAATTTAATGTCGAATTATTTTTTTGGTCTACACTAATTAATCAGCCGGGCTTTAAAGAATTTGGACGGTATTTAAAACTATTTACGATGATACTTTTTAGGCTGTATCTGGATATCCAGATATTTGTTAATAAAACTAAGGAAACTCAGGTCAATTCATAATTTTTTTACTGAGTGAAATTTTTTTGGTGCATCCCAAGGATTTCAGCAATAGAGCGATTTAATCTAAATAGCCGCTATATTTCTATCTCAGTCTAAAGTCAACCAGAATTAATCTGATGTTGCCTAACTAAAAATAAGGAAAAATTCATGAAATCTAAAATCACACTTTTTATTATTACTCTTCTGTGCAGTGTCTCTTTATGGGCAGCAACAGAATCTCCTATGACAGTTGCAGGTGCAACCACCGTTAATGCTACAGAAGCCAAAGCGCTATTCGATAGTGAAGCATTGTTTGTCGATGTAAGAAAAGACTCTGACTGGGATGCCGGACGTATACCTGGTGCAGTACATCTGGACAATAAAAAAGGTGTTTTCACTGAAGCCTCTTTAAGCGATGAAATTGGTAAAGATGAAAAAGTCGTAATTTATTGTAACGGAGCTTCATGTCCCAGAAGTGCTAAAGGCGCAGCTGATGCAGTTAGTTGGGGCTTTAAGAAAGTTTACTACTTCAGAGATGGTTTTCCTGCATGGAAAGGTGCTGGTTATCCTGTTGAATAACACATCCAATTGACTCTATTCATCAGGAAAGAAGCGTTATGACTTTCAAATCTCGTCTGATCACTTTTATATTAATTGCCATCACCATGGTGATGGCTGTTTTTTTCGCTATTACATATTTCTCACTGGATATTGCCAGTCAGAGATTTGGTGAAGAAGCTATAAGGGGTAAAAGTGTTCTCTGGCAAAAAGTCATACAGGTACAGCTTGATCACATGGCCGCGAGTACGACAAGTATGACACGAGCGAGTGATTCTCTTAAAGCCTTGCGTAAATCAGAATTGCAGGCACTGTCAGATGCAACTCTACCTACCTTTAATCGGCTCAATGCAACCGGTGTTGTAACACGACTTCAGGTTGCTGATGATTCAGGGCAGGTAGTCTTTTCTGCACCAAATGCATATTCGGGTTCATCTGTCAAAACACTGATAAAAAAATCCTTAGCTGAAAAGAAAATCTTTAAAGGTTTAGAGCGGGATGATAATGGGCAGATCGTTGCAGAAATAGCATTCCCACTTTATTTTCGTGGTAAGTTGATCGGTTGTGGCATTTATATGATAGATATGAACAATACGCTGGAAAAGTTTAAGCAGGCTGATGGATCAGAAATTCATATATTTTCAGAAGGTAATAAACTTGAATTCAGTACCGCTAGTGAGCAATTTAATCTGGTAAAAGCGCAGTTAGACTTTACACAGAAGGCTCGTCAATTTAAAAATGAAAGCGAAGGGATGTTGATTAGCCATGTACAGTTTCCTCTTCTGGATGTAAATGGAAATCACATTGCCAATATCCTGACTGATACTGATTACACCGAAAGTTACAACCGTCAGTCAAATGTTTACCTGACTGGAATTGTAACAGGTCTAGTGGCATTTATAATTGGCATTGCACTTATCCTGTGGTTCATTTCATATTCATTCAAACCGATGTATAGATGTCTGAGTGTGATCAGGAATATCTCATCAGGTGATTTAACTGATAATGTTACTGTCGAGTCTAATGATGAATTCGGGCAACTGTTAAAGGGGCTGCAGGAGATGCAGGTTAAACTCAAAGGTATGATTCACGACATAAACCAGGCGACACAACAGATTGAAAGCTCCGGAGAGCACCTGGAAACAGTCACTGGAGAATCCAGCGTCAGGGTCAATTCTCAAAGCCAGATAACCCGGCAACTGGAGGATAATATATCCAGATTAATTGATGCTTCAGGTAATGTGAAAATGGAAGCGGAAGAAGCGAGTACTGAAACTCGCAAAGCAGTCAAAGAAGTTAGTAATGGACGTCATATTATTACCGAGGGTGTTAAAACAATTGGTAATATTTCTGAGCAGGTTAATAGGGCTGAAACAGTCGTCAAAAATGTGCAAACTGATACACAGAACATTGGTTCAGTACTTGATGTAATTAAGGGCATTGCCGAACAAACCAATTTGCTGGCGCTTAATGCCGCGATAGAGGCAGCACGAGCAGGAGAACAGGGCAGGGGGTTTGCCGTAGTTGCTGACGAAGTAAGGACATTGGCCAGTCGTACTTCTGAATCTACTCAGGAAATCGAAGCTATGATCGGTAATTTGCAAACTGGTGCACGTGATGCAGTTGAAAAAATGGGTAGCAGCATTCAGATGGTGGATCAAGGTGTGGAAATTGTAAACAGGGCTGATCAGTCATTTGATATCATTGCGCTTTCGATGAATGAAATTAGCACAAAAAGTCAGAGTATTGCCTCGGCTGCCGCTGAGCAAATGTCCATATCAACGGATATGCAGGCGAATGTAGAAACGATTTCATCTGCCACCCAGGAAGCTTTGCAGGGTAATCAGGTTACTGTAAATTCTACAGAAGAATTGATTGCCTTAGCCGAAGAGTTAAAGCAGAAGGTAAAACAATTTACTATTGGTTGATTACTTTAGCTTAAAATCTATCTGCTGTGATCTTATTTAGATGTATTGCAGGAATACATTCACCCTTATTTACAGGCAGCTTAGATATTATAAACACAGAGGTATTCAGAGTTTATTAATAAACTCTGAGCTTATAGAAATAGTATGCAGTGAACAGCTAATAATAGCCTACAGAAACATTTTACAGTCACACAGTGATCCGAGTACTTGCAGCTGATAGCGACTAACATGATCTTAATCCTGGAAAAAGCTCTGCACTCTCTGTGATTAATTTTTAACAGAGCAGACTGAATAACTGATCGCTAGTGTACTGTCCTAAACTGTATGCAGGTTATAGCGAGACGGGAAATAGTCATATGCAAGGCGTCATCCGCAGGGAATGGCATGCCCTTTTCAAGGATGACAACGCAGCAGATGGCTGTTTCCCGTCTCGCCCGAAGGG
>JBNKKI010000153.1:0-16984 GCA_050291745.1 Gammaproteobacteria bacterium | reverse complement strand
CTAAGCCAGGGATGGCTGTCGTTAGAGCAATGCAGGAGCAATTGCCGGCAAATCAAAAACACCGTAGTCAGCTGATTGGTGAAGACTGTGTTTTTGATTTTATCAGCTGCATTAAGCTGTTACGTAGACTTTCATGATTCAACTTATTTTTCCAGGTTTAAGGGTGGTTCATAGATTTATCAGAAATGAAAACTAATATATTAATTAAATTCACGATATTTTAACGCCATGAATGGTAGGGTTAATCTAAAATGTGATGCTATTAACAGAAGTTTTTAAAAAAACGTCAAAAAAAATTTGGGATATTTATCCCTTTAAATTGAGGTTCCTTCGTTAATATTTATATTTTTATAAGGGTTTAAAACAGGGGCATTTTTTAAACTCAATAATTAAATCAATATAATATAGGGTAAATCCAATGCTTTTATTAAATAAGTTTTCGTCTATACCAATAAGGCCAGCCCTTATTGCCGTACTAAGTAGCTTTCTAATTTCCTGCTCAGATGGTTCAGCGTCATCAGATCAGGCAAATAGAGATCATAGTTCCGATAGTTCTCATGACAGTTCTCATGAGGATTCTCATAGTAATATCAATATTGATAAAGCAAGCTGGAGCCATGATAGACACAGATTAACGGTGTCAGGTAATAATGTCTCTCGTTATAGTACGGTGAGCATTTCCTATGGAAATAAAGGTGATAATGGTTATGTTATTGAAACAACTAAGGCAGACAGTCATGGGGACTGGGAGATAAGAATCTCCGATATTGATCCTGTACCCTGTGATGTTACAGCTAGTGATGGTAATGGTGAGGATGATAAAAGCGTCCATCATGCACCACGAGACTGTAGTAATGATGGTGGTGCGCCACCACCTCCAGCCGCTCAATGTAATGATGGTATTGATAATGATGGAGATGGACTGGTAGATATGGATGACCCCGGTTGTACAGATGTCAATGATAATGATGAGTACAATGCACCACCGGCCACTCAATGTAATGATGGTGTTGATAATGATGGCGATGGACTGGTAGATATGGATGATCCCGGTTGTACAGATGCCAGTGACAATGATGAATACAATGCACCACCGGCCACTCAATGCAATGATGGTGTTGATAATGATGGCGATGGACTGGTGGATATGAATGATCCCGGTTGTACAGATGCCAGTGACAACGATGAATACAATGCCCCGGCTCCGGTCACTCAATGTAATGATGGTATTGATAATGATGGTGATGGACTGGTAGATATGGATGATCCTGGTTGTACAGATGCCAGTGACAATGATGAATCTAATACAGCTCCTCCTGCACCTGAACCTACTCCTCTAGGTGATGGAATAGGTTCTTCAGGCAATTACACTATTCTTGCAGCAAACGATCTGGGTATGCATTGTGCTGATCAGGATTTCCGTATGTTCAGCATTCTGCCACCTTACAATGTTCTAAATGCTCAGGTATTAAGAAAAGGCGGTAGTCCTGCCCTGATGTCACCAGCAGATGGTATTTCGGTCACTTACAGAGCAGTAGAGTCGAATTACTTTTCTGACTTAACATTACCCGGTACTGTGCAGCCTGATTCTATTGCTTCCTGGACAACAACAGGATTTAGTCTGACAGACTTCAATAATAATGATGTATTTAAAAATAACTTCTGGGTGAAAGCACCTGTAGCAGGTAACCCAATTGATGAAATCGGTTTTATTGCCTATGATCATCTGTATCCGGAAGGTTTACTGGCAACGGTTTTACGTGCCCCGGATGTTGGTTTACCAGCACCTGATCTTGCTGGCTTATACCTGTTAGGTTCGGGCTTGCAGGCAGAGCAGGCACATATGCCTGGTACTGCTAACACACCACAACCATTTCATGGATATGTAGAAGATTTTCCATTCTTTGTTGATTTCCCATTTGGTTATGTCGTTCAAAACTTTAAGCGCTATACAGCTGAGGGTATTCCTACTTCTTCAATTGATGATAATGGGCGTTCAAATCCTTATCCTTTGATGAGAGTTGAAGCCAGGGATTCTTCAGATAATATTTTAGCCTCGGTAGATGCGGTAACCCCGGTTGCCTCGGAAGCTGATTGTGCTATCTGTCATGCAGCTCAGGAAGTTTGTAATGCTGATGAAAGCAATATGTTGACCTGTTCAAACTTGCCAGCCACTAAGAATGAAAATTCATCTATTAACTTTATCGATACTCTGGCTGACACTTTAAATATGCTTGGTGCCACAGCAGAACAAAAAGTAATTAACAGTGCCAAGTTAAATATTTTGCGCTTACATGATGGCAAGCATGGCACCAGTTTAGCGGGTGATAATGCGGATGGTACTTTCTCTGATGGGTCGACCCCTAATATTGTTTGTGCAAATTGCCACTATACACCTGCACTTGATCTGGCCCATCTAGGACCGAATGATGTTAACGGTAAGGAACAGACTCAACATATTAGTATGTCGCGTGCAATGCATGGTGTACATGGCGCGTTAGCAAATGACCCTGCTTATGCGCAAGAGGAATTGTTCCCTATTATGCCTGCTCCAGGAGCCAGTCGTAGTGCCAGTGTCGCTGAGGATGTCCTGATGAGAACCTGTTACAACTGTCATCCGGGTAAAAAGGCCAAGTGTTTACGTGGTGCAATGGGTGGTTCCGGTACGGTTTGTCAGGATTGTCATGGTCAGTTAACACAGGTTGGTGATGACTTTACAGAAAACTTTCCAACTGGCGGTTTCCCCGGTGGTGCTGATTTAACCAAGCGTGTTCCATGGGGTACAGAACCTTCCTGTGATAGTTGTCATGTTGGTGATGTGTTGCAGGTAGCACAGCTTTCTCAAAGTGGAAGGCTTAATGATACTGTGATGAATGCAAATGATGCTCATGGTAATACAGATGATTTACGTTTACTGATGACTTATACCCTGTCTAACCATAAACAGACACAGGGTGCTCCGGATAATTTGAAGTTATTGAAGTTTCCTGAATCACGCTTTGCGACTACAGAAGCACTGTATCGTATGAGTGGTAGTAGCCCTGGTCATACTGGAACAGGTATGGAGAAAGGTCATGGAGGCTTAAGCTGTGAAGGTTGTCATGGTAGTACGCATGCCATCTGGCCTAATCAAAATCCATTCTCAAATGATAACAAGGCTTCCAATGATATTCAGGGACATTCAGGTACGATCATAGAGTGTTCAAGCTGTCATACAGGTAATCTTGGTAATACTCTGGATGGACCACATGGCATGCACCCTGTAGGCCGAACTTCATTTGCTGATGGTGGTCATGAAAATATGGCAGAGAGAGATGGAGACTCCTGTCGAGCCTGTCATGGTCAAAACGGAGAAGGCACGGTTCTATCACGTGCGGCTGCAGATCGAGACTTTAGTGGTTTTAAAAGAGGTGGGCAGGTAAGTAAAGGTACACCGATTACCTGTACTATGTGTCACGGAAACGAGCTATAGCATCGTCTTTGGAAAGCACAAGGATGTGCTTTGCTTTTTATAATATGTAGTAGAAAACTTAACTCCTGCTTTCTGTCACGATGTCTGCAGACTGTTAAAATATAATATATGCCGTTTTTCCCGGCATAATAAAACTGAGTTCTATCCGGAATGCATGATTTAAATATCGGCTGGAACTTAGTTTTAAAATGTCGGGAAACTTTTTTACACTACTTTCGATGGTCATATTTCCCCTTTCAAAAAATCAATCTGCAAAATCTCTGTTGATTTTGTTGATAGAGTTTTTCCTGCATAATCTATTCATTAATCATAGTCTTTAAGGTTTTTAAGATCTGTTTATTATCCCACCCGGGATTACCTCGAATTACATAGCGAACCAGACCTTTTTTATCTATCAAAAAACTGGTTGGTAGCATCTTAACTTTCCAGTCAAACAAAACTTTGCTGGAAGTATCCATCAATACCGGTAATTTGTAGTCAATGTTTTTAGTGAATTGTATGACTTTTTTTATACTTTCACTGGTATTGATCGCAAGAATTTCAAATGGTAAATCAGAGAATTGCGTTTTCAGTCCGGTTAATTCTGGTAATTCTTTCACACAGGGTTTGCACCAGCTGGCCCAGAAGTTAATCAATAGTACTTTACCCCGGTAATCCTGTAATTTGTGTATCTGTCCATTTAAATCCTTTGTTTGAAAAGTTTTATTCTGTATACCGTTATATGGTTTTAATTCCTTGCTATATGATGTGAGTGGTAAAAGCAGGCATGCTGCAAACAAGACAGGTTTTAATTGAGCCCTCTTACCATTCATCATTTTATAGACCAAGGATAGAAAGATCGATTGCATCTTTTTTCATAGGTGGGCACCAGAAGTAACTCCCGCTTAAAGGCCTGGTGAAATTAAATAGAGCATCCGGTATGCCATCTTCATTGCCAGACATTTTATTTAATATGGCTTCAAAGGCATCGAAAGTCTGGCCGAAAGCCACAAAATTCAATCCGCCGTCCATATCTTTTGCCCAGGGCATTGAACGTCGAAGTATAAAAGCTTCAGGTGTATAACTTTCCTGAGCCGTTCGTTTTACATGAGCCGATTCAGGTGCTTCATCAAACTCTTCGTTATTGCTGACGTGGCGTCCAATCGTATCATCCTGAGTTTCAGTGCTCATATCATCAAACGCATTAAAATCGTGTAACCACTTTTGTACAGCAACAAAACTGGAACCATCCAGTCCTTCACCTTTGTTTTGTATGATTGCAGCTTGAATAGCCTCTTCTCCCTGAGGATTTTCAGTGCCATCTTCGTAGCCACTTAAATCCCGGTTTTTATCGTATGTAAAGCTATCAATACAGTCATCCAGTATAAATGCCGGGGATAATAATGACTTTATTAAACGACTTTGATGGAAGATTTCACCCTTATCTGCGCCTCTAATCCAGCACCATAAAGCACGAGGGGTTGAAGGAATATCTATGCCTTTTGCAGTCATGACAGGAAATTGTTTAAGATCGTTTATTTCTTTGTTCAGTGCCAGTATGGTTGACTGTCCCAGGCCTATCAGCAGATTTTTTCCATCAACGATGGAAGCTAAATCGATTAAACAATTCCTGATTTCATCTTTTGAATCCAGGAAAAAGGTCAAATAGCGAGAAAAAGGAGGTAAATCAGCCAATATACCCGGTTGAACAGTTTTCATAGTAAGCTCCAGAAATGAAGTTATTTTTTTAAAAAGTAAGAGAAGAATACCTTTTTTTAGGGATCTGAAGTAGAAAATTATATAGAAAGCAGGGCTATTAATTAATCGATATCAACCTATTAATAGATTCTGTTCGCTCTTATTGGAAGGAATCGTTAGAATATCCGATTAATTTTTATCGTTTATCCTTAAAATACTAAATATAAGGGATCAAATTCATTATACATTGAGGAATATTTATGTCTAAAAAACACCCCGTTGTAGTCGTTACTGGTTCTTCTGGCGCTGGAACATCTACAGTAAAGAAAGCGTTTGAGCATATCTTTGAACGTGAGAGTATTAAGCCGGTCGTGGTTGAAGGTGATAGTTTCCATCGTTATGATCGAGCGCAAATGAAAATTAAAATGGAAGAAGCCAGCAAGGAAGGCAGGGATTATAGCCATTTTGGTGCTGAGGCAAATGAATTTGAAACTCTGGCAGAATTATTTAAGTCATATTCAGAATCAGGTACGGGTAAGAAACGTTATTATCTACATAGTGAATCTGAAGCAGAAGAGCACAATAAGCGACTCGGTATAGATAAAAAACCAGGTGAATTTACCCCCTGGGAAGATATTCCCGCTGGTAGTGATTTAATGTTTTATGAAGGTTTGCATGGCTGTGTGAAAAATGATGAAGTGGATATGACTAGCAATGTAGATTTGAAAGTTGGTGTTGTGCCAATTGTCAATCTGGAATGGATTCAGAAAATTCATCGTGATAGTGCTGAACGTGGTTATAGTGCAGATGTCATTGTTGATACGATTTTACGTCGTATGCCTGATTACATTAAATATATTACACCACAGTTTTCAGAGACTGATATTAACTTTCAACGTGTATCTACTGTAGATACATCAAATCCATTTATTGCTCGTGATATCCCGACACCGGATGAAAGTTTTGTTGTTATCCGCTTTAAAGATCCAAAGAAATTCGGTACTGATTTTCCTTATCTGTTAAGCATGATTCACGATTCTTTCATGTCTCGTCGTAATACAATTGTGGTACCGGGCGGAAAAATGGGACTGGCAATGGAAATTATCCTCACGCCAATTATTCATAATATGCTGGAACAACGCGGAAAATAATCGAAAAATCACTTTATCAAGTGATAGTGTTTGTTTTATAAAGCCTGTTAATCATGATTGATTACCAGGCTTTTTTGTTTTTACAGATTACTTTATATGAGTTTTGAACTGATAGATTCTCATTGCCATCTGGACGATGATCGTTTTGATGATGACCGTGATCAGGTGTTGCAACGTGCGGCTCAAAAAAATATTAATCAGCTTGTTATTCCTGCGACAACAGCACAACGCTGGCCAAAAATTCAACAAATTAGTCATGCCTGCCAGGCTGTGTATGCCAGTTATGGATTGCACCCGATGTTTATGGCTGAGCATAAAACACAGCATCTGGCTGAACTGGATCACTGGTTGGATCAATATAATGCAGTAGCAGTGGGTGAGTGTGGCCTGGATTTTTATTCTGGAGATAGCGATCTAAAGTTACAACTGGAATTATTCAGAGGGCAACTGGATATAGCCGAAAATCATCAGTTGCCGGTTATTATTCATTCGAGAAAATCTCTGGATATTGTTACTCGGGAAATTCGTCGAACTGGGGTTCGCGGTGGTGTTATACATAGTTTTAGTGGCAGTTTTCAACAGGCTGAGCAACTGGTCGATCTCGGGTTTAAACTTGGCATTGCAGCTACCGTTAGCTTTGACAGGGCTAAAAAGCTAAGGGAAATAACATCAAAAATTGATATTGATGCTTTAGTTATAGAATCCGATGCGCCCGATCAGCCAGGACAGCAGCACAAAGGCGAAAGGAATGAACCGGCTTTTATTATTGATCATCTGGAAATCATGGCTGAGTTAAGAAACCTGTCTGTCGAGGATTTAGCACTCAAACTGACTCAAAATTGCCGAAATTTATTTGCCATAAACTGAGGTTAAAAGCTGCTACTGATTTACAGCATTATGTTGATTCAGTATTTATATAGGGTTTTACCAGATCAGCCATCATATTTATATGATCATCACGATCATTCAGACAGGGAATATAATAATACTGCTGTCCTCCATGCTGCAGAAAAATATCCCGATTTTGAAGTTGAATTTCTTCTAAAGTTTCCAGGCAATCTACAGAAAAGCCGGGGCAAATTACATCGACTTCTTTCAGTCCTTTGTCGGCCATAATTGCGAGGGTTTCAGACGTATAAGGTTTAATCCATTCCTGCTTACCAAATCGTGATTGAAAGCTCATACCCCATTGATCTTTGGATAAGCCAAGGATAATGGCTAATAAATTCGCTGTGCCTGTACATTGATCGTAATAGGGGTCTCCCAGGTCGATATTCCTTTGTGGCAGGCCATGAAATGATATTAATAAAAAGCGTTGACGTTTCTGTTGATTCCAGTGTTCCTGAATGGAGGCTGCCAGGGCATGAATATAACCGGGGTCACCATGGTAGTTATTGATAAAATTGATTTCAGGAACATCTCGTGATTTTTTTAAAACTTCAGCAATATGGTCGAAACTGGTTGCTGTGGTGGTAGCTGAGTTTTGTGGATAGAGAGGAAGAATGATTAATTTTTTAAATTGTTGATTCTGTAAATCGTTGATGACGGTGGTAAATGAAGGTTCTCCATAGCGCATCATTAATTCAACCTTGATATCTTCCCCCAGTTTTTCCTGCAATGCCGTTTGCTGTTTACGGCTTATTGACATCAATGGGCTACCTTCTTCAGTCCATATTTCATTGTATGCCTGTAGCGCCTTTTTGGATCTGAAAGGTAAAATAATCAGGTTTAAAATAAACCACCAGATGAAATGCGGTATTTCAACTACGCGTTTATCGGATAAAAACTGTTTTAAGAATTTTTTAACAGCAGAAACTGTATTGGTTTCAGGTGTTCCCAGATTAGTCAGAATAACGGCTGTTTTTTGATGACTCATGGTTATAATTTTCTAAATAATTATCTGACAGGCAAGTTTGTCAGAATGTATCGACAAGTCAAACTTTGAAATTTTTTTATTGCCTGATGATTTAAAAAAAATTGATGATAAATTTAAAATTTTTATGTAAAAAGCTACTGTTAGGGTCTTGACAAGCGAAAGATATGCACATTTTTAAATATTTTTTTAAACAGAATATACTTATCTACAGTGATTAAGAATAAAAAGCTTGATTTGCTTAAGTTATTGATTTTAAAGATTAAAATAAAGTGTTCGGAATTTAACCATTTTAACAAAATGATAATAATACTGCGGCTTTTGAATGCTTATGGGCAGACTATCCACAGACTTATCCACAGGAAATGTGGATAACAAAATATCTTCCTATTTGACAAAGGTTTAACTGTTTTTAGTTAGGATTCACATTAACTTACGACGCTAAATAATTTGATGTGGCACCAATATTAAAGCTGTAAAAAATGAGTTTGCCGAATTAATGATTAGAAATGCTAAACTTGAATAATTAATCCTATCAGTCTGACTAAAAATGTCACAACCCCCTCAAATTGGTTCATTCGCTGTTGCCCTGCCTGTCTATCATTTATTCGATTATGAATTACCCGATAGTATTAATGCTATTCCCGGAATGCGTTTTAAGTTGCCATTCGGGAGTGGGCAGAAACTGGGAATTCTGGTCTCCTGTCAACAGCAGGCTATATCTCGAAAAAATTTGAAACAGGCTTTAATTCAACTGGATGATGAACCTGTCCTGTCCAGTCATTTGATGAAAATGTCAGCCTGGTTAGCTGAATATTACTGTCAGCCTCTGGGTGAAGTTCTATTCCAGTTTCTGCCCGGTCTGGCCAGAAAGGCAGAACCTCTAGCTAAAACCAGAGTGAAAATCTGGACAGCCGGGAAAATTGATGAAGATGAATTGAGTTCTATAAAACGCAGGGCGCCAAAGCAATATGTCATATTGCAGGCATTGATACAAAGTGAAAATGGTTTAAATGCCTTACAGTTAAAACAGCTTCATGAATCCTGGCATCAACCGCTTAAAGTATTGCAGGATAAGGGGCTGGTAAGTAGCCGTTATCGTGAACATTTATCTTTTTCAGAGATTAAACCAAAGGTAAATTTAACCTTAACAGAAGATCAGCAGAATATTGTGAGTCAAATTTCACCATTACTGGATACATTTCTGGTGCATCTTATACAGGGTGTAACCGGTAGTGGAAAGACTGAGGTTTATCTGGAATTAATGCTCGAGGTCATAAAGCAGGGAAAACAGGTGATATACCTTGTACCTGAAATTGGTTTAACACCTCAGTTATTACAACGTTTGCAAAATAGACTGGGGCAGGGCGTAGTATCCTCTCATTCTGCTTTATCTGATTTACAGCGATATCAAAGTTGGGATCAATTTAAACGCGGTGCAGCACAAGTTATTATTGGTACACGCTCGGCACTATTTTCTGAAACAAGTAAACTCGGATTAATTATTATTGATGAAGAGCATGATGCATCATTTCGTCAGCAGGATGGGATTCGCTATCATGCCAGAGATGTTGCCATCAAACGTGCTCAAGTGCTGGGGATTCCAGTAATTATGGGTTCTGCGACACCTTCTGTAGAGTCAATTTATAATCTGGCTAAACCTCATTATCGTTTACACCGGCTGGATAAACGCGTTAATAATTCCAGTCCTCCCAAAATCGAATTACTGGACTGTAGTCAAATTCCACTCAATACATCCTGTTCTCCACAGATGCTAAAGGCGATTAAACAGCATCTTAATGCGCAGGGACAGGTATTGCTTTTTCTTAACCGCAGGGGATTTGCGCCAGTTGTAATGTGTCATGAATGTGGCTGGCAATCTACCTGTTATCAATGTGATGCGAGAATGACACTGCATCAGTCCGTGAATAAGTTGATTTGCCACCATTGTGGTTATTCTGTCATGGTCCCGCATAAATGCCCTGAATGTGGCGTAAAGGAAATTCGACATTATGGTGTGGGTACCCAACAACTTGAAGAATTTTTACAGACTCAGTTCCCCGCTGTTGAAGTAATACGAATTGATCGTGATAGCGTGAAATCAGCAAAGCAATTTGATGCAAAAATGCAACCGGTGCGAGATGGAAGTCCCTGTATTCTGGTGGGTACTCAAATGCTGGCTAAAGGGCATGATTATCCACATATCACACTGGTTGGTCTGCTGGATTCTGATCAGGCTTTATATAGTAGTTTTTACCGGGCCAATGAGCGCCTGATACAAACTGTATTACAGGTTTCCGGACGTGCAGGGCGCTCAGAGAAAAAAGGGCAGGCTTTATTACAAACTGCTTTTCCTGCTCACCCATTAATGTTAAATCTCTGTCATCAAGATTATTCTGAACTTGTTGAAAGTATTTTGCAGGAAAGAAAAATGGTTGGTTTTCCGCCTTATGCGAGAGTTGTTACTTTTCTGGTTGATGCTATTGAGCTTGAACTGGCAATGCAGAAACTTTTACAGCTTAGGGAAATCCTAACTGAGTTGAATCAGCCCGGATTAATTGATGTGATTGGTCCTATTCCCGCTTTGATGACAAGACGAATTGGACGTTATCGTGCACAGTTATCAATTAAATCCGACAATTTTCAGGCGATAAGAAGAATTTTGCATCAACTAATGCCCAAAATTCAGAAAATTCGCAATACCAGGAAATCTCGACTGAGCATTGAAGTTGATCCACTCGATTTATAATTTTCATGGTATTTGGGCTTTTTAATGCTTAGACGTAATATTAAACCTGGAAAAATAGTTAACATCTTATTTGATGCGCTATCTCCTTTAGTCTTGCTGAACATCCATGTAGAATTCGCCACTTTGCTCTTTACCGGAACATATTTTTGAAGCAACAACTCGAACAATTACTCTCGCAGACAATCCGGCAACTTATTCAACGGGGCGATCTTGCTGAAGATTTAAGTGATAGCATCCTTGTTTCTTCCACTAAAGATTCAAATCAGGGTGATTTTGCGACTAATTACTGTCTGGCAAATGCTAAACAGGCAGCAATACCACCTCGCCAGCTGGCAGAAAAAATTGTACAGCAAATTGGTCAACAGGACTGGCTGGATAAAGTTGAAATAGCTGGCCCCGGATTTATTAATTTCTTTTTACGTGCCGGGTTTAATCAATCAATCGTTCAAACAATATTACAGCAGGCTGATAAATTTGGTTATTGTGAAACGGGTAAAAATAAAAAAGTTCAAATTGAATTCGTTTCGGCAAATCCAACTGGTCCTTTGCATGTAGGGCATGGAAGAGGTGCCGCTTACGGTGCTACACTGGCTAATTTACTGAAAGCAACTGGATATGAAGTAGAGTGTGAATACTATGTCAATGATGCTGGTCGTCAAATGGATATTCTGGCTACTTCGGTGTGGCTGCGTTATCTTGATCTTGCTGGAGAGACAATAGACTTTCCTTTAAATGCCTATCAGGGTGATTACATCTGGGATATAGCGGCAACATTGCATCGTGAAAATGGTGATGCTTATCGTCAGGATGGCGTGGATTTGTTTAATGGTGTTTGCGCTGACTATCCTGAAGGTGATAAGGAAAAACATATTGATGATTTGATTGAAAATAGTAAAAGTCTATTAGGCGCAGAAAAATATAGAGATGTTTTTGATCTGGCTTTAAATACCCTGGTTGATGTTATTCGCAGGGACCTGAAAAATTTTGGTGTGGATTATAATGTATGGTTTTCAGAGCGACAGTTAACTGAGAAAGGACTGGTTGATAAGGCTATTCAAACGCTACAGGATAAAGGTCATATTTATCAATCCAATGGTGCCCTGTGGTTTAAATCGACTGATTTTGGTGATGAGAAGGATCGGGTGGTTAAACGTGAAAATGGTCAAACTACCTATTTTGCTTCTGACATTGCTTATCATATGAATAAGTTTGATCGTGGATTTGACCAGTTGATAAATATCTGGGGGGCTGATCATCATGGTTATATAGCCCGAGTTAAAGCAGCTCTAACAGCGATGGATTATGAGGCAGATCATCTGGAAATTTTACTGGTGCAGTTTGCCAATCTGCATGAGAACGGTGAAATGATTTCGATGTCGACACGTTCAGGTGAGTTTGTGCCTTTACGTACTTTACGTGAAGATGTGGGCAATGATGCGGCCCGTTTTTTCTATGTTATGCGTAAAGTTGATCAGCATATGGATTTTGATTTGAATCTGGCCAGGCAACAGTCTAATGATAATCCTGTGTTTTATGTTCAGTATGCACATGCCCGTATTTGCAGTGTTGAAAAACAATGTGCCGATCAGGGTATAAATATTGATTTTAGCAAACTCAATCTCCTGAAACTTGAAAATAATCATGAACAGTCTTTACTCAAGCAACTGGTCCTTTATCCGGATCGTGTAGTGAGTGCTGCTGAAAGAAGAGAGCCGCATATTATTATTAATTATTTACGTGAATTGTCTCAGCAATTTCATTCCTGGTATAACGCATATAAATTTATTATCGATGATGTAGAGTTACGTAATGCCAGGGTGTCACTTGCTTTTGCCGTTAGGCAGGTGATAAAAAATGGTTTGCAGTTAATGGGTGTTAGTGCACCTGAAAAAATGTAGGTAGTAAAGTGTCTGAAGCTAAAAAATCATCACCCTGGGTATGGATTTCCCTTTTTCTCATTATTGGTTTATTTGTTGTTTTTATCCTTTTTCTGGATCAGAATATTGTCAAAAATGGGCGAAAGGAAAATACGATTCCCCAATCCAGTGAGAAAACAGGTAAACCGGTTTTTGATTTTTACACTGTGTTACCGCAACGAAAAGTCGAAGTTCAGGTTCAGAATCTACCGGCCGATCAACAGGATTTAAGAACAAAGGCAATCGATGCTTTAAATTCAAAAAAATCGGGACCGCTGACATATATTGTGCAGGCCGGATCCTTTAATAGAATGCAGGACGCTGATCGCCGCAAAGCTGAATTAGCCTTATTGGGTCTGGAGTCATCAATTAAATCAGCTGATGTAAAAGGCAAAACATATTATCGAGTTGAAATGGGGCCACTTTCGGATTCTCAATATTCCAAAATTCAAAGACTTCTTATTTCAAATGACCTGGATTTTTTTGCTAAACCTGCACCTTAGGGATTTATCTGAGCTGGGCTGATTTTCTGCGAAAAGGCATTGGTTTAATCGGCAGTTAACCACGAATAACCAGGCTGATAATAATGTTTAGAAATAATATAGAAAATTTATATGCCAGATCGCAACTTTGTATTTAGTTTTTTAATTTTTATAGTCGTCATAGTTTCTGCCTGTGCTGCGAAGGATAAGTCGAAAATTAGTGAAGCGGTGACTGTACCTCTAAATGATTTGAATCTGGTTCATGAAAAAATACCACCAGTTCTCAGGGCTGCATTAAAGCACCCATATGCTTTACCGGATGAACTAAACTGTTTAGCCCTGTCAGGGGAAGTCAGTCAGCTTGATGAAGAACTTGGGCCAGATCTTGATGCAACTGAAACCAGTGATAATCCCAGTCTTATCGAGCGAGGTATAAACGAAGCTACCAAAGCTGCGGTTGGCGTAATTCGAGAAACTACCGAAAGCGTAATTCCATTTAGAAGCTGGATCAGGAAACTATCCGGGGCCGAACGATACTCAAAAAAAGTTGCATCTGCGATTGCCGCTGGAATTATTCGTCGTGCCTTTTTAAAAGGATTAATGGTGTCACAAAGTTGTCAGCATGACAGGATATAAAGCTGGAAAATTATTTAAGATGTAAGATTTTTTATAATAAGGCAGATCCAAAGAATGGATGATCTTCGATGATAATTAATACAGAAAAATAATTTTTCTAGTCTATTATCTAACTATCATTTTTCGTATTAGTCATCGTTCTATATTTCTTTCTTAAGCTTCCTCTGATTTTTAAACATGAGTTAATATCAACTTGAATCCTTATGTATCAATTACTAAAAGATAAAACAATTCTTTATATAGAAGATGATATCGAAATATTAAGAAACATGGCTAGCTTATTCAATGAATTCTTCAGTAAAGTTTATCTTGCTGAGAACGGCGAAAAAGGTCATCAGCTTTTTCTGGAAAAAGAAATTGATGTGTTAATAATTGATATAGAAATGCCAAAAATGAATGGAATAGAATTATTGAAAATCATCAGGCAAACTAATAAAGACATTCCGGTAATTATTATATCGGCCTATACGAATCAGGATTATCTATTGGCTGCTATTGAATTAAATTTAAGAAAATTCATTATCAAACCTATAACCTCCAGTAAGGTACATGAGTTATTGGCAAACCTTAATGATTACTTTTCAGATGGTAATGAAATCGAACTTACCACAGATATTAAAATATCAATGAATGAATCTCTGGTTATTTTTAATGATAGTCGAAATAAACTTACTAAAAAGGAATTACAGTTCCTCAAAATTCTAGCTAAAAAACGTGCAATTACCTATGAAGTTATTCATACCCTGTGGAATAATGATATTCCATCACAGAATGCGATAAGAACATTTATTAAACAGCTTAGAAAAAAACTTCCACCGGATACTCTGAAAACAAATAATGATATCGGTTATTTTTTAGAAGGTTATTGATGTTTAAATCACTTTCTCCTTCAACCAGAATTACAATATTTGTCACTCTTTTTCCATTAATTTCATTGTTATTTTATGGTTTAACTTCCAATATATTATTCGTCAATGCACAACAAAAAATAATCGAACAGGACTTTAATAAAAATAAAAAATATATTATGGATATTGAGAAACAGTATCTTAAGGAGAAAATCGAAAGTCTATCATTATTAATTACTCTTAATGCAGAGAATCAGTTAAATCATGAAAAGAAAACCATAAAAGAATTTATTAACAATACTGCTGAAATTGCTAATAATCTTTTCAATGAAAATAAAAATAGAATGAGTCAGGCTTTATTACAGGATGTCATTATTAATGCATTAAAAAACACTAATTTTGGTCATAATGTTGATTACCTTTATTTATTAGATTTAAAGGGAAATGTATTTCTACATAGAGATGAATCTATTGTTAATACGAATAGTCTTGATATCCAGGATATTACAGGGAAATATATTGTCAGGAATTTTATTAAGATAGTGACAACGAAGCAGGAAGGTTACTCGAGATATTACTGGTACAAAGGGAGTGGGAAAAATAAAATTATTTATCCAAAAATTTCATATGTTAAAAAACTGGAAGCTTATGACTGGTTTATTGGAGCGGGTATTCCAACATATGAAATATCATTAAATTCTGGAAATTTAATATTAAATTATATACAGACTAATGACCGTTATAAAAATGTCCGTTTTTACATTTCGGATTCCGCGAACAATATAATATTTACACATAATCAAAGCAGTAAAAGCAATTTACTTAAATATCGGATTGAAGGTTTCTATAAGGATGAATTAAAAATGGCTTACACACGTTATCTACCTGAGCATGACTGGTATATTACGGTGCTAAAAGATTTGAATGGCATGCAGCAAAGTATTGCTCAATCAAAGAATGAAAGTGTAAAAATTATTAATGAAAAAATAGGCACTAATATTTTTTTAGTACTGGCTTCCTGGTTTATTTCTATTCTTCTTTCATTGTATTTATCCAGGCTAATTTATAAACGCTTAAAGGTGTATCAAAATACTATAGATAAAGCCAATAAAAAACTGGTCTTTCAATCAAGACAGGCGGCTATAGGTGAACTTTTACCGATGATTGCACACCAATGGCGACAACCGATTAATAAAATTGGTTCAATATTAATTCTGATCAGGTTTAGTCTATCTGACAATAAGGTTGATTTAAAAAAGATAGATCAGCAATGTAGAAATATTGAAGAAAATATTGAATTTATGTCTCAGACTATTGAAGACTTTAGATCATTTTATCAACCGGGAAAGAAACGTCAGCAGGAAGATTTAAAATTACTGATAGATAAATCAATCTCATTCCTGGAGCCTCAAATAAGGAATAAGGGGATTAACATAATTGCACCTGAGAAAAGTATGCATTGTGTACTTTATGCGAATGAATTCATGCAGGTCATAATCAATCTGATTGGAAACTCTATCGAAGCTATAGAGGGACTTAATGGAGAAATTTGCATAGGACTTTTTAAAGGATCAGACAATATTATTGTTGTGTCCGTTGAAGATAATGGTAAGGGTATTACCGAACATGATATGCAGAGAGTATTTGACCCCTATTTTAGTACCAAAAAAGGTTCAATGGGGCTGGGCCTCTATATGTGTAAAATGATTACCGAGAAACACTTACATGGGAGTATAAGTGTTAAAAATTTATCACAGGGGACGCGTATAGAAATTGTCCTCGGGAAAATAAATAAACGGGAAAATGTCTAAGGAATTGTTCTGAGTAGTGATGATTAATACGTTTTAGTTGTACGGGCTATATCAAAGAAACGGTCGGTCAGGATGGATGTTCCCTGTCGACCTGCGCCTGCCGTTCCTGATAGCTTATGCCTCGTTCCCAGGCTCAGCGAGGGAATACATATAATTGAACCTGGATTCCGCAGTTGACCGCCCGCAATAGAAGTTAACCTACTGTTTCATAAAGCATTACAGTTGATGTGTATAATCACCCAATAGGTGAATCCCGCTACGAATTGAATTGCACGTTTGAGGCAGCGTATCTCTTCGTTGTAACTCCTTGGTCTACACCACCTCAAACGCACACTTCAGCTCGTCCAACTGCGGATTCCAGGTTGAAGT
>JBNKKI010000152.1:0-11565 GCA_050291745.1 Gammaproteobacteria bacterium | reverse complement strand
CCGAAGGGAAGCCCCCAAATCCCCCAATCCGGCGTTGCAGTTCTTGACAAGGGAAGCGCCATTGCCTGCGAACTGCGCCTTGTCTTGGGAAATTTGGGGGCTTCTATAATCTACATACAGTTTAGGACAGTACACTAGGTTTAACCTGGTCAGGCGAGTTTGATATGGTCCAGCATTTGAGTACACATTTCAATGTCGACTAATCCCTGGTATCTTTTTTGCGGATTTATGATGAGATTTTTAGCAACTTCGAGTTTATCTGTTTCAATAGCCAGTCTGGCATAGTAAACAGTTTGGGATAAATCCGCTAAAATGAATTGAGGGCTTATATGCTGACATTTTTCGATGAAATAAAGTGCTCTGCCGTATCTACGTTCTACATTGAGTAACTCAATAACCAGGCGACCAATACAAAGCTGCGTTCTGGATGGCCCCCATTTTTCAATATATTCAAATATTTTTTCGAATTCTATAACAGGTACTTTTAAATAATTATATCTTTCCATTAGCATAAAAACTGCTTCACTATCCCGGTGAGTAATTACCATTTGATAAATTTTACTCATAAAATGATCAAATTCTTTTTGAGTTTCTCTACGTTTTTTCTCCTGCTCAATTTCATCTCTTCTACTAAAAGACATTGAGGGTGAATTACCATATATTTTTTTTACATTCATGGCTTTTATTTCAGCTTCCAGTTCTTCTTTTGTTTCCGCTTTACGCTCTTTTAACCAGATCAGACCAGACAGGTAACCACTGATACCTCCTGCAACATGGGCTACGATATTTACGCCATTGTAGTCACTGGCTGTTAACATTTGCCAGCTATCTATTCCAATATAGATGACTGCCAGTATCCAGGCAGGTACATAAAATGTCTTCCAGAAAACGATATACCACCAGAATACTCGAATCTTTGCTGTTGGCATCATAAAAGCAGATAGCCCAATGATACCCATAACGACACCGGAAAACCCTAAAGAGGGTAAAGCTTCAGAATTTCCTGTTAGTGTTGATATGGAATAGCTAATCCCAGTGACTAAAGCAATAAAAATCATTAGTGATATGTAGCTTAAGGTATTACCGATAATAACTTCGATTGCCGGGGCAAAAGCCAGAAAAAATATCATATTCCATATTAAGTGCGACCAGCTACCATGTGCGAATGAAGCTGTGATCATTTTCAATGGGTTCCAGCTTTCAGGGTAGTACATCAAATTTTCAGTTATTGGTGAAGATAACTGTAAAGTGAAAATAACAGTACATAATAATACAACGATATAGCTTACCAGAGGCGGTTTGGCTAATGTAAGTGCTGTACTATATGGAAAAATGAGCATGTGAAATCATAGCCTTTCTATTTAATAATTCCTTAATTGAATTGTAATGTTTGAGATAGCAGAAATAAAAGATTATTTTCACGATGATAATGTATCAGAGTATCCTGAAGATCATTGCGATCTGGAAATTAACAGGGTTTAGCTTATGTGACTGGCAAGAGTTGTGTCTGTCTGCTGGGGGCGCCAAAAAAGTATCCCTGCGAATAATTAAAACCTGCAGCAACTACTTTTTTCAGTAATTCTTCTGTTTCAATACCTTCTGCTATCAGCTCATATCCCAGGCCGGTTAACATGCTCGCCATTTCTGTTACCAGCTTTGCTAAACGTTTATCCAGCATTCCCTGAATTAAAGAAATATCAAATTTTATGGTATCTACTGGCATACTGGTTAAATAACGCAAAGAAGAATAACCACTACCAAAATCATCCAGAGCAATTTTAAAGCCTAGCTTACGTAACTTTTTAAGATTGCCTGAGGCAGTACTAAGTTGAGTGATTAATGAGGTTTCGGTTACTTCAATAATTATCTGATAATCTTTTATAAAATCGGCCAGTGGTAGTAACCATTCAATGACATTTTGATGAACAATTGATTCTGCAGATAAATTGACTGATACACCACTACCTTTAACTATGAAGGACTGTTGTAAATCTTCAATTATTTTATTGATGATTGTACGATCCATTTCAGTTTCCATGTGGCGCATTGTGACCACTGGAAAAATATGGGAGGGAGGGATTAATTCTCCCTCATGGCGGATACGCAACAATGCTTCATAGTATCCTGTTTTTCCAGATATGGAATTTACGATAGGCTGGTAATGAATCTCTATTCCTTTGCCATTAGCAATAGCTTCGTAAATTGCATTACTCATCCAGCTTGAAAAAACAGATTCATGACCATCAACCATACTGCTATCAAACAAAACCGGGCGTGTAACACCAGGCCTTTTAGCTTGATAAACTGCAATATCAGCCTGCCACTGTAAATTATCCAGTTGTTCCAGTTCATCTGCCTGACAATGAGATATTCCGCAACTAACTCGCACGGTTTCCTTTAAACCCATACTTCTAAAGTCATGCTGATTGACCATATCCATACACCTTTGAGCCAGTAATACTTCCTCCTGTGGGGTTATGCCTATAATGATGGCTGCAAATTCATCTCCTCCAATCCTGAATAACTGTTCTGCTTTACGCAAAGCCTTTTGAATGCAGGCGCTAATGGAAATTAATACTTCATCACCGATCTGATGACCATAGGAATCATTGATGGCCTTAAAGTGATTAATATCGAATAAAAGAAGTCCTATCCCGACTCTGTGATTACTTAATACCTGTCTGGATTTTTTCCATTCCATTTCGAAAGCACGTCGATTTTGCATTCCAGTCAGCGTGTCATGATGAGCAAGGTCCCATAATTCCCTGTTCTTGTTATCCAGTTCTTTCTGTGCTTTTTCAAGATCAACATGATACTGGCTTAGAGAAGTTCTTACTTTTTCCAGTTCAGCTACCTGAAACCTTGAACGTATTGCGGGTACCAGGCTTTCTGGATTTGAGTAACTTAACCTGTCGATATAGCTGGAAATTTCTACTAGTGGTTTTCCCAGTAAATAAACCATTAGAAAATAAAATAGTAAGCAGATGATACCGACAATAATGGATAGCTGAAGCATAGAGGTCTTCACTATATTCATCATAGTTTCAGTTTCCGGGCTGGTTTTTATGATAAAATTCATCATAGAGATAGCATCTGATAATGATATTTTGATGTTTTCCTGTGCTTTGATATATAAGGTGTCTGCATCCAGAAAATGAAAGTGATGTTGTTTAGTTAAAGCCTTAATAAAAGGTATATGTAGGCCCAGGTATCCCTTGACTGGGGAGTTAGACTGTCGTTTTACCGGTAGATACATATAAAGGTTACTGGAACCTTTTTTGAGTGTAATAAAGGTTGTTAACTGACTGGTATCAATCTTTTCAGGGAAACCGCTATCAGACTGTAGTGCCAGAGCTTTACCATTTACATCAAAAACTTCTGCAGATTGAATATAGTCGGGTAATACCTTGGCGGCAAAAATTCGGTGAGTTCGCCAGTAAGAGTAATAAGCAGGATTATCAAGCTGTTGGAATACTTCATCCCAGTTAGCAATCTGTAAGGATAAATCATCAATCGAATTAATTAGCTGACTGACAGCTAGTATGATTTCCTCATGAGCAAGCTTGATATTATTTTGTTCTATTTCGAATCGGGCTTTTTCAAATCGATTTATTGCGTATAGAGTGATCGCGCTGAAGAATACGGCAAGCAACATCAACAGTATCAAAGCATAATTACTAATTGAAAGAGGGGGAAATATTTTTTTGCTCATACCGTTTTAAATTAAGAGCTCCTTGTTAATCTTTAATCAAGAGAAAGGATTTTTTTAACACAATCCTGTAGTGCAAATTCATTAGTCATGTCGAAAAAATGATTCGCCCCTTCAACTATAGTAACTTGCCCACGAGACTGCTGTAACTGATTTAACCATTGTGGAGAAATTCTCTTATCAGCACCACCAATAATAATATAAATTGAAGACTTCCCGTTATTTATGGCATTAATAATTCTGGAATCCGTCCAGTTAGCGTAGGATTGATAGTAATCAGCTGTAGTAATATATTTATTACAGAAGGAGAGAGAGAACGCTTCTAGATCCCCTTGTTTCTGATGTATCAAATTATTCGCTGAGTCTGGATGAGGGTTATTGTTATGAGTTATAGCGTTATTATTTTCATATTGAGATAAACTGATCAATATAGTTTTAGAAACTTTGATATCACCACCTGAAGCAAGGTAGGCAGTAATATTTATGCTACCAGCACTATGTCCGATTAAAATAATATTTTGATGACCCTGATACCTGGCCCAGTCAAGCCATTTGCCGATTTCTTTAGTATCACTGTCAAAAGAATGCAGGTGTATGGATTCACAGGAAAGCGCATTGACTCTATTGGATATACCTAGAGACAGGGTCGGTGCTAACACAGGGTAACCTTCTTCATTTAAGTCACTATATAACCACTTTATCGTAGGATATTGATTGGTCTGTAAAAAACCATGGATAAAAACCAGCAAAGGCTTATCCTGTTCTCCTGTTAGATACTCAGCCTGAGCGGTAATATTAGTATCAACCTGTATTGAAACAGTACTCGCCTGTGTATAGCCTGCATACATAAGTAAAGGGAATAGAAATAATAATTGGCTGAAATTTAACATTATTTTCACTATAGGCACTGGTAATGTAATCCCTGATTATTATTGTGGGAAATCCATTCCGAAATTATTGAAGTACTGGTTTAGTATAGTTGAAGTTGAATGTACTGCTTAAGATTCTGATCTGCTAATTAATTAACTCCTTATATTGGGTTTTTCTTTCTTTATGCTAATATCATAAATATTGAAGATAAAACAGCACAGTATGTGGTGTAACTTAAGCAGGGACCGGGATATTTTAAAGTCATATGTCTATCATTTTTGTAAAAATCAGGATGCTGAATAAAATATAATGGATCACTTTGCTTTTTTAGAGCCTGATAAAGTAATAGACAGGGAAATAGTTTCTTCCTATACGCCTGAACTGGTAATCGTTTCAATTCTGATAGCGATATTTGCATCCTATGTCGCTTATCTTGTTTCCATGCGTATTCAGGATAAAGGATTCAATAGTGCCAATCTTAAGTGGTCAATATTTGGTGCTATGGCATTGGGTTCAGGTATCTGGTCAATGCATTTCGTAGGAATGCTGGCTTATCGATTACCGATAGCAGTGAACTATGACATTCAAATGACACTTATATCGATAATACCTGGCATATTGGCCAGTTTCATTGTTGTATTAACAAATAGCCGTCAATTGCCTGGTTTTAAGTCGCTGCTTATGCGTGGAATTTTGATGGGGCTGGGCATAGCGTCCATGCACTATATCGGGATGAGTGCAACTCGCATCGAAGGTACCATACTAATAGATTTATGGATATTTTGGCTATCAATAATTCTGGCTATTGTGCTCTCAGTAGCTTCTCTTAAATTAAAACTTTGGGCTGAAAATAATCAAACTAATGCTGGATATTTTTCTCCCGGGCTAGTTTTAGCCTCTATTGTAATGGGAAGCGTTATATCCAGTATGCACTATATTAGTATGGCGGCCATGCATGTCTACCCCAATTCTGCTTCACATGTTCAAACAATGATTTGGCAACCTGTTGATTTAACGGTAATTATTAGTATTGTCATTTTATGGATTGGTCTCATATTAATCATTGCTATCAATGTTAGTAAACGTTTCGATCTATATCAGCAAATGAAGGAGTCCAGTGAAAGACAGGCAATCATTCTCAATACCGTCGCTGATGCAATTGTGAGTATTGATGGCTCAGGGATAATTCAATCATTTAATCCATCAGCAGAAAAAATATTTGGTTATCAGGCTAAGGAGGTTATTTCCCGCCATATAGAAGTCCTGATTCCAGATAAGAAATTAGAATTTCAGGATTTAAAGAAGACCATACTGGATAAACATGTTTATAGTGAAGACTATCTGTTACATGAATTTGAAGGATGTCGTAAAAATGGTTCCAGATTTATTCTGGAGATGAGTTTAACGCCTGTATCACTCAGTAAAAACCTCGGGTTTGTTGGAATTATGCGTGATATAACCAGACGTAAGCAGGCTCAGGATCAACTTTCATTTCAGGCCCGGCATGATGCATTAACCGGATTAGTTAATCGGCACGAATTTGAGCGTTATACTAAAAATATTTTATCAACCATAAGACAGGATAAAAATGAGCATGCCCTGTGTTTCATGGATCTCGATCAGTTCAAGATAGTTAATGACACCTGTGGTCATAGTGCTGGTGATGAACTATTACGGCAGATAGGAAAAGTATTGTCAGAGACGATAAGAAAAGGTGATATGCTTGCCCGGCTTGGTGGTGATGAGTTTGGCGTGTTAATGCAACACTGCTCCATAGATCAGGCTCAAAGAGTGACCAATTCCCTGTTACAAAATGTGAAGGACTTTGTTTTTATCTGGAATGATCAGTCATTCAGAATAGGGGTCAGTATTGGACTGGTTTCAGTTACAGAAGATACAACCGATTATGACGAGTTATTGAAACAGGCTGATGAAGCCTGTTATATGGCTAAAGATTCCGGAAGAAACCGGATACAAATTTATAACCCACTGGATACAGAGATAACGCAACGTCAGGGGGAAATGCAATGGATAACACGTATTCATACTGCCCTGGAAGAAAATCGTTTATGTCTTTATGCGCAACCCATAGTACCCCTGGATAAAAGTGATCAAATACATTTTGAAATCCTCATAAGAATGTTAGATAAGGATAATCAGGTTATTCCTCCGGGTGCTTTTCTACCTGCTGCTGAAAGATATAACCTGATTGAAGTGATAGATTCCTGGGTAATAAAGAAGGCTTTTGCTTTTTTACAGGAAAACCCTGATTTTGAAGAAAAAATTCATTTTATATCAATTAATTTATCAGGCCCTTCTCTGACAAATAGTGGCTTTCTTGAATTTATATCAACACAATTAAGAATCACTGGAGTAAACCCGGCAAAAATATGTTTTGAAGTGACTGAAACTGTGGCAATCACTAATTTGTCTGCAGCCACCATATTTATTGGAATTCTTAAAGAAATAGGATGTCATTTTGCGCTGGATGATTTTGGTAGTGGATTGTCATCCTTCGGGTATTTAAAGACTTTACCGGTAGATTATTTAAAAATTGATGGTATGTTTGTTAAAGATATGGTGAGCGATCCTATTGATCATGCGATGGTTAAATCGATAAATGAGATTGGGCATGTGATGGGCATGAAAACCATAGCCGAATATGTGGAAAACGATGAAATATTTGAAAAATTATCAGCTATTGGCGTTAACTATGCACAGGGCTATGGAGTGGGAAAACCTGAGCCATTTGGAGAGTTGATAAAGCATGTTTTAAAACAAAAAAAGTAATTTATTATCGTGAAAGAATTGAATAGTAACTGGATTAAATCCGTTATTGAAATTTTAAACAATTAAATAGTGTCAGAGTAAATATATCCTGATGAAAAAACACGGGAGCCAGTAATGAATACGGTTGATATAGCAAAGTTAAATCAGCAATTCGCTATACGGGGCAGTCATAATAATCTATCCATTAGTGCTGAAGAAGGTGGTATTCCTGTCATTGATATTCAAAATGAACAGGCCAGTGCTTCCATCTGTCTACAGGGTGCGCATTTACTAAGCTGGATTCCTGATGCGCATGAAGAAGTAATCTGGTTATCATCTGATGCAAAAATAAAGGCTGGAAAATCTATTCGGGGAGGTATACCTGTTTGCTGGCCATGGTTTGGTGCTCATAAATCAAATCCACAATTTCCCGCTCATGGTTTTGCCCGAACATCGCTTTGGGATATATTTAAAACTGAAGCCCTGGAAAATGGCAGCACACGAATTTCTTTAAGTTTGCAACCAAAGGTAGAAATTGAACATTTATGGCTTCCGGTAAAAACTGTTCAACTGCATATCACGGTCGGTAAAAAACTCGAGCTTGAATTATTCACACATAATAACTCTAACAAGGCTATTACTATTGGCCAGGCTTTTCACACATACTTTAAGGTTGCGGATGTCAGTCAGCTTACTCTACATGGTCTGGAAGATACCGACTACCTGGATAAATTGCATAATTTTGAACGTAAAAAACAGACTGAAGCAGTGGCTATCAATCAGGAAGTCGATAGAATTTATGTGAATACTGATAAAGATTGTGTCATTCAGGATAGATTGCTCAATAGAAATATTATTATCAAAAAATCTGGTAGTAATTCCACGGTAGTATGGAATCCCTGGCAGGCAACCGCTGCGAAAATGGGTGACCTGGGTGAGAATGGTTATAAAACAATGTTATGTGTTGAGAGTTGTAATGCGGCAGATGATGAGATCACCATTGAACCGGGAAAAGTTCATCAATTGTGGGTACAGTATGAAGTGCAGCATATCGATTAAGTTTCATGATTCTATTTTATGGATATTTTTATTTACGCTTAAAAATCTGTATTCAGTATAATTGCAGCTTTCTCTGGAGCAATATATGAAACATAATGTAGAACAAAATATTAAACAGCCATCTACCTGGAAGAGGGGCTTATATATTCTTTTATATAGTATCTGTTTTCAGTTGTCCGCCACACTTTTGTTTTTTATAGTTTTTTTTCAATTTATGGCAAAATTGATCACAGCAGAAACTAATGACCAGTTACGCAAACTGAGCCGTAGTCTGGCTAGTTATGTCTATCAGTTAATTCTATTCATGAGTTTTAATAGTAATGATAAACCTTACCCCTATGGTGACTGGCCTGAGGGTGAACTTGAAATAGTTGAAACTGCAAAAGCTGATATTTCAGATGTAGAAGAAAAGCTATAAAAATAAAACTCAATATTAAAAGATTTCTACCGCATAAATCAAAGGTCTTATTTTGACTGGTCATTATGGTTGGAAAATAAATGTCTGGTGAAATACTGTCGATTTTTTGTTTACTGTTGATAACAGTGACCTTATTTATCTGGGATAGATTCCGGATGGATATAGTTGCCCTGATGGTTGCTTTAACGCTGGCACTTTCCGGGCTAATCACTCCAGCCGAAGTTTTTTCAGGGTTTGGAGCTCCGGTTGTGATTATGATTGCCGGGCTTTTTATTGTTGGAGAAGGGCTATTCCGTACAGGTATAGCAGCCGCTGCGGGTCAATGGTTGTTAAAAATGGGGGGAGAGAGTGAAGTCAGATTATTACTCTTTCTGCTCCCGGTAATAGCTCTGTTATCCGCATTCATGAGTTCAACCGGGGCGGTTGCATTACTCATTCCTGTGGTATTGAGTATGTCAAGGAAATCAGGCATATCACCATCAAAGCTACTCATGCCACTGGCTTTTGCTTCACTGGTTGGCGGTATGTTAACGCTTATTGGTACCCCGCCAAATATTGTCGTCAGCTCTCAAATGGAAAAAGCTGGATTTGCAGCTTTCAGTTTTTTTGATTTTACACCGATTGGACTGGTCATTCTGATCGTAAGCATGATGTATCTTTTGCTGGCTGGTCGTCGCTTACTTCCAAACAGGGGAATCAGAAATCCTGATCATCCTCATCCCCATTTCCATGAATTTGCACAGCGTTACCATATTAGTGATCAAATGCATTTGTTATCACTACAGGGTGACTCTGATTTAATTGGAAAAACAGTTTCATCTGCGGGTTTGCGCACACATTATGAAATCACTGTATTCGCGATTAAAAGAAAAGGCCATTTAACGTCAATGCTGTTGCCGGTCACTATAACAACTGAAATTAAAAAAAATGATGTATTAATGGCATTCGGAACAAGCGATAATATTACTCAGTTCTGTAAAAAATATAACATTCAATCACAAAAAATTCCGCAAGGAACTATGGCCAGAATGCACAATGAATTTGGTGTGGCAGAAGTAATGTTACGCCGTACATCATCGTTAATGGGGAAAACAATTAAAGAAGGAAAATTCAGAGAAAAATTTGGCTTAAGTATTATTGGTCTGCGTCGGGATGGTGAATCATTAACGACTGATTTTGATGGAACACCGCTAAAATTTGCGGATAACTTATTATTAATTGGAGGCTGGCCATATATTCAGCAACTAAATGAAAAAAGAGACTTTGTTGTCATAGAGACACCTGCCGAAATGTCAGAAGCGCCTTCGCATGGAAGAAAGGCACCCTTTGCGATGCTTATTATGATGACGATGTTGATTACCATGTCGACTGGTTTACTGCCATCTTTAACTGCAGTCATAGCCGCTGCCCTGGCTATGATCATAACTGGATGCGTGACCATGGAGGAGGCTTATAAATCTCTTAATGGTCCCAGTCTGATTCTTATCGCCTGTATGCTGCCTCTGGCTACCGCGATGGACAAAACCGGAGCCGCTGCACTTATAGTAGATCAGTTAATTAATAGTTTTGGCGGTAGTGGGCCGATGGCTTTAGGCGCTGCACTTTTTATCTTTACCTCGGTATTTAGTCAGTTTATGTCAAATACAGCTACCACTGTGTTAGTCGCCCCTATTGCATTAAGCGCTTCACAAAGCCTGGGATTAAATCCCGAACCTTATATGATGATGGTAGCGCTAGCCGCTTCAACAGCATTTGCTACACCCATCGCTTCACCGGTAAATACCCTGATACTTACACCTGGGAAATATACTTTTATGGATTTTGTTAAAGTGGGAGTGCCATTACAGATTCTTGCAATGATAGTTGCACTGCTATTAACACCAATGATATTTCCTTTTTGATTTGCTGATTTATCTATCCGGTAATGAAGTCTCGTCTTTTTCAGCATATTCTTCATAGTCGATTTCATCCTCTTCATCCTCTTCATCTTCCCAGCTATATTTTTTCTCTGGTAAATAGGGGTCATAGTTTCTGAGTAATATAGCTAAAATTATTCCACTTATCGCGCCAAAAAAATGGCTTTCAAAGGAAATATCAGGATTAGCGGGGAAAATCCCCCAGATCATACTGCCATATAAAAAGAAGACCAGCATGGAGAGTACGCTAGCGCGTCTATCCCATCGTATTATTCCAATGGTAAAAATAAAAAACATAAAGCCAAATACCAGGCCGCTGGCACCAATATGATATGATTCCCGTGCAAAAAGCCAGACACCCAGTCCACTCCCTGTGATGATGCCGGGTATAACGATTTTTGCAGATTTAGGATAACCGTATAAAAGAGCTGTGCCCAGTATAAGAAGTGGTGGAGTATTAGCAAACAGATGAGCGAAAGACGCATGGATTAAGGGGGCCAGCAGAATACCGGACAACCCGCTTAAATGCCCCGGATAAATACCATATAGGTAAAAATGGCTAGCAGTTAATACTTCAACAATTTTAATCAGCCAAAGTTCAAGCGTGAAAAGTAGTACTATGATCCTAGATTCCGCAGTTGACCGCTCGCAATAGATATTAACCCACTGTTTCATAAACGATAACAGTTGATGTGTATAATCACCCAATCGGTGAATCCCGCTACGAACTGAATTGCACGTTTGAGGCGGCGTATCTCTTCGTTGTAACTCCTTGGAATAGCTGGCTATTCCGCGTCGTTACGCCTTGATCTACACCACCTCAA
>JBNKKI010000151.1:0-16162 GCA_050291745.1 Gammaproteobacteria bacterium | reverse complement strand
CCTTCGGGCGAGACGGGAAACAGCCATCTGCTGCGTTGTCATCCTTGAAAAGGGCATGCCATTCCCTGCGGATGACGCCTTGCATATGACTATTTCCCGTCTCGCTATAACCTGCATACAGTTTAGGACAGTACACTAGAGTGAATTGATAGTTAAGAAGGGTTTGTTTTTTGCTGATTTAAACTTCTTTATGATTATCAAATATTTGATATTGACGTAGACTTTCATGATTCAACTGATTTTTCAGGTTTTAAATATGGCTCATTCTATCGGACCTACATTAAGGAAATACTGGCGCTTTTTATCGAATAAACCCTTTGGCAAGTGGCTATTTAGTCGAGCAGTTGGATTTATTGCACCCTATTCAGGATCTATTTCAGCTTTAGTGATTGAATTAAAACCCGGCAAAGGAAAAGTTACTCTTAAGGAGCATCGCAAGGTTCGAAACCACCTAAGATCGGTACATGCAATAGCCTTGACCAATCTCGCCGAAATGGTAACTGGACTGACTTTAATGAATAGCTTACCGGATAATACACGCGGTATTCTGACTGGAATACAGATGGAATATTTAAAAAAAGCCAGGGGCTTACTGACTGCAAACTGTCAATGTGAAATACCACAAACTAATCAATCTGAGGAATTGATTATTTACGGCGATATTCTTAATGAACAGCAAGAAGTTGTCGCTAAAGCCAGGGCAAGCTGGCTAATTGGGCCGGAAAAAGAATAAAGCTGAGTTTACCCTGGAAAACCTTATTACAACTTTTATCTGTATCATGTTGTTAACTATTGAACGGAACAATAAATCTCTATCTTATTGATTTAAAATCGTTTTCAGTGATATAAATGAATAATTATAAATTTATAACGGGATATGAGCATCGTTAATATTTCATTTGTTCAATGGGTGATTTTATGGGATTAGTAGAGATTGGCTTATTAATTTTGATCTTGCTCATTGGCGCATCTATCCCCAGTTCGAGTGTTGTGCTGGTTGTTGCACGGTCCTTAACTCATGGCATTCCAAATGGTATTTCTGCTGCTATCGGTATAGTTTGTGGTGATATTGTATTCATTATATTAGTAATTTTTGGCTTAACGCTAATTGCCGAATCAATGGGCTGGTTATTTCTGACAATAAAGTACATTGGAGCAACATATCTTATCTGGCTGGGCGTTACTTTGCTTTTGTCTAAACCGACATTAATTGAAATTGAGAAAAAGGCTCAAAAAGCTGATTTAGTAACCAGCTTTTTTGCCGGCCTGTTTTTAACTCTTGCTGATATAAAAGCAATTTTCTTTTATATCAGCTTACTTCCTGCCTTTATTAACCTTGCTGAATTAAGTTCAGCAGATGTGATTGTGGTGTTGATGATTGATATTCTAATTGTTGGTGGCGTTAAAATATTGTATGCATTGTCAGCAGGAAAAGTCGCCTCATTGTCTAAAAGTCCTGGATATGAAAATAAAATTCAAAAGCTGGCTGGTAGTCTTATGGTTGGTGTCGGTAGTTATATAATTGTAAAAGTGTGAAAATGTATAACGAAGCAGGGGCGTTAATATTAAAGTTAACTTGATATATAGCTAATGAAAGATCAGGATCATATTAAGTACAATGCTGCGTTAGAGAGTGGTCACTATCGTACAATATTTATTAAAAGGCAAGGCAGTGAATGTTTTCTGGTCATTGATGTCGATGGAACTCCGCATGTATATGTAAAGCAAGATGGAAAAGCAAAAGTGTATCGCCATATTTGGCAGCTAAAAGAATGGCTAAAGTCGCAATTTAAAATTGAAATTGATGATAACAAAATTGAAACTATCAAATAAACTTAACCAGGGGACGACTGGAGTTACTCGCCAGGGAACAGATGCGAATTAAAGAATTTGAAAGTTACCTGAAACCAGTAGAAGGTCCAGACAGGGATTTGAATTTTGCCATAAAAACGGGTAGTAAAAAAACCATAGGGTTGATTAATAAACTGTCACAGGCATTTGACCGGTTTGATTCTGCCAGTTTATTTCTGATTGTACAGCAACTCTTTGTGTTGACAGCTAGTATTGATATTAACGATAGAAAAAGTAAGCAGATCATTACTTCAATCGGCATTTTCTTTTTGAAATTTAGCTGTACAGAAAATGCTGCAACATCCATTTTCAAGGAATGGAGTAATCGACTTCTTAGCATCGACTATAACAATCAGGAACAGTGCCAGATAGCTTATCAATGGCTACTATTACTCAATCAAAAAGATGGTAGCTCCCGGTCACCAAAAACACTGAGAACTGTGTTTGATACTTCACAGAACACTCTTGATGCACTCTATGAAAAGCTTTTTGTGTCATTTAATGTAAGAGAATTGTTTTATGATAAATCAGGAATACAACCCGGTTATAAGTTAATCGAAACCTTTGCCAGTAGCTATTTTTACCATTCAGATAGCTGTCATGAACATTTTGAGTCATGGATAATTGATTGTGTCTCTGAGGAAATCAATTTTGGCAACAACTTGATTTTATCGGTGTTACAGCGTTCTGAAAATCATGCCAGGATTGCTGCTCAGCTACTGGATTTTTATGTTAGATCTATGCTTGATGATGACCAGCATGGAATGGGCTGGTGGCTATTGCTGGATTTATTTGATGCTGATATATACCCCGCTGAACAACTCAATAGCATTATTAATTATCTGGATACTTTGATGGCTGACTGGACTGTCGATCAAACAAGTCATGCCATCAACTGTCTGTACTCATTGAATCATGATGACACAGAAAAAGCTCAACAGTTACTCAAACGTTGCAAAGGTGCCAAAAAGTTAGCTGAGCGCTTAATAACGAAAGGAGAGAGTCATGCAGTCGAGGTATTATCAACATTGCTGCATGGCAGTCTTGTACCCGGATACAGGTTCCCTACCGGAGGCGAAACGCAATTTGAAGATATTAATTTTAAATTGATTATCATAAATGAGTTAATGTATGAAAAAAAATTATTAACGCCAGCGTTTAATCTCATGAGTTTTGCAAAAGAATTCGATCACAGGGAAATTTCTACTAAAGGCTATGACATTATCCCCGAAGCGCTTGAATACATGACCGGTTTAAAAATACCCGAAGAATTAATGTCTTCGATTACAGAATTAACCTATGATCCGGCCAGTGAAATATACAGACATTTAATTCCATACTGGGATGGTGAAGAAGATATTTTCGAAGTATCTTCATTAAAAGACTTAAGTAAATTACACAATGTAAAAAAAATTCAAGGATTTAATCAAAGCCTTGTAGATTCTATTTCATCTATTCTTGTGGGCAGGGAAATAAAGGTTCTCAAAGCTTATTAACCTGGATTCCGCAGTTGATCGCTCGCAATAGAGGTTAACCCATTATTTCATAAACCATGACAAGTGATGGGTAATAAGCTTGCTAATATTATTGATTGCTTGAGTTAACAGCGAATTCTGCAGCTGTAGTAAATATCTTCAGGAAATTTTATGACTTAAAAGTCTAATAATTTCTTCATAAGCCTGATCCATATGCTTATCCAGTATCTGGCGGATTTCTTCATCAACGATTAACTCCTGAACACTGGTGTCCTCCAGATCAGCCAGATCATCCTGTTGATTATCTGAAGCTGTTTGCTGTCTTCTTTGAGCCTCTTCTAATTCTTCTTCGTCCTGCTCAATTTCCATTTCAGCATTTTCATCTGCCTCTAGAGTATATTCATTATCATCCTGATGGAGTTTTCCTCTGTATAAAAGGTGATGTAATACTGGAATTTTAGAATCGTTGTCATTCATAATTTGTGATGCTTTAGTTCATATCCACGGTCTTTATAATAACTGTAGTGAGAACGCGCAACTTCTTTATTATCTTCAGCAACAAGTTCGATAACACGCTCAAACTGAGCAAAAAATAAAGGTATTTCATTGCTCAGATTGATCATTAATTGCCTTTCACCTCGAGGATCTGCCTGATGATTAATTAAAATCGGAGTTAGCAAACCGGGTTGTTCCTGCTGGTCATGCGGCAAAAAGCTTTCCTCTTCACTACTCCATAACATTTTATCGAGTTTATCAGTTTGTTGCTGGTTCGCCGTCAATAACAATACATTCTGCTTGCTCTGGTAAGCTTTATGACACAGTTTACATACCAGTCCATCAGTATTAAATCTGGAGGCGGTTAAATCATAAAAATCTATACGTGTCATAAAGCCGGATGAATTAATTATTTTTCTGTCAAACGATCCAGTATGTATTGTGTCAAAAGTGGTACCGGACGACCTGTGGCACCTTTTTTATCTCCTGAAGTCCAGGCAGTACCGGCTATATCAAGATGTGCCCATTTGTACTTTTTGGTAAATCTCGATAAAAAGCAGGCCGCAGTAATGGTTCCTGCTGCACGACCACCAATATTAGCAATATCAGCAAAATTACTTTTCAATTGATCCTGATATTCATCCCAGATAGGTAATTCCCAGACTTTATCTTCAATCTGCTTTCCTGAACTGATTAAATCATTCACTAAAGGACTGTGATTACCTAAAACTGCTGAAGGATTATGACCTAATGCAATAATACAGGCTCCAGTTAAGGTTGCTATATCGATCACTACATCCGGGTCAAATTTTTCTGCGTAGGTTAACGCGTCACATAGAATTAGGCGACCTTCAGCATCTGTATTTAATATTTCAATTGTTAATCCGGACATACTGGTGACAATATCACCGGGTTTAGTAGCGCTTCCATCAGGTAGATTCTCTGTAGCAGGAATAATTCCAACGACATTGATGGGTAATTGCATTTCTGCAACTGCTGATAAAGTACCTATAACAGAGGCAGCTCCGCACATATCATATTTCATTTCATCCATTGATGCGCCGGGTTTCAGAGAAATCCCGCCGGAATCAAATGTCACACCTTTACCTACCAGTACAACAGGTTTCTGGTCAGAAGGACCGCCGTGATATTCAAGTGAAATGAGTTTGGCTGGTTGTCTACTCCCTGCTGATACAGATAACAGAGAACCCATGGCCAGTTTTTCCATATCTTTTTCTTCCAGGATTTCAACAACAATCGATGGAAAAGTTTTTTGAAGTCTTTTTGCCTGTTCAGAAAGATAAGTTGGTGTACAGATATTACCGGGTAAATTTCCCAGGTCTTTCGCCAGACTGACACCAGAGCTAATCGCATTACCCTGCTGGATTGCCATTTCACCCACGCTTAACTCACGACGACTTGGTACATTCATGACCAGTTTTCGGATACTCTTGGGAAGCTCACTCTTGTGCTTTTTGAGTTGCTCACAGTTATAGCGGTTTTTTTCCATCTGCATGACAGTCTGGCAAATCTTCCAGTGGATGTCTCGACCTTTGATATTAATGTCGGTGAGATAGGAATAAGCTTCCATTGCCCCCAGATTATCCAGAGCCTCAGATACGCTATCATGGATTTTTAAGTATATTTGTTCATTTAAGTCCTTATCCTTACCGCAACCAACCAGAAGAACACGGTCCGAAAGCGTTCCGGGTACATTATGTAAAACCAGAGTTTGCCCGAGTTTTCCATCCATATCACCACGACGGATAATCGTAGAAAGAAAACCGTCACTCATTTTATCAATGAGTCGACCAGCTCGAGACAGTTTTCGTGGTTGCGAAACAGCAATAATCAGACAAGCTGTACGTTGCTTTTCCGGGTTACCGCTTTTTACATTAAATTCCATAGATACTGCTCCTATGATTAAAAATTGATAACTCTGCTGTAATCTACCTGCCAGGAAAATTTTACAGTGCTATCGAGTGTCTGTAGAACCCCTAAAGAATCGTTTTTCGAGTCATCGGGAAATAAACGCGTATAATGGTATAAGTTTACTAAAGTTGCAAATTACAACTCGTTTGTTTTTATATTAAATGTGTCAAAATAAACTGTGTTAATTGATTAACCATTTTCAGGTCCTTAAAATTCATCTATGTTATCCATAGTCCAACGTTATCTCATTCTCGAAATTTTAAAAAGTAGTTCTGCGACTATCTTTATATTGTTCGTTATATTAATGAGTAATACTCTTGGAAGAGTATTATCAGAAGTTTCTGATGGGGAAATTCCAGTTGAAGCTATTTTTCCGGTATTTTTAGGACAATCTATTCAGGTCCTGTCCTTTTTGATGCCATTAGGTTTTTTTCTTGGTGTTGTTTTTGCTTTCGGACGTTTATACAAGGATCATGAGCTTGTCGTTTTACATGCCTGCGGTTTTGGTTATATACAGCAATATCGCTCTGTTTTACTTATTATGCTTCCGCTGGCGATAATAACTGCCTGGTTAAGTATCTGGTTAAGTGCTGAAGCCTTGCAACGTGCAAAAAATATAGTTGATGAAAAGAAAGATATTCATGAGTTTCAATCACTCAAAGTAGGCCAGTTTAATTTAAGTAAAGATAAGAGAAGTGTGTTTTTCATGCAGTCTATATCTGCTGATAAATTAGAAATACAGGATATTATTCTGACTCAAAATACTGAAAATTCGAATATTCTTGAAACTGCAAAAATGGGAAAAAATAAACTGGATGACAAAACGGGAGATCTTTTTCTGGAAGTTGGCCCCGGTACCCGTTATGAAGGTAAAGCAGGAAAAGCTGATTATAAAATTATTGAATTTGATAAACATGGCATTTTACTGAAAAAAAATCAGACTAAAATTTCTGCCTTAAAATCAGTAGAAAAATATCCATCTCAGTTAAAAAATTCTAAACGACTGGTGGATCAGGTCGAATTATTCTGGCGTATAAATATTCCAGTGGCATTAATTATACTTGGGCTACTTGCTGTGCCGCTTTCATATATTTCACCTCGGCAGGGGCGTTATGGGCGTGTAGGTCTGGCCTTACTCATTTTTATTGTTTATCTTAATCTGCTTGGCTTTAGCAGAGGTGCACTTGAGCGGGGTAATTTGCCCCTGTGGTTAAACTTCTGGTGGGTGCATATTCTTTTCTTAATTTTAACCCTGTTATTACTAAAACAACGTTCTCATTTTTCATTTCGTTTCTGGCGAGGTGATGCAAAATGATATTTACCCGTTATCTGGCTGTAAATATTTTTAAAGGTACTGCACTGGTATTAATGATACTGGTAACTTTAAGTTTATTTTTTACACTAATTCAGCAAATCGATCATATTGGAAAGGGACAATTTGGAACCTGGAAATTTGTACAATTTATACTGCTAATGGCCCCGGCTTATATTGTTGACTATATGCCTCTTGCAACTTTACTAGGTTGTATTTTAAGTCTGGGAAGCCTGGCATCTAGCAGTGAATTGATCGCATTTCAATCCTCAGGTATGTCAGTAAAGAAATTCATAATCGCTGTATCGAAAATTGCGTTTGTTCTTGCATTAATCGCGTTTGTAATTAGTGATTTTATCGTACCTTATAGTGAAACCACTTCAAAAGAAATCAAAGCATCAGCATTAGCTTCACGTGTAAGCGTACAATCCAGAAGAGGGATCTGGATAAAGGATAAAAATAACATTATTTTTATTCAGCAGTTATTTCCGGATGGTAATGCCAGAAATATAAAGATATATCAGCTTAATAATGACGATAAGTTGCTATCGACAACTTATGCAGAAAAAGCAATTTCAAATGAACAGGGCTGGTTACTTTTAAAAGTAAATAAATCTATATTTGTGAATAATAAAATATCTGTAGAGCATAAAAATCAGGAACTCTACAAAGGCAAGCTTTCTGAAAAATTACTACAATCTCTGGTCGTTGACTCAAGACAAATGTCGAGTTCGGATCTGTATTCCTATATGACATTTCTGGGAGATAATAAACTGAATTATGCGGCTGAATCTCTTTCATTCTGGAGGAAAGTGTACTCACCTTTAACCATTATGGTGATGGCTGTTTTAGCCATACCTTTTGTAACAGGATCTCAACGTAATAGTAATACCGGTCAACGCATTGTTATCGGAATTCTTTTAGGGCTGGTGTATGTGATAATGGATAATGTACTTATCCAGTTGGGGGAGCAATTAAAATTAGCTGCTTTTATAAACGCGCTGATACCCACACTTTTATTTATTTTATTTACCGCCTATTTAATATATCGCAGGATAAAATATAACTAGCCTGGCGCTGATTAATTCAGCTTGAATTTTAAATTAAGATATTAACCTGGAAAAATCAGTTGAATCAAGAAAGTCCAGGTAACATCTTAATGCAGCTGATAAAATCAAAAACACGCTTATCACCAATCAGCTGACAACGGTGTTTTTTGATTTCTCGGCAATTGCTCCTGCATTGCTTTACCTACAGACATCCCTGTCTTAGTCCAGGCACATCAATCTGTTACGCATTTTTTCACGCTCAACTGATTTTTCGAGGATTAACGACTGTCCTGCACAGCGCTTATACATAGTAGAAATGTTCTGATTTGTTTCGAAAAGAGCGGAGAGTTGCTCTAATGATTCTATCTTCGGAACGAATCGGGGTATTTATAGACAGTAAAAAAAGACATTAATTGATCAGAATTTGCTGAGGCTTTAATTCAGGAAATAAAGTTCATTTAGAATAATTCCATTGCATCAGATAAAGCTATTTATTGCTGATAATATATGGCTTACTCCATATTTCTCTATACAAATTAAATTTAAGATTTATCTGAAGAGAGTGATTATTTTTTTTCTACAGGAAGTTTAGATATATCAATAATTTTTGTATTACTCAGTAAATCATGCCAGGTATTGGCGCTAAACAGTCTCCATAAATATCCCAGAAGAAAAAATAAAACAAAAAGGTAAGCTTCAATTTGATGATTATCAGTAAAATGAAAATACCGATTTAATGATAAAAAAATCATAGGAGGTAGTGATGCAAAAGTAAGTCTCAGGAAACAAACTGCCCAGGAAGGGTTAATTCCATAGTCATTGATTATTCTGATTTTCCAAACCTTCATACCTAAAGTTTGTCCTGATTTATTCCAGAACCAGCTATAAAAAATAAATATCAAAAGTAGTAGATAAAAAGAATAATAAATTCCACTTACTGCTTCACCACCATTAAATGGTAGCAAAATAGCAGTACCAATAAATAAAATTGAAGCGATTAAAAAGCTATCATAAATCATTGCAATGAATTGTTTTAACAGGCTTGCAGACGGACATTGTTGGTATAATTTGTAATTCATGAAGAAAAAACTTAAAAAATCAATACATATAATAAAAAAGTTTGTCATAATGAACAATATATTATTGAAAAAACAAAATCTATTTTTATAATCAACATACGTCAATCACTAATCAGGTAATAAAATGGCTATTAAGAAACCTTCAGTAAAAAAAGCATCCGTAACAAAAAAATCTGCAATGAAAAAAGCTACTGTTAAAAAAACGGGTCGTGGTCCTTCAGCAGCTGCTAAAAAAGCTGCCTCTACTAAAAAGGCAGTGGTAGCAAAAAAAGCACCTGCCAAAAAAACAATTGCTAAAAAAGCGCCAGTAAAAAAGACAGTGGCAAAAAAAGCGCCAGTTAAAAAAGCAATGTCTAAAAAACCAGCAGCTAAGAAGAGTGTTAAAAATGCACCTAATCCTGCGGTAGAAAAAATGAAAGCTCTAAGAGCTGAATTAGCAGAAGTAAAAGCTGAATTAAAATTAGTTAAAAAACGTGAAGCAGGCTTATCAAAAATCGTTAACGATATGAGTTCAGCTGTTGAAAAATCAGTCACCCAAATAATGAAAACAAAATTGGGAAGTCTAAATGCTTCTATGAAGGGAAAACCACGTCGTAAGAAGGTTAAGCCTGCTCCAGCAGCGGCTCAAGTAGCTCCAGCAGAGGTTTCAGCAGCTCCAGCAGCTACTAAAGATTAACCTGAATTAGTCTTTAGCTAAAAAAAGCACATTTTTATGTGCTTTTTTTTTGTGGTATAGCGTTTCAATAATTTTTATTTTCACTATTCATTTTTAAGAAATGAAGAAATTTGAACAATCTTCTAATCAAATAAATCATTTTATAGATACGATATGGTCTGAAAAAGGACTATCACAACTTACGCTTGAAGCTTATCAGCAGGATTTGAAATTATTTTCGCAATGGCTAGCTCAGCAAAATTTATTATTAACAGAAGCATCTCAAGCTTTAATCCTGCAATACCTTGCCTTCAAGGTTGATCAAAAAAGTGCTTCACGCTCTAATGCCAGGCTGCTTTCAACTTTAAAACAATTCTATCGCTTTCAAGTCAGAAGTGGACTAAGAACTGATAACCCAACAGAGTTAATCGAAGCTCCTAAAGTAAACCGTCATTTACCAGACAGTTTAAGTGAAGTCGATTGTGAGAAATTATTAAATGCGCCTGATATAAAATCCGAATATGGTTTAAGGGATCGTTGTATGCTCGAGCTAATGTATTCTTCCGGGTTAAGAGTATCTGAACTTGTATCGCTAGAATTAAGTCAATTGAATAGTAATCTGGGATTGATCAGGTTATCCGGTAAAGGTAATAAGGAGCGAGTTATTCCGGTTGGAGAAGAAGCTTTATACTGGGTTAAACAATATTTGAAAGAATCTCGTCCTGTTCTTTATAATGAACGAAAACCAACTAATGCATTATTTCTATCAAGTCGTTCAACAGCGATTACCCGTCAGGCATTCTGGCAACATATTAAAAAATATTTAACCATCGCCGGATTAAAAAGTAGTTATTCACCTCACTCGTTAAGACATGCTTTTGCAACACACTTATTGAACCATGGTGCTGATTTACGTACTGTACAAATGCTTTTAGGGCATAGCGATTTATCTACAACTCAGATTTATACACATATTGCAAAGGCCAGGCTACAGGCCATGCATGAAAAGCATCATCCTCGAGGTTGAATCTGAAAAAATCCAGGAATCAAAAAATGAAGTGAATAACGCCATACATTGACTACACTTCCTGCTCCCATGAAAGTCCTTTATAAGAAGACTTAATGCAGTAAAGTAAACATCTTACGACGATAGGTTTGTACCAGTGGGTGATCATTACCCAGTATTTCAAAAATATCGATTAACCCCTTCCGCCCTGCATCATCCTGGAATTTACGATCTTTCTGCATGATTTGCATGAGTAAAGAAATCGCTTCTTCATAATTTTCTGCTGCTGTCATATAAGCACTCATTTGAAATAATGCATCCAGGTCATCAGGATTATCATTAATACGTTGTTTTAATTCCTGTGGATCTCCCAGATCTTTTAACTGATTGGCGAGTTTTATATGGTTTAATATTTTTTTGACTTCAGGTTGATTTTTATCTTCGTCATTTAATGTATCAAGCAGAGCTGTAGCACTTTCAAAGTCGTTCTGGTTAGCAACCAGTTTTGCAATATTAATTTTCAGTTTGGCATTCTGTGGATCATTTGCCAGTGCAGTGTTTAGCATATCAAGAGCCTGTTGCATATTGCCATCTTCATAAGCCTGTATCGCATCATTCAATATTTGATCGGATTCTGTCTTAATATAGGGATCGAGAAATTTTCTGACTTCAGATTCAGGTAATGCACCCATAAATTCATTAACAATCTTACCCTCTACAAATAATTTAACCGTTGGTAAGCTTCTAACGCCAGCCTGAGCGGCCAGCTCTCCCTGTTCATCACTATTTACCTTTGCCAGGATAAAAGCACCCTTATACTCTTCAGCAAGCTTATGTAATACAGGAATTAATGATTGACAGGGTTGACACCACTCTGCCCAGAAATCGACCAGTACTGGTTGTTTGAATGAATTTTGAATGACAATTGATTCAAAGTCTTCAATTGTGACATTATGAATATAAGTAGAGTCGCTCATCTGGCCTTATTCCGATCAATAAAAGATTGCACATATATAAGGATTTAAGTTACAAATTCAAGCATGCAAGATATAATTTGATCCTGGCTTTAAATTAATATGACGGTAACGAATCCTTGAAAAACCAATATGATGCAGCATCAATAGAAGTTCTCACTGGACTGGACCCGGTTAAGAAAAGACCGGGAATGTACACAGATACTACACGCCCCAATCACCTTGCTCAGGAAGTTATAGATAATAGCGTCGATGAAGCTATTGCTGGCTATGCTACCCGGATAGGGGTCATATTACATCAGGATAATTCTGTTTCAGTCATAGATGACGGTCGCGGTATGCCTGTTGATATACATCCTCAACAGGGCATACCGGGGGTAGAAGTCATTCTTTCCAAGCTTCATGCTGGCGGTAAATTTTCTAATAAAAATTATGAATTCTCCGGTGGTTTACATGGCGTTGGTGTTTCGGTTGTTAATGCACTGTCCAGTAAGCTGGATGTCCGTGTACGACGTGATGGTAAAGAATATTCTATAAGTTTTGCAGATGGTGAAAAAACCAGTGACCTGACTGAGATTGGCAGTGTCGGGAAAAAAAATACAGGTACCACAATTCACTTCTGGCCAAATGGTAGTTATTTTGATAGTTCTAATTTTTCAATTCCAAGACTTAAGCATGTGTTACGTGCGAAAGCTGTCTTATGTCCCGGATTAAGAGTTAAATTTTATGTAGAGAAAACCAAGGAAAGTGATGAATGGCACTATGAAGATGGTTTGAGTGATTATTTGAAAGAAGCACTGGAAGGATATGAAGTGCTTCCAGAAGAACCTTTTATGGGTTCTATGCAGGGTGAAAAGGAAGCTGTAGAGTGGGCTGTTAACTGGTTACCACAGGGTGGAGAGGGAATTACTGAAAGTTATGTCAATTTAATACCTACTGCACAGGGTGGCACACATGTTAATGGTTTGCGAACAGGATTAACCGATGCCATTCGGGAATTTTGTGAATTTCGTAACCTGTTACCACGAGGAGTAAAAATTGCTCCGGATGATGTTTGGGATAAAGTCAGTTATGTCCTGTCCATTAAAATGCAGGACCCTCAGTTTTCCGGTCAAACTAAAGAACGTCTATCATCACGTGAATCTGCAGCCTTTGTATCCGGTGTAGCCAAGGATGCATTTAGTTTATGGTTAAACCAGCATGCTGGTGTGGGTGATTTACTGGCTCAGATGGCAATTGATAGTGCTCAAAAACGTCTTAAGTCAGGTAAAAAAGTTGTCCGGAAAAAAGTCACTTCCGGTCCGGCTTTACCGGGGAAACTTGCAGACTGTGCGAGTCAGGATGTTAGAAGAACTGAGCTTTTTCTGGTGGAAGGGGATTCTGCAGGTGGTTCTGCCAAGCAGGCTCGGAGTCGCGAATTTCAGGCTATCATGCCTCTTCGAGGTAAAATTCTTAATACCTGGGAAGTTTCTTCTGATCAGGTGCTCGCTTCACAGGAGGTACATGATATTTCTGTTGCGATTGGAGTTGATCCGGGATCTTCCGATATATCGAACTTACGTTATGGAAAGATTTGTATTCTGGCTGATGCTGACTCTGATGGTGCACATATCGCCACACTGCTATGCGCTCTATTTTTACGTCATTTCCAGCCGCTGGTTGAAAACGGTAATATTTATGTAGCAAAACCTCCTTTGTATCGTATTGATGTTGCCAAGGAAAAATTCTATGCACTGGATGAAGCCGAACGGGATGGTATTCTGGATCGATTAGCGGCTGAAAAGAAAAAAGGAAAAATAACTGTGACCCGATTTAAAGGTTTAGGTGAGATGAATCCCTTACAATTACGGGAAAGCTCGATTGACCCGGATACTCGACGCTTAGCCCAGCTAACCATTGACGCAGGAGACGATACTTTTGAATTAATGAATATGCTGTTATCAAAAAAACAGGCATCAGATCGCAAATCCTGGTTACAGGATAAGGGTGATCTTGCTGAAATTTGATGACGATTTGAGTCTTTTAAAGTTATTACCTTATTGAGTTAGCAGAATGAAAAAGCATATTCAGCAGTTATTGCAACAAACCCTGTCAATATTGATTGAACAGGATATTTTACCATCAGATGCTAGTCCCCGTATTGTTGTGGATCGAACGAAAGATAAATCTCATGGAGATTTAGCCACCAATCTGGCAATGATGGCCTGTAAACCCGCGAAAAAGAATCCCCGAGAATTAGCGCAACTTATTATTGATCATTTACCATCATCAGAGCTTATTGAGAAAGTTGAGATTGCAGGCCCCGGCTTCATAAATTTTTTTATTAATCCAGACTGGTTCGCGCAACAAATTGAATCAATTTTACAGGATGATCGTATTGGTGTAGCAATGGTTGAGAAACCACAAACTATCGTCGTTGATCTATCTTCACCAAATCTTGCTAAAGAGATGCACGTTGGTCATCTGCGTTCCTCAGTTATTGGTGATGCGGTATCTCGCTGTCTTGAATTTTCAGGACATACACTGATTCGTCAGAATCATGTCGGGGACTGGGGAACTCAATTTGGTATGTTACTGGCCTATATGGAAGAATTACAGAATAGTGGTGAAGAAGTCAGTTCTAATTTAACGAATCTGGAAATATTTTATCGTTCTGCCAAACAGCGATTTGATGAATCTGAAACATTTGCTACGCGCGCCCGTGATCTTGTCGTTGAGTTACAAAGCGGTAATGAACACTGTCTCAAATTATGGCATGAATTTAATGAAGTAAGTCTTTCTCATTGTCAGCAAACCTATGAAAGATTAGGTGTCGCTCTGACACGGCAGGATGTGCGTGGTGAAAGTGCTTATAACGATGATTTGAATCAGGTTGTTTCTGATTTACAAACCAGTGGCTTATTGCAGTTAAGTGATGGTGCTAAATGTGTTTTTCTGGATGAATTCAAAAATAAACAGGGTGAACCCTTACCGGTTATCATACAGAAAAAAGATGGGGGGTTTCTGTATGCGACAACTGATCTGGCTGCGATACGTTTTCGTCAGAATGTGTTAAAAGCAAATCGCATATTATATTTTGTCGATGCTCGCCAGAGTCTTCATTTTCAACAGATATTTGCAGTGGCCAGAAAGGCTGGATTTGTCGAACCCGGTACCAGTCTTGAACATATGCCTTTTGGTACTGTAATGGGTGAAGATGGTAAACCATTTAAAACTCGATCTGGAGGTGTTGCCAAACTGGCTGATTTACTCACCGAAGCAGAGAATCGTGCTTATGATCTGGTTAAACAGAAAAACCCGGATATGGCTGAAGATGAATTGCGTGATATCGCCTCTGTAGTTGGTATTTCATCGGTAAAATATGCTGATTTATCTAAAAATCGTACCAGTGATTATGTTTTTAGCTTCGATCAAATGCTGAGCTTTGAAGGCAATACAGCGCCCTATCTGCTTTATGCCTATACCAGAATAGTGAGTATATTTAATAATTCAGAAATCAGTCAAAATGATTTAAAGGGGAAAGTGTTACTGAAGCATGAAAAAGAACTGGATCTGGCCACCAGCTTAATTCAATTTTCAGAAGTTGTATCAGGTGTAGCCAGTAAAGGAAGTCCTCATCACCTCTGTAATTACCTGTATGAGCTGGCCGTTTTGTTTTCCAGCTTTTATGAAGCCTGTCCAATATTAAAAGCAGATACTGAAGAGCTAAAGCATAGTCGCCTTAAACTGGCTTTATTAACGTCTAAAACATTAAAATCAGGGTTATCATTATTAGGAATACAGACTTTGCTGCGTATGTAATTATGCTTGGAACTATGCTGATGTGTATGGTTATTGAAGGGATAATATGGATTTAAATTTTAACAAATTCACTATCCTGATTAACCTAAAGCATTGTGCCACTCAATGAGCTTCTTTAGAATACGCGAAATTTTTCAATCGAGAAACTCTGGTTGAACCTGGAATCCGCAGTTGGACGAGCTGATTGTGCGTATGAGGTGGTGTAAATCAAGGCGTAACGACGCGGAATAGCGAGCTATTGCAAGGAGTTACAACGAAGAGATACGCCGCCTCAAACGTGCAATTCAGTTCGTAGCGGGATTCACCGATTGGGTGATTACACACATCAACTGTAATCGTTTATGAAACAGTGGGTTAATCTCTATTGCGAGCGGTCAACTGCGGAATCTAGGGTAACAGATTGATGTGCCTGGTCTAAGCCAGGGATGGCTGTAGTTAGAGCAATGCAGGAGCAATTGCCGGCAAATCAAAAACACCGTAGTCAGCTGATTAGTGAAGAGTGTGTTTTTGATTTTATCAGCTGCATTAAGGTG
>JBNKKI010000150.1:0-130825 GCA_050291745.1 Gammaproteobacteria bacterium | reverse complement strand
TAGTCATATGCAAGGCGTCATCCGCAGGGAATGGCATGCCCTTTTCAAGGATGACAACGCAGCAGATGGCTGTTTCCCGTCTCGCCCGAAGGGAAGCCCCCAAATCCCCCAATCCGGCGTTGCAGTTCTTGACAAGGGGGGCACCATTGCCTGCGAACTGCGCCTTGTCTTGGGAAATTTGGGGGCTTCTATAATCTACATACAGTTTAGGACAGTACACTAGTTATTGCCCATTGGTTTACTGCATTTTTTATCTACAACACAATTTTTCCTGTTCTATTGAACTTTTTCGATTAAACATTCTTCATGTTATTCAGTGCTTACTCTATAATGCGCTGTTTTCACTTCAGGACTGAAATATGACTGACTCTAACCAAGCTATTCGCCGAGCACTTCTCAGCGTTTCTGATAAATCTGGAATACTGGAATTTGCCCGCTCTTTGCATGAACAGGGCGTTGAGCTTCTATCAACCGGAGGAACAGCTAAACTTATAGCTGATAATGATATTCCAGTCACTGAAATTGCGGATTACACCGGTTTTCCTGAAATGATGGATGGACGAGTTAAAACATTACATCCCAAAGTACATGGTGGCTTATTAGGTCGCAGCGGTGTTGATGATGAGATTATGGCTGAACATGACATTAAACCAATTGACCTGGTTGTCATCAATCTATACCCGTTTCAACAAACTGTTGCCCGACCTGATTGCACACTGGAAGATGCAATAGAAAATATAGATATTGGTGGCCCAGCCATGCTGAGATCAGCAGCAAAAAATAATGCACGAGTCTGTGTTGTCGTCGATCCACTTGATTATTCTTTAGTTTTACAGGAGATGTCAGACAATAATCAGGCATTGAGTGCCGAAACCCGATTCTCATTGGCCATTAAAGCGTTTGAACATACTTCTAGTTATGATGGTGCTATATCCAATTATTTTGGACGCATGGTGCAGGCTGAAGATGATAAGCGTTTCCCCCGCACTATCACCTTCCAGTATCATCATTCACAGGGTATGCGTTATGGAGAAAACCCGCATCAGAATGCCGCATTTTATGTGGAAACTAATCTTTCTGAACCCTGTATTTCCACCGCCGTACAATTGTCCGGCAAAGAGTTATCCTACAATAATATTGCTGATACCGATGCTGCCCTTGAGTGTATCAAGCAATTTGACGAACCAGCTTGCGTCATTGTTAAACATGCCAACCCCTGTGGTGTTGCAGCTACGGATAATATATTAACAGCCTATGATCGCGCTTTCGCGACAGACCCCGAATCTGCATTTGGTGGTATTATCGCATTCAACCGTGCTCTGGATGAACAAACAGCAAAAGCAATTATTGATCGTCAGTTTGTAGAAGTCATAATCGCTCCTTCAGTGGATGAAAATGCTGCTGAAATTATTGCCTCCAAGCCTAATGTACGACTACTCTCAACCGGACAATGGAAAGATGCCAGCTACCGGCTGGATACTAAAAGAGTAAATGGTGGATTACTGGTACAGGATGCCGATATGCAACTATATGACTCTCTTGAAGTAGTCACTAAAACTCAACCCACAGAAGAACAGATGACTGATTTATTATTCAGTTGGAAAGTGGCTAAATTTGTAAAATCAAATGCAATTGTCTATGCCAGAGATTTAATGACAATTGGTGTTGGTGCAGGCCAGATGTCACGAGTAAACAGTGCACGTATTGCAGGCATTAAAGCCAGTCATGCAGGACTTGAAGTTTCAGGTTCGGTAATGGCCTCAGATGCATTTTTCCCTTTCAGAGATGGTATAGATGCTGCTCATGAAGCAGGAATAAAAGCGATTATTCAGCCAGGAGGTTCCATGCGGGATCAGGAAGTCATCGATGCTGCGAATGAACATGGTATGTCTATGGTATTCACAAAAATGCGTCATTTTAGACATTAAGCTCAAAGACAGGAAATGAGTCACGGTTTTTTATAAAATATCACTATAAGCCGGAAATTCATGATTAATACTGATCATTTTCCGGCTTTTACTGCTCTTGATGTAATAATTATCTTTAGACTCCTGCCTGTCATAATATTGAAGGTAAATAATTTATGAAAGTTCTTGTTATCGGCGGCGGTGGTCGTGAACACGCTCTGGCATGGAAATCGGCTCAGTCCCCTCTTGTTTCTGAAACTTTTGTAGCACCCGGCAATGCAGGAACCGCTATTGAAGAGAACTTAACCAATATTGATATTGATGCAGAAGATCTCCCTGCTTTAGTTGAGTTTGCGAAAAAAGAAGATATTGGTCTAACTATAGTGGGTCCTGAAGCGCCACTGGTTAGCGGTATAGTCGATTTGTTCCAGTCCAATGGATTAAAGATTTTTGGCCCTAGTCAAAAGGCATCCCAACTGGAGGGCTCTAAAACTTTCACTAAAGATTTTTTAGCCAGACATAATATTCCTTCTGCTGACTATCAAAGTTTTACAGAAATCGAAGCTGCTATTAATTACATAAATACAATGGGCGCACCTATTGTTGTCAAAGCAGATGGTTTAGCAGCAGGTAAAGGAGTCATACTTGCCGACACAACTGAACAGGCTATCACTGCTGTCAAAGATATGCTGGCTGGTAATACTTTCGGTGAAGCCGGGCATAGAGTGGTCATAGAAGAATTTCTTCAGGGTGAAGAAGCCAGTTTCATCTGCATGGTCGACGGTAAAAATATCCTGCCGATGGCTACTTCTCAAGATCACAAAGCCCGTGACAACGGTGATAAAGGTCCAAATACAGGTGGTATGGGCGCATACTCTCCAGCACCAGTGGTCACTGATGAAATGTTTCAACGTGTTATGGATGAAGTAATACAACCCACAGTTGATGGAATGGCGGCTGAGGGTGCAGCATACACTGGTTTTTTATATGCGGGTTTAATGATAGATAGCAATGGTACGCCTAAAGTGCTTGAATATAATTGCAGGTTTGGAGATCCTGAAACTCAACCTATCATGATGCGATTAAAATCTGACCTGGTCGAACATTGCCTGGCTTCTATTGATAATAAACTGGATCAGCAATTAACTGTTTGGAATGATAAAGTTTCTCTTGGAGTCGTTCTGGCAGCCAAAGGATACCCTGACGCATATGAAAAAGGGGAATTGATCAATAATATTCCAGTGGAAACCGCTGAAACCAAGGTTTTTCATGCCGGTACAACCTTCAACTCTGATCAACAACTGGTTAGTAATGGTGGTCGTGTTTTATGTGCTGTCGCTTTAGGTGAAAATGTAAAAGAAGCACAACTGGCTGCTTATGAAATAGTCGATAAAATTGACTGGCCTGGTTCTTATTTTAGAACAGATATTGGTTTTAAAGCGATATAAGTTTCTGAGCTTAACATACGTCTATCCTCATTAAACGATTAGTCTGAAGTAACTGACTCTGCCAGGCAGAGTCACCCTCTATAGATTTGTACAGGGTTGCACTACCGTTTATCTGAATTATTGATATAGGCACTTTGGCTATGTTTTAACAAATAACTTTAACAAATAACACTAAGTTTTTGATGTTACAACAATTTCTTATTATTTACTTTAAAGTAGATAATTAAAGACAATACACTATATATAGTGCCTTCCAAATTAAACTTATACTATATGTTGTCATATCCTCTCGTTTACATATAATTCACTTATTCTTCATCGGCTGTATTGATGTTGATACCATTTGAGTATTTACTCACTGTGCGAATAAAAAATAAAATGATTATTCAGTAGATTGTTACACTATCAGCGATGTTCTTCAGGAGGAATACGCATGAAATGTCCCCACTGTAAATCTCTTATGACTATTTATCAAAAAACCTCCAATGAAAAAAGTCAGGTTGCTTTTTATAAATGTAGTTTGTGTGTAGCTGAACATGTTTCATCCCAAATTGTGACGGCTAGTCAACTAAACAATCTGTCAAATCAGCAACAATCAAATTTTCGATATACATCACATAATTTGACATCGTTTATGAATTAAAATCTGCCCCGTTATCAATTAATAAAGATGATGGGGTCATAATGCGTCAAAACACTATTCAAAATCCGCCTAAACCAGGTCAGTTTAAAAGTAAATTTATTGAGTGGTTATGTTACCTGCCAGGTGCTTTAATTATCGGTTATGGCTTCTGGTTATCAATTACATTGAATTGATATTTATACTGGTTTACATAAATAAAGGTGGGTTAAATATTAATAAATTTCAAAGAGATTTTTAAACCACCCAGTGATGATTGATCAAAATTCATACTTATATCATATGCATCCACAATCTCTTTAACCACAGCCAATCCAATTCCCTGCCCCTCCTGCGATTGATCAAGCCTTATTCCACGGGTAAAAATATGCTCAATTTTTTCAGGACTCAGACCAGCACCATCATCTTCAATAGTTAACAAAATCGCTTTCGCCTGCTGAATAGCATTAATGCTCACCTGCCTGCTACCATATTTACAGGCGTTATCAATTAAATTCCCTAATATTTCCAGCAAGTCACTTTCATCCATTCTTAAATATGCGCTTAAATCAGAATTTAGTGTTATCGTCTTTGATTTACTTTTATACACTTTTCTTAAAGCAGCGACTGTTTTCTCCAGTAAAACAGACAAATCTATCGGTTTTGTCATAGGCTTCCCTCCCAACATCGCCGCTTTCTGTAACTGGTAAGACACAATTTGATTCATTCTGTTATTCTGCTCTTGCAAAGTCAGACGATCTTCATCACTCCATTTGGTAGATTTCTCGGTTAATCCGCCCAATACAGCTAAAGGAGTTTTCAAACTATGGGCAAGATCATCGATGGCATTTCTATAACGTTGCATCTGATGCTCATCTCGTTGAAGCAGTAAATTCAAATTCTGTGTAAGAGGTTTGATTTCTGCTGGATAATTTGAGTCGAAACGTTGCTTCTGATTATTTTCAATGGCACGAACTTCTTCCCCGATTAAGCGTAAAGGTCTTAAGCTCCACAGCATAACTAACCATATTAAAACCAGAAGAAGAGATACAGTAATGATTAACCATAGCCTTAGAATCTGTTTAAAGTGTTTTAATTGATCCGTATGATCTTTTGCATCTTTCCATAATACGAGTTCATATTGACTTAATTTATCATGCACATTGGGCCAACGAATAGAAAAGGCCATTTGAAACCATAATTTCCCATTATAATTGACCTGACTAAAGCGTAATTCTTCAGGTTCTAAATCAGTTAATTTATAGAAAGGTTCTTCAGTAGATAGAGAGCGCCAGATTTCTTCTTTTTTATCATATAAAAGTGCTTTCAATCCAGAACTGGAATTAAACAGTGCACCCTCAAACAACCGGGCATCAGAAACCGTAATACTTAATCCCGTTGCATCCCTGTCAACTGCAGCCAAAATGCTATACATCAGAGATTTTAAATTACTCTCCTGAGATTCAAGCATACGCCGTTCAACAGCTCGCTCAAGTGCTATCGCTGTTAAAATCATGAAACCCACCAGCACTAAAATACTGGTGAGCATCATTCGGGATTTTATCGATTTCATAAAGATTCAAAAAAATCGTCAATTACTTAATTAATTTATTTTAGAGGGCACCAGGGTAAAACGATATCCTCTACCTCGTAAGGTTTCTATTGGTTGTAGTGATTCATCAGGGTCAAGCTTTTGACGTAAACGACGGATAAAAACTTCAATAACATTACTATCCCGGTCCCCCTCATCATCATACAGATGCTCAGTTAAGACGGATTTAGAGACCACTTCACCAGCATGCATCATGAGATATTCAATGACTTTATACTCAAATGCCGTTAACTCGATTTCCTGCTCTGACAGCGTGACTTTTTGAGTAGAAGGATCGAGAACTACCGGTCCACATTGGAGAGTAGAGTCTGACCAGCCTGCTGCTCTCCTGATTAAAACTCGTATTCTGGCCATTAACTCTTCCTGATGAAATGGTTTCACAAGGTAATCATCAGCACCGGCATCCAGTCCCTCAACTTTATCCTGCCACTTACCACGGGCAGTTAAAATAAGAATAGGTAAATCACTTCCTGATGCTCTGGTTTGCCTGATAACTTCCATACCTGATAATTCAGGTAAACCAAGATCTACAATTGCTACATCACAGGGATATTCCTTTATTAGATAAAGACCATCAACACCATTATCAGCTGAATCAACGGCAAAACCTTCCTGTTTTAAACGGTCAACTATTTGCTGATTAATATCCACATCATCTTCAATTACTATCGCTCTCATCTTCTTCACCACTTCGTATAGATGATTAAATCACAGGATCAAAACTTAGCTGTAATTTAACTTTGTCACCGGGATTATAGGGCATATTAGTCATATATTTTTTTCCACGATAACTATATTTCACATTATAACTATCGATTACCTCACTATAAGTTACCCGGTTTTGTGTTTCACAATGTTCTTCATAACGTGTATATCGAGTATCATATGATGGTTGGTCATAATGGCTTGTGCTGGAGTCATGACCAGCCTGTGCACCGATAATAGTTCCAACTGCTGTCGCAAGATCTTTACCACGCCCACCACCTATCTGATGACCAATAATTCCGCCGATAATACCACCAGCTAGAGTGTTGGCAGCTGAGTTATTAGAGTAATGCCCTTTAGAACGATACTTCACGGGTTCAGACCAGCATTCTTTTACTGGATGATTAACGCTGACTTCTCGATAAACTGGCGTCACTTCAATGACTTTAGCGTAAACAAATTCACCATGTTGTGAATATCTGGCATTATTGCCATGATTATTGCCCGCAAACGCGTTAGAAGATATCAGTAAAACGCCAGTAATTAATAATAATTTAGCTCTGTTCATTTTCATTTCTGACTCCATTTGTTTTAGTTGGTATCACTATATGACAACTAGCTGAATGAAAACTGAACTATCAGAAGACTGTAAATATTTAACAAATTAATCTCTTCTTAGTTTGTCGCTTAAAGCTATCGGGGTTGGATAAGTCATAACAACATAAGTAGAAGAAATGATAAAACTGATCAATGTGGCAAATTGAATTAAAAAACTAACCTGACTATGAATAACATTCATATCAGCTGCAAGCACTGCAAGCAATAATGAAAATTCACTCATTTGCCCTAGCCGAACAGCTACCTCCAGGGATCGTCCTGAAGACTCTTTAGAAAACTTCAGGAGTAAATGATACAAAACCGGTTTTACCAGAACAGCAATAACAACAAGGCCTAGAGCGGCTAGCCAAATTTCATTAAGTATAGATATATCAAAATTAGCACCAAGCGCCACAAAGAAAATAATCAGAAAGAAATCTCTTAATGGTTTCAGACTTTCAGCAATATAAAGAGCTATCGGACTTCTTGCTATAGAAACACCTGCTATAAATGCACCTATTTCGTATGAAAGCCCAGACCATTCTGCCGCTTCTGCAACACCGAGACACCAGCCTATAGCCAGTAAAAAGATATATTCCTGAATACGATCAAAAGAACGAATTAAGCGAATTAATATATATTTCTCTATGAAATAAGTAATTAACACTAACGAAGGCAAGGCCAGCAAAGGAAGCCCAAAACTCATCCAGTTGATGCTTTGTTGAGCACTACCCTCAAGTACCAGTAATAAGATAATCGCAATTATATCCTGCAGCAAAAGAACACTAATCATAATTTCACCTGTGTGCTGGTGATGCAGAACAGTCGTTGGAATTAATTTGAGTCCAATGATCGTACTTGAAAACATCAAAGCTGAACCGATGATTAGTGATTCCTGGTGATTGTAATCGAATGACAGGCTATAAAAATAACCTATAAAAAGTAGTGCGACAGAACTTAAACCCGTTACCACAGTAGTTTGCCGAGCCTGTTCAAATAATTCTTTTGGGTTCAGGTTTAACCCCAGTAGAAAGAGTAAAAAGATAATACCTACGTTAGCAATATTTTGAATAAGCTGAGCATCCTGAATCAGAGCAAAGCCTGAAGGACCAATTAATAGTCCGACTACAATATAAGCGATAATAAGTGACTGACGAAGAGTTAGTGCAATGGTGGCTATGACAGCCGATCCAAAAAAAATCAGGAATAATGTAAAAACGATTGATTCATTTTCCATAGATAAAATAAATTTGCTTGTGACTATAGATTCAGTATAACTGATATGAAAGCCCGACCAGAAAACTCAATAAAAAAACGACAATGGATACTCAGTTTTTTAAGTATCAATATCCAGTAAAATTTCTGCGGCATGAGTATGTAATTTATGTTGAGTATTGTCAGCTATCTCTGTGAGAATATGAATACATGACTGTGTACCAATTAAAGAAAGGTAATACAGCCCATCGATGGCTATGCGATCATCTTCGTGCTCCAGTAACTCATTAAACTCAGGTATATAATTTTCAAGCACAGCTGTTTCAGATAGTGATTCAATGATCGCACTCAATCCTATACGTACTACTAATGCTGTTTCATTACTTTTTAATAAATCTATCATTGCATGCAAAGCGACCGAATGATTTACAATCGTATTTTCAACTGAATCTAAATGCCCTTCAGTTAATTCACTATTAATAAATTCCTTATATTTATCAAGGTCTTCCTGATGTAACAGAGATAATATTTCCTGTTTCGTCCTCAATCCATAAAAAGCAACATCATTTATCAGATAATAAGGAACAGAGCGGATATTATGTTTGCGGGCAATTTCTGGAGATTCACCCACATCAATAATTTTTAGTGTATCTATATCACCATTTTGAGCCATATCCTGAAAAATATGTTCCATTTGAGGGCAAATTTGACACTGAGCCATCACAAATAGTTGAATTGTTGTTTTACGCATTGATTATCTTGCCTGTATCAGTAAATTCAAATACACTAATAGGCACAAATTCTAACATTAGCTGCTTAATGTAATGACAAAATTCAATCTTAACACTTACCTGATGATTTCAGTGCTGATTATTGTATCAGGTATCCTGTGGATACTTTTTGTACAAATTGACACTAAATATGACTATCCCACATTTTCTTCTGATTTTGTCAAAGAGCAGAATGATATAATACAGAAAGTCTATCAAACTGCTAACCCTACTATCCAGCAGGATACAGCAACTGTTCCAGCAAAAGCCAATATAGAGAAACCTTTAGCAGTTCCGGTCATCACATCAAATATGATAAGCAGTATTGAACCTAAACCAGCTCTTCCTGTTGTTGCACCCTCATCTTCGCTGCAACAAAACTCTCAGTACAATGAAGCATGGGATACACTCCCTGATTCAAATTTTGAAGATTATAATCTTAGAAATAATCCCTGGAGTCCATATTACAAATCCGGTTATTAAATAACCACTAATTCTTCCTGTTTTGCTTTTACGTGGAAGGATTTATCTGAATGATTAAACCTGGCTATATTTTTTCGAGTTTGAAAAAATAATTTTAATTTTGAAAATTATTCTTAATTAACTTCAGTAAATGCCGATTCAATCAGCTTTTTCACTTCGATGGCATCAAAGGGTTTATCCATAATAGCGGAAACACCTTCCTGCTGAATAGCCGCTAATTTACTTTCATCACCTTCTGTTGTAACCATCATGACCGGTACATTTTTCTGATTACTTTTATGTCTTATAAAAAGCAATAATTCATGCCCATCCATTTCAGGCATATTGTAATCAGTAATGATTAGATCAAAATTTTCATGTTGAATTAATGGTATTGCCTGTCGACCATTTTCGGCCTCAACAATTTTTTTGAGTCCAAGTTTATTCAATGTTCTGATTATTAATCGACGTGCAAATAAGCTATCATCCACCAGTAATACTTTAATGTTATCCTTCACCATCTTATCAATATCAAGCTTATCCGGGTTTTCCCAGTCCATTATCATGGTAATAGCTCTTTTTAAATCAGTACTGTTAAATGGCTTAGGTAGAACAGCAGAAGCGCCTGCCTGTCTAACTGAGTTCAACTCGGTAAATTCAGTCGTCGTTGAAATTAAAATAAAGGGTGTGTCTGCTGTGACCGGATTTTCTCGCATTTCCAGTACCAGTTCTTTGCCAGTCATATCCTCAAGAAACATAGAGCTAATGACAAGATCAGGTTGCTCACTATCAATTATTGATAAAGCCTCTTCTCCAGTATCAACTGTATCATATTGAGAAATACCTAATTCTTCTAACTGTTGGCAGACTATTTTCTTTTGAGAACTGGATGGCTCAATTAATAATACGAATAGTGAATTTAAATAATGCAACATACCAAATATTTTTTAAATTAGTTATATAGATCTTAACCTTTTATAGCACAAACCTGATTTTTAGCACTCAATAAGTGCTTAGTTTTCTCAGATATTCGTTATAATGTTTATTTTTCCTCGTGACAAAATGACCGCATTAGAAATTAGTCAACTCAGAAAGACATACAGTAATGGCTTTGAAGCTTTAAAAGGGATTGATCTTAAAGTTGAGAAGGGAGATTTTTTTGCACTACTGGGCCCAAATGGCGCTGGAAAATCAACCTGTATAGGAATTCTGTCCTCGCTTATCAATAAGACATCAGGTAGCGTAAAGATTTTTGGATATGATCTCGATGAAAATATTATTCAGGCCAAATCCAAAATAGGAATGGTTCCACAGGAATTTAATTTCAATATTTTTGAACCTGTAGGAGAAATTATTGCAAATCAGGGAGGTTATTATGGCGTCCCCTCCAAAGAGGTCAAAAAACAGTCTGAATATTTTCTAAAAGAACTAGGACTCTGGGATAAACGCTTTTTGCAGGCCAGGGACTTATCCGGAGGAATGAAAAGACGTTTAATGATTGCCCGTGCATTGATTCATAAACCTGAATTATTGATTCTGGACGAACCTACCGCAGGTGTCGATATTGAATTAAGGCGTTCTATGTGGAAATTTATGAGGAAAATTAATGATCAGGGTACAACAATAATTTTGACAACTCACTACCTGGAAGAAGCTGAACAAATGTGTCGTAATATCGCCATTATTGATGGGGGTAAAATCATTAAAAATACCAGTATGAAAAGACTTCTCAGTACATTGAACAGTGAAACCTTTGTGCTTTATGTCAAAAATGAAATAAGCAGGACACCTGACATTAAGGGAGAAATCACCATCAGACTGATTGATGAACATACTCTGGAAGTCGATATTCCAAAAGACCAGACAATGAATAATCTAATAATACAACTACATAATCAGGGTATTGAAATAGAGAGCATGCGTAATAAAGTGAATCGACTGGAAGAGTTATTTGTATCTTTAATCTCCAATAAAAACTAACCGAGCAATAACAGGGCATTATGAATCAATTGCAAAAATACTGGATAGCTTATATCACCATTTCACGCAAAGAAATTTTACGCTTCAGTCGAATCTGGGTACAGACAATCGTACCTCCTGTTATCACTGTCGCACTTTATTTTCTTATTTTCGGAAATCTTATTGGTGGTCGAATTGGTGAAATGGATGGCATGTTATATATCGATTTTATCATGCCTGGTTTAATCATGATGTCCATTATAAGTAGCTCTTACGCTAACGTGGTTTCTTCATTTTATGGAGCCAAGTTTTCCAAACATATCGAAGAGATGCTGGTTTCACCAATCCCAAATATTGTCATACTACTGGGATTTTTAACCGGAGGCATTGCGCGTGGTTTAACAGTTGGTTTAGCGGTTACTATTGTTGCTCTTTTTTTTACCAGTTTCAGTATTTATAGCCCTTTTCTAGTGTTGCTTGTTGCTTTTTTAACATCTTTACTATTCTCTCTGGCTGGATTGATTAATGGTGTTTATGCCAGGAGTTTTGACGATGTTTCGATTATCCCAACCTTTGTACTGACTCCTCTTACCTATCTTGGAGGAATATTTTATTCCATTCAATTGCTACCCGATATCTGGCAAAACGTATCCCTGATAAATCCAATTCTATATATGATTAATAGCTTCAGATATGGTTTTCTAGGTATCAGCGATATTGATATAAAACTGGCTATTTCAATCACTTTAATATTTATTAGCATTCTGTTTTCAAGCTGTATGTATCTTTTAAATCGAGGAATAGGAATACGAAATTAATGTCGAACAATATTGAATTAATCGATATCGGAGTTAATCTGACCAACAAACGTTTGATCGCTGATGTGCCAAATATTTTACATCAGGCTGAACAGGTGAATGTCAAAAAACTAATCATTACGGGGACGTCTATACAACATAGCAGGAAAGCAATAGATCTTTGTAAACAATATCCTGATCAATTATTTAGTACCTGTGGTATTCATCCTCATGATGCTAAAAGCTGGGATCATCAATCAATCATTGAAATGGAAAGCATGTTAAAAGAAGCATGTGTAAGAGCAGTTGGAGAAACAGGTCTCGATTTTAATCGGAATTTTTCACCTGAAAACCAGCAGATTGACGTTTTTCATCAGCAACTGGAATTAGCAGTTAAATACAATAAACCAGTCTTTCTGCATCAACGAGATGGTTTTGATACTTTTATCAAAATTTTACGGGAATACAGAGAAAGTCTTAAAGGTGTCGTAGTACACTGCTTTACTGACAATAAAGATGCACTTTATCAATTATTAGATCTTGATTGTCATATTGGAATAACTGGCTGGGTTTGTGATGAACGTAGAGGTAAGGAGTTACAGAAACTTGTTAAAGATATTCCTGATAACCGCTTAATGCTGGAAACTGATGCCCCCTTTCTGAAACCCAGAGATTTACCTGAAAAAGTAAAATCCAATACTAATTACCCGAAATATTTACCACATATATTAAAGACGGTAGCCAGTTTACAGCATAAAGATGAGCGATTAGTGGCTGAGAGTGTGTTACAAACAACTCAACAATTTTTCGAGATTTAACATCTACCCAATGATCCATCCATAAGATATTTACCTCATTAAATCATGCCGGAACATAGAATATTCAAGAGTTGTATTAACAAAATGGAATATTGAATTATAGTGATGCGATAACTGTAACTAATCATTACGGAAATAAAAAATGAATTATTTCCGTGAAAATTCTCAGACTCTGTCTAAAATAAATACTATCCAGTCCAAATATTTATCATTTATTTAAATTCGAGCATAATTGTAAATATATGATTTTTTGTACTAATTAATCATTAAAAAATGAACGATCAGTCAACATTACATTTTTACGCATCTACATCAGAAGTTTGCGGTTACCTGCCTGATCGGCAGGCAATTAGTGCATTTGCAGATCCAAATATAGATATGGATATGGATACCTATAGTGAATTGGTCCAATTTGGTTTTCGTCGTTCAGGCGGTTATCTTTACCGCCCCCATTGTCCAAATTGTAGAGAATGTATTTCCATCAGGATTCCCGTCCATCAGTATCAATTTTCCCGTAATGATAAACGAACAATACGGAAAAATAATGACCTGAAAATGACTCTGTTACCTGGAAAATTTAAGCAGGAACATTTTGATTTATATTATCGCTATATAAATAGTAGACATATTGGTGGAAGCATGGAAAATCCCACACCATCAGATTATAAACGATTTCTAATATGTGACTGGTCTGATACAAACTTTATCGAATTTCGCCAGCATGAAAAGCTTATTGCGGTGGCAGTAACAGATTCTCTGAGCACCGGATATTCAGCTGTTTATACTTTTTTTGATCCTGATGAAAAACAACGTAGCCTGGGACACTTCGCTATTTTAAAGCAAATCCAGCTAAGCATTGATCATGCTCTACCCTATCTTTATCTCGGATACTGGATTAAAGGTTGTGACAAAATGAAATACAAGGCACGCTATAAACCTTCTGAAGGATTCATAAATGATATGTGGATTAAACTGGACTCAACCGACAATCTGACAGTTTAATAGTGACTGTTAACTACCCGTAATATTCATACGAAATCAGATAATTATTACATCGTTGTATTGTTATTTTTCTTTAAAACCAGAGTCAACTTGATTAGCAATAAAATCCAGGGAGTAGCATGCAGTAACAGGTCGAATATATCAATAAATCGAACTAATTCCCCATTCATTAACATTTTCAGTTTTTCGACAACATGCGGTTCAGGAAGAAAAGGTGCAAGCCCTAACAATAAACTTAGTACTATATAATTAGGTAAAGAAACTGAATCAATCAACTTCAGCATAAAAAACACTCCCCAAAAAAGTACAATTAATATTCAGAAAAGCACCAGTAAATTCACAGAAACAACCATTATAGTTACTTTATCCAGGACTCAATAATTTGATTTTACGATCAATTATGTATTAATGAAAAAGATTTCTGATACAAAGTTTCATTGCTGGTAGCCAGTACAGAACGGGTATCCAGGTTTAAAGGTTGACCTTCCAGATCAGTAAACCTTCCACCAGCTTCATTCACTATGACGGATAAAGCTGCAATATCCAGAATATTGACATCTGATTCAACAATAATTTCAATTTTTCCACTGGCTAGTAAGTGATAGTGATAAAAATCACCATAACCACGAGTACGGTTTACCTGTTGACATAGTTTTGCAGCACCAAGCCAACGACTACTTTGACCAGCAAGAGTAGCAATATTACCCATGGATAAAGCTGCATCCCTTAATTCAACAATTCCTTCACTCACTCTTATTGGTTGATCATTTAAAAAAGCACCTTCGCCTTTACTCGCCCAGGCCAGTTCATTAAACATAACACCATTGGACACACCTACAATTAATTCATCACGATGCATTAATGCTATTTGAGTTGAAAAAAAAGGATATTGGCGAACAAAGCTTTTTGTACCGTCAATAGGGTCAATCAACCAGGTAAATTCAGCATCAGGGTTTGTCATACCCGTTTCTTCACCATAGAAGCCATGCTCAGGAAAAGCATTCAAAATCACTTCTTTGATCTTTTCTTCTGTTTCAACATCAGCGACCGTAACCGGCGTATAGTCTTCCTTCATGGTGACCTTAACATTGGCATCATAATAATGCCTGATAACTTCTTCTCCTGCTTTGGCAGCCTGAAGGGCTATATCTAAATATTTATTACTCATTGTTAAACAGTATCATCAAATAGTTTATTTTATAATAATTCAGGCTAATAATCTTATCTAATTGATCGTATGATAGCGTAAATAAATCAGATTCAATTTTACCGGCTTATTATCATTAACCTGGAAAAATCAGTTAATCATGAAAGTCCAGCTAACAACTTAATGCAGCAGATAAAATCAAAAACATGCTCATCACTAATTAAGTTGTATCTGTGGGATTATTCAGAATATATTTCGAATCAATAATTGAAGGTTTTGCTCTCCCCTGAATTCATTTACATTCAATTCGTAATAAATATGAATCGTTTGATAATTCGTTTTTAATTGCTTTTCATCAACGAAAAACATGATGGCATCAACTGGTTTGTGCATTCCACCCGGGGTTAATACAAACTTCAAATGTTTATTGCTCAATACTCTCTGATCTAAAACCTTAAACTTTCCATCAAAAACAGGTAATGGAAATTTTTGCCCCCACGGGCCTGCATCCCGGCATATTTTAGCTAGTTCCAGTGTCATATCCGAAGCTTCAATCTGGCCATCACTGAATGCAATATTTTCAAAACAATGCGGATCAACATGTTGTTGCAGGATTGTTTCAAAGCATTCAGTAAAATCAACCAGTTTATTTTTGTAAATCGACAGGCCTGCCGCCATCGCATGACCACCAAAGCGTAATATCATGCCCGGCTTAGTTTTATTAACCAGATCAAGCATATCACGTAAATGAATGCCTGGAATTGAACGTCCTGAACCTTTTAGAATTCCATCATCTGAACTCGCAAAACTGATAACCGGGCGATAAGTCATATCTTTAACTTTTGATGAGATAATACCAACCACACCTTCATGCCAGTCCTGTTGAAAAAGCACATAACTATGCCTGCTTTGCTCCTGTGTAATTTCTGGAAGCATGGCTACTGCCTGATCTGTCATCTGAGCCTGAATTTCACGACGATAACTATTCATGGTTTCCAGTTCATTCACCAGTTGACTGGCTTTAAACTCATCTTCGCAAAGTAGCGTTTGAACACCAATGGTCATATTATCGAGACGGCCAGCTGCATTTATTCGAGGTGCCAATGTAAAACCAATATCCTGACTGGTTAGATTAGGGCCTGAGCGTCCGGATATTTCAATAAGCTTTTTTATACCAACTGAGCAGGCACCTGCTCTTAAACGTTTAATACCTTCATTGACCAGAATACGATTGTTGTAATCCAGGGGTACCAGATCAGCAACAGTACCTATGGCAACCAGATCCAGGCATTCAGCTAAATTTGGCTCGCTACCTGCGCCAAAAAATTCCTGCTCACGTAATAAGCGGCGTACTTCAAGCATCAAATAAAATGCGACACCGACACCTGCCAGATTCTTTCCTTCACTCTGTTTAAATGCATTCGGATTAACAATCACCGTAGCTTCGGGTAAATCTTTAGTTGCTAAATGATGGTCAGTGACAATCACATCAATATTAGCCTGATGTAACATCGCTAATCCCTTAAAACTGGCTATACCACTATCGACTGTTATAACCAGGTCAGGCTTGATTGAAATTATTTTCTGTGCAATTCCGGTTGAAACACCATAACCATCTTCAAAGCGGTCAGGTAAAAGAAAACTAACTTTTTTAAACCCCATTAAAGACAGAGCTTTTATACATAAAGCTGTACTGGTTGCGCCATCGGCATCATAGTCTCCAAAAATTAATAGACTGGATTCTTTCTGCAAATGGCCAACAATAGTTTCTGCTGCCTGTTGTAAGTTGGTAATTTTTTGAGGTGCTATTAAAAACTTGAGTGCATAGTTAATTTCATCAAATGACTGTATATCCCGTGCACTTAATACGCGCTGTAAAACGGGATGTAAACGGGTTTGTCGATTCAGTAATTCTGCCTGGCAATTACGCTGCTTTAGTTGCAAAGTTTGTCTTAGCATTTCTAACTATTGCTGCTGGCTCTGTAAAATGACGCTGTGTAAATCAATTGATTTTTTCCATAATTTAAACCTGGATAAAGTGCCATAATGGAAATTAAAGCGACCACCTGTATGAATGATTCGCTGGTGTCCGTTAAATTTCATTAATACTTTAAAACAATTTTTTTCAATAGCCTGAAGAATCTGTCGAATATCCATATGATTCTGTCCTTTTAGTAATTTTAAAATAGACAAATCGACAATAATTGCATTTGAATCAGGACTAATGCTTTGAATATTCCTTATAGCATCTGATTTTCCAGCATACAATTCACCTATTTTCTGCATATCATAATCATCACTAAACCAGCGAGTATTGGATATTTTTTCTCCATAATAATGATCAGCACCATAACACCACAAACTATTTATAGGTGGCAAACCCTGTTGTTGTCTTTGCTGATTAACTTCATGCTGGAATAAAAACATTTGCATCTCATTAAACAACTTAAACCATTCGAGGTTAGTTTTAGCCTGTTGCAAATAATGTGTTACCTTTTTACCCAATGCAGAAAGATAGTGAGGCAGCTCTGTAATCGGAACACAACTTTTTAAGGTCATTAACCATTGATCATCAGGCAGTCTCTCTATATCACAATCATCCTTAAAATAATCTTTTAAGTCATTGATTATTCTTAATATTTTTTCATCATCAGATGCCACAGGGTAAACAATAGCATTATTAATATCAGTTTTCAGATGCACCAGTTTAAAGACTAGATGTTGTCCATCATTGTGCTCTGTAATGGCATAGGCATAGGGTAAAGCGGATTGTTTTAAGCCAAGCCGCTGAATTAAAACTTCATCCATATCGGCTAAATCAGAAGGTACTCTGTCAGCATATTGTAAAAATTTATGCAGAGCTGGTGTTCGCTCAACCAGCTCAGCAGTATCCAGTTCATGCACTGGCAAGTTTAAAAGACCCGGGATGATCAGATCTATGACCGGTTTAGCGCTAGTCGACAAAAGCCTTACTCTTCAGCAAGACAGGATGCCAGCTTTTCTGCCACATCATTGGATAAATCTTTTTTCGCCTGAATACGTAATATCTGTTGTTTCATTTTCTCCCCAAGTTCCGGAGTGAGTTTTTTCCAGTTAAGAAATGCACCAACCATACGTGAGGCAACCTGAGGATTCAGGCTATCAAGCTGGATAATTTTGTCGGCAAAAAACTCATACCCCTTTCCGGAGACATCATGAAAAGTTTTAGGATTGGACTGCAAAGGCCCTAATAAAGAACGAGCCCTGTTTGGGTTTTTTAGATTAAATGCCGGATGTTTATCCAGTTGCATCAACTCATCCAATGCATTATCAGCTCTGGATGAAGCCAGTAAACCAAACCATTTATTCACCACCAGTGCAGTATCAGACCACTGATTATAAAAACTTTCAAATAAAGTTGTCTTGATAGAATTAGTATAATGAACAACCGCCCTTAAACTACCAATTTGATCAGTCATGTTATCGGCTTGAGTAAATTGAGATTCTGCCAGTTCAAAATACACTGGTTTTTGTAGCATTGTTAAATAAGCCAGGCAACAATTTTTTAGCGTACGTTTACCTATTGCTTCAGCTGTTATCTGATAGGGTCCAGAGTCTTTGCAGGATTCATAAATCTGTAGCAACTGTTTTTCTAAATGAGTCGCTATCTGCATTTTGATATATTCTCTGACCTGATGAATCTTATGTACATCCACAGGTGAACACATTTCTGCCAGATAGTCTTCATCAGGTAAAATCAGCATTTCAGCCAGTAATGATTTGTCGATACTGGTATTTCCCACTAAATCGGTAAAAGCCTGTATTAAAGCACTGACTTCTTTAGTTGACACAAGTTCATCCGAATTTATTAAATTTAGCATAACCTGAGCAGCGAGTTGCTGTCCCGCTTCCCACTGATTAAAAGAATCAGTTTCATAAACCATCAGTTTAGCCTGTTCCTGCATAGTTAAATCTGATTTAACGATGACTGGTGCAGAAAACTCACGGAAAACAGATATCAAAGGAAGTTCAGGAATATTGAAAAACTCAAAGAAGCCATCCTCAAGCCTGATATCAAGAACAATCTCAGTTTCTCCAGCTTCGTTTAACGCTAAAGCCGAACCAGCCTGATCAAATAAAGATAATTTCATCGGAATATGGAAGGGTAAATTCAGCTCGCTCATTGTTTTCCCTGCATCCTGTTTAATCCATAATTTAAGAGACTGATTGTCATCATCGTAAATGCGATGAATAGTAAGAACAGGAGTGCCAGACTGATCATACCAACGCTGGAACTGGGTTAAATCAACATCGTTTGCATCTTCCATGGCCTGACGAAAATCATCGGTAGTGACAGCCTGCCCATCGTGGCGTTTAAAATATAAGTCCAGACCCTTGCGAAATCCATTTTTACCCAACAAAGTTTGGTACATACGAACTACTTCAGCACCTTTTTCATAAACTGTTGATGTATAGAAATTATTAATTTCCAGATAGGATTTAGGTCGAATTGGATGTGCCATTGGCCCGGCATCCTCAGGAAACTGACGGTTACGTAAAACACGCACATCAGTGATGCGTTGAATCGATCGGGACATCATATCAGAACTGAATTCCTGATCACGAAATACCGTCAAACCTTCTTTAAGGCTGAGTTGAAACCAGTCCCGGCAGGTAACTCGATTACCTGTCCAGTTATGAAAATACTCATGCCCGATAACACTTTCAATGCCCTGATAGTTACTATCCGTAGCTGTTTGTTGGTTAGCCAGCACATATTGTGTGTTAAAGACATTTAGCCCTTTATTTTCCATTGCCCCCATATTGAAATCATCCACCGCGACGACCATATATAAGTCAAGATCATATTCAAGACCAAATGACTTTTCATCCCATGCCATGGCCTTCTGTAGAGAACTCAAGGCATGATCGCATTTATCCCGATTGTGATGCTCGGTATAAAACTGAAGATCCACATGGCGACCGGACATTGTGGTAAAAGAGCCTGAAACACAGGCAAGATCACCTGCCACCAGAGCAAACAGATAACACGGCTTGGGAAATGGATCATGCCATTTAACCCAATGCTGCTTACCATCTTCACCTGACTCTATTTTATTACCATTTGATAGCAATACTGGATATAACGCTTTGTCGGCTGTTATCGTCGTTGTAAATACTGACATAACATCAGGACGGTCCAGGTAGAAAGTAATATGCCGAAAACCTTCAGCCTCACATTGGCTACAGTAGTTACCGTTACTTTGATACAATCCTTCCAGACTGGTATTAACTGCGGGATTTATTTCTACCGTCGCGAGAAAATCAAATTCATGCGGGACACCAGGAATGATTAACTGTTTTCCATCATAGCTAAAATCAGAATCATCCAGAAAATCATTATCAATTTGTAAATCAACAACTTTTAAATCAACTCCATCCAGTACTAAAGCAGCTTGAATATCATCAGTCAGGCGACGTATTTTTAATCGGCTTTTGACTGTAGTTATACCTTCCTGCAATCTGAAATCCAGATCTGTTCGGGAAATAGCAAAGTCGGATTGTTTATATTCCTTTAAATATTTTCGTTGTGAATGATCTGTTTTCATAATGGAACATTACCTTGAGATTATAATAATATATTGCTGAATGACTTCGGTTCCTGCCGAAATGTACTGATGATAGCGAGACGAGTCTTTTCTAGTTGCCAATTTAAGCACATTCTGATAAATATCTGGTATTTATCCAATGAATTTCAAGTGATCTTTATATAATGAAAAACTCTATTAATATGGATTAACATTGTATGATACTTTTTATAACGGTTTAAGCTGGAAAAATCAGCTATATTTAATACAAATATTTTTTTCAGAAAAATGTTCGACTTTTTAATTCTAATAATACAGCGGATAGATACTCATGGTAGAAAAGACTACAGCATCACGCAAAACACCCATCAAAAAAGCCGTGATTCAAAAAAAATCAACTGCTAAAAAAATCACTCTAAAGAAATTTGATGAAGAAAAGCCGGTAATAAAAAAATCACCAGTCACTCCCCCTAAGAGCACAGTAAAGAAACAGACTAAGCGTACCGTATCTAAACCACCTGAAAATTCGAAAGCTATCAAACCAGAAAAAGATCAATTACAGAATGAATCAGAAAACCACGTTCAACAATTAAGGTCAATAGTTGATGAACTTAGCCTGAGTTTACAGCAATATGCCGAACAGGGTAATGATCGAGAGGAGCGCAATCTGCAGGTAATAAAAGCTCTAACTGATACCATTAAAGCGGATCATGAAAAAATGCAGCCTGTAAGCCAGCAGACTGACAAACAACAAAATGAGAATATTAAGCAAATCATCAAACGTAATCGTTTAATAATCATACCCACCGCTATTATTAGCGTAGTGGCCCTCATGAGCACCATATATGTAGCCAATATACTGGCAACGACTATGTCCACTATTTCCACTGACATTCATAAAATACAGCAATCCCTCAACGATATCTCTACTCGAGTTGACAGTATGAGCCTGGACACCAGTTCAATGAGCGGTAATATTCAGCAACTAAGTCATAACATGAACAGCATGAGTAAAGATATAAGCGTGTTAAGTCATAACATTGCGCCTAACATGCGTAGCATGCGTAATGGTATGCCATGGGCACCCTCACCTTAGTAGCATTTTCCAGCTGTTCGAAAGTGATTACACTATCGAACAGGAAATAATCAATCTGTGGAGTTTGCCTTTAATGTGCCGAACAGAGTAAATCATGATTTTCAGCACCACTTACAGCCATTTTTTCCAGCTCCTTTAAAACCATCACACTGGATTCTTCCATTAATTTCAAACTATCAACAGCTTGCTTCATATTGCCTTGATGATATGCATCAACAGCCTGCTTACCCTGCTTATGGACGTTAATATGATAGGGTTCCAGGTCAGTATAACCAGGAAGTTTAGAAAAACATTCTTTGCCATCACCTTCATAATACCATTTGCCTAAACGACAGTTGTGGTGACTACTAAAGTCATCTGATGTTCTATTCTGATGCCCGACAAGTACCTGATAAACATTAAATTTGAAAACCAGATGATCAATTTTTGCTAACTCTACAAAAGCTCGTAAAGCACCGGAAGAAATGGTGCCCTCCATATTTTTAGACAGTGCTAACAGTCGAATAATACTATCGCTAGACTTAGCGCCAACTTCAGAAAGCTGTTTTGACTCCTGCGACATTTGATTCATCTTTTCAGTCGTATCTTTCGCGCCCGATAAGATTAGTTTTACTTCATTGGTAATTTCAGTAGTGGCGTCATGTGTACGACTCGATAAGCCTCTCACTTCATCGGCTACGACAGCAAATCCACGACCATGTTCTCCTGCGCGTGCTGCCTCAATAGCAGCATTCAGTGCAAGCAAATTAGTTTGTTCAGATATGCCATTAATCAATCCTATCACATTACCAATAGCATCCACTCTGCTATTAAGCTGTTCAACATTTTCGACAGCTTCATCGACAGTTAATGCTACGGATTCAAGATTATTAACCAGTTTAAGCGTTCCCTGATTCGCTAAAACAGATTCATTTGCTGCTTCGATGGCTGTTTGTTTTTCATGTTGCAACATAGTAGAAAGGCTGGCAAAGCTTGCCTGCATCTCGAGCAGACTACTACCAAAAGTTTCTAATGAATCGAAAATTCCCAGCGATAGAGTAGACTCATCACCGGTTGCAACAAGTAAAGCCTGTGAACGATCCAGTTCTGTCTTTTTTTGTTCTAGCTCCTGTTGCAATTCAGATAACTGCTTTGACAATTCCATGTTTTCCGCATTTAAGCGTTCTACTTCCTTTCCTGAGTTCAGAAAATCAAACATTGAATAATACCTATCAGAAAATATATAAAAACCTGCAAAAACAGGCCCAAGAAAATCAGTACTTTAAAATATACAAATATAGCACTGAATCAATATAAACTATAGGTGATTATTAAAAAATTGCTTTTGCATAATCCTAGAATCCGCAGTTGGACGAGTTGATTGTGCGTTTGAGGTGGTGTAGATCAAGGCGTAACGACGCGGAATAGCAAGCAATTCCAGGGCGTTACAACGAAGAGATACGCCACCTCAAACCTGCAATTCAGTTCGTAGCCGAATGCACCGATTGAGTGATTATACACATCAACTGTCATGCTTTATGAAACAGTAGGTTAACCTCTATTGCGAGCGGTCAACTGCGGAATCCAGGTTGAAGCATTGCCGGTTTCTCCAGTTATTTACGGATGACGCCAATCACCCCCTATCGTAGTTTGCAATCGATAGGAACGACAGCTCCCAACAACTAAATTCTACTTGAAATTCGCTAAGTGAATACATACACTTATGAGAACATTTTGAGAACTTTTTTTATGCCACTTATCCGTATCAGCCAACCAGAATCTGAATTATCCCATATTGAATTACCACTGTATGGCTGTCATGTCCGTGCTGGATTTCCTTCGCCAGCCGATGATTTCATTGATAAATCACTAGATTTAAATGAGTTTTTAATAAAAAAACCAGCTGCAACATTTTTTGCCTGGGCTGAAGGAGATTCTTTGCACGACATAGGTATTGATCAGGGAGATCTATTAATTATAGATCGCTCGTTGGAGCGTAGGCATGGTGCGGTGGTAGTCGCTGCGATCGATGGTGAATTGACCTGCAAAATTCTCGATATCAGGCGTATGCAATTATTATCTGCCAATAATAATTATCCTCCGATTAATGTCGCAGGTTTAGATGATTTATTGATTGAAGGTATTGTCACTCACAGCATCAAAAAGCATCTGGTGCAGGGTTAAAAAACCTATGATGGCTCTGGTCGACTGCAACTCCTGCTATGCATCCTGTGAGCAGGTATTTCGCCCCGACTTACGCAATAAGCCGGTCATTGTATTAAGTAACAACGATGGTTGTATTATTGCTCGCAGCAAGGAAGCGAAAAATCTCGGTGTGCCCGACCTGCAGCCTTTTTTCAAAGTAGAACAACAGTTAAGAAAACATCGGGTAATCATTTTTTCTGCTAATTTTCGCCTGTATGGTGATATTTCCAATCAGGTCATGACAACCTTACGTGATTTTTCACCTCATGTTGAGCAATACAGTATTGATGAAATGTTTCTGGATTTTAATGGCATGGAACTGGATTTGAATGAATATGGCACTCTCATCAAAGATACCCTGTGGCAAAATGTTCGTATGCCAGTAGGAGTAGGCATAGCTCCTACCAAAACTCTGTCAAAACTGGCTAACCATGCTGCCAAAAAAATTAAAGACACTGGCGTTGCGGTACTGGACAGTCCTGCCAAGTGGCAATGGCTGCAAAAACGCCTGCCAGTTAATAAAATCTGGGGTGTCGGTAAACGTCTGGGGAAACGTTTAAATGATCTCGGTATTCACAGTATTTATCAACTGGCTCAGGCCGATCCACATTTTATCCGTAAACAGACAAGCATCAATGTTGAACGGACCATACGTGAATTAAATGGTGAAGCCTGTATCGGACTGGATGAACAGCCAGCCCCTAAGAAGGAAATCTTTGTTACCCGTTCTTTTGGTAAAAAAACCAGTGACAAAGAGGAATTACTACGCCATATCAGTCGTTATGCAGCCGCAGCTGCCGAAAAGCTGCGAAGTCAAAATAGTTTCTGTGCTAGCCTGTATCTATTTGCTTTTACTTCCGAATTCAAACCTGGTTTCTATAGTAATAGCCTGGTTATCAAATTGCCCTACCCGACCAGTAACAGTACACTGATTATCACTTATGCCAAAACAGGCATGTCCAAACTTTATAAACCCGGCAGTCTATTTGCTAAATGCGGTATAGGTTTACTGGATATTCGTGATCGTCATTTTCATCAGTATGATTTATTCACCCCCGGTCAACGACCGCAAACCGATAAATTAATGCTAATGATCGATAATATTAATCAGCGTTATGGCCGTGACTCACTCACCTTCGGAGCAGAGGGTTTAACCGGTAAATGGACGATGAATCAGAGTAAGCTATCTCCATCCTATACTTCATCCTGGATTGATTTGCCCAGAGTACATTGTTGATTATTTACTCACCTTATTAACACTTAGAACAGACTGTTAGCAATATGAATTAAATGACAGGCTTTTTAAAATATTCACAATATCTGCTGGTTCCATACGTTGAGTATAATCAGCATCGACAAAGGCATGCACAATTTCTCCACTTTGTTTAATAACATAAGTCGCAGGTATAGGTAATTCAAAACTGTCATCACCATTATATCCTGGTACATCCAGAGCGAACTGTTCATAAATGGGTCTAAGTGCTTCAGGCAGAGTAAAAACCAGTCCATATTGCCTGGATACCTTATTGCCTACATCACTCAACACTTCAAATGTTAATTGATGCCTGTTAACCGATTCAATCGATTTATCAGGTAACTGAGGAGCAACGGCGATTAATTGACCACCAGCACTCTCAATTTCAGCTAAGGCTTTCTGTAAGGCATTAAGTTCCAGATTACAGTAAGGGCACCAGCCTCCACGATAAATATTAAGAACAACGGGGCCTTTCCTCAAAGCCTGGGTCAGATTGATATTTTCACCATCAATATTGGGCAGGTTAAAATCAATAGCTAGATCACCTGCACCAAGTGCTTTATTTTCTATACCCTGCTGCTTCAATTCTGCAGTTGTAGCAAGTAATACATCAATAACTTCCTGTGGCGCTTTAGCGAGAGTCTGTTCTCTTAGTTGCTGAATATCTTCTTTTAAGCTCATCTTGGACTCCATATTGAGTAGTATCAAAAGTAATTGAATGATCACTCAATTACAGAAGTTGAATGATTACTCAAAAATCTGATAAAGTAAAGCTTATGTCACGTCCAATTCAATTTAATCGACAACAGGCTCTTGAACAATCGATGTATCTGTTCTGGCAAAATGGTTATACCAATACCTCTCTGCAGCAGTTAGGGGAATGTATGGATATGCGCCCGGGCAGCCTGTATGCTGCATTTAAGAATAAACGTCAGTTATTTTTTGAAACCCTGGATCTTTATTTCGAGCGTAGTTCGATACAACTGGAAAAACGTTTACAGGTAAACGATAGCCCTATACAAACGCTTCAGCATTTCTTTGAGTTACTGGTAGATGACCTGGTCAATGAAAAATCAATCAAGGGATGTCTGATGATTAATACAGCGACAGAGTTAGCTGACCAGGATGAAGAGATAAGACTAAAACTACAAAAAATGTTTGAAAGTCATGAACAGAAATTATACCAGGTGATCAAACAGGCTCAGGATTGTCAACAAATCGCTGAGGATAAAAACCCACAGACATTAGCACGGTTTCTATTAATGGGGGTCAGAGGACTTAAAGTATATAGCCAGACAAACTCTTCAAGAAAAAACCTGCAAAGTATGGTGGACACGCTGTTATCAACTCTAAGATAATCAGTAAAGCTGAAACGCAGCAATTTCCATAGCAGTTTTCAGGGATTGAGTTATTTCATATATGACTGGCTATTTAAACCTGGATTCCGCAGTTAACCGCTCGCATTAGAGCTTAACCCACTGTTTCATAAACCATTATAGTTGATGTGCATAATTACCCAATCGGTGAATCCCGCTACGAACTGAATTGCAGGTTTGAGGCAGCGTACCTCTTCGTTGTAACGCCTTGGAATAGCTCGCTATTCCGCGTCGTTACGCCTTGATCTACACCACCTCAAACGCACAATCAACTCGTCCAACTGCGGATTCCAGGTTCAAATGCTTTTCTTAATATCCGTTGATTTTTAATCAATGCTTGCCGAACCTGTTGTAAAGCCGGGTACTTGCCGTGCCTCTCTTCAAATCGCTGTTCAGCACGATCGAACGCATCAATGATAGCAGCAGATAAATCTTTGATTGTAGTATCGAATAATTTAAAGGATATGTCGCACTCATCGGCCAGTCTTTCCCAATTGGCTCTTTGAATATTATGGATATTCGTTTCGCCACCAATCGATAACGCCAGATTATGATTAAACACATGGCCAGGCCAGGCATGAATCGCAATGAGATCATAGAAAGGGCTTAAACGAGTGGTATTATCCTGTCCGTATAAAAATGAAAGGTTTTTTGCGTGCGCATCCGAATTACCTACAAGAAAATTAAACACCTGCCACTGGATGAGTCTCGGGATGTCTTTTAAGGGTTGAGTAGAATACTCACGTACCAGTTGCAGGCATTCAGCAAACGTGGGGCCACCTTCATGTTCGTATTTGCTGCGACTGGATCTCCCACTCGCCTGACAGAAGTCTTCCTGGTGTAACCGGATAAGGCCAGCCGAAGTTAAGACACGATCATAGCGTTTACTAAGCGTAAAGGATTCTTTTTCGTGTATGCAATAGTCAATTTCACTAACATCGAGTTTCAGTTCAGCGGCTGTCCACATGGTAATTGTTTCATAGGCTGGGACATGATTGATATCGCGTAATCGGTATTTCAAAATATGTGTTGATATGGCGTTATCCAGAGGAATATAGAATTTGCCGTTCTCATATTTTACAGGAGCCTTATCCTGCGCACCTGCCAGAGAGAGACGGGGAGGATTATCACCTGCCTGTACGACCGCTGATGGATTACGTTTAATCAGCAGTTCAGTGAAATCATTATCATTGAGTAGGCGGTATTTAGTGGTGACATCCTGAGGCCCATCCTCCAGAATGGATAATGCCCCTGCACACTCGCCGCCAATTGCGCGGAGTAATTCAAAATCATTTTCAACACTGATTTTCTTCTCTCGACAGATTCGTTTGCGACTATCGGCTTCTGGTAATAAGTTAGCAAAATAGTTGTGAGCAACGCCATTTTCCGCGCCTGGCTCAAAGGCTTCCTTTCTCAAGGGCAGTGTTTTTGACACGGGAAAACGAATAGTATTTTCTAACCACTCGTTTGAGTACAGAAACCCCATTTCTTTACGTTTGTCACACCACAAATAACCAACATGGTGACCATTAACCCAGACATTGAGTTCATCATCATACATTTAACAGATCCGCCTTACTGAGTCGGTAGTTTCTGGGGGCTATAGCCACTTCCAGACCATAGTGCCTGAGTGCTGAAAGGGCTTTAGCAATCTGGCAATTCCTGCCCCGCTCAAAATCAGATAAAAACCGAAGGCCCAGCCCGGAGAGTTCCCTTGCTGTGTCTAATGTGGCTTGTTGGGCTTGACGATGATGACGTGCTAGTGCTCCTATCTCTTTTATATTGTTAAATGCCCCATAAGGGGGGGCGATACTCAACACATTCCTCGGGTAGATATGCAAACTAAGACCAAGGAGACTAATGTATTGCAACGTCTTATCAAAAAAAGCTGTTTCCTTACCGCGCTCAATTTCTGAGATAAAACGTTCACCCAGAGCGACAAAACTGCTGGCATCGCTGATAGTAGAGGCCTGTATGCGACGATAGTCTCGTAGATAGCGGCCCAGCTCTTTCGTGCACTGAAAGTGCTTTACGCTGATTTTGTCGATAGTTTGTGTCATCAATAGTCCCGATATGGAAAATACACTCAAATATAACTATTCTAGATGAGATCATTCCCGATATGGAAATTATAATATTCTACACAAAGGATTTGCAAATAATATTCCCGTTATGGAAATATTTAAATTCATCATCAAGATAGATTTCACATAAAAACTGGCAAAATGACACAAAACTAAAAATATTTTTACGGATTTTCTAAAAATAATTTATTTATCACTCATCAAAATGCAACATTTCTGATAAATAGTCATGCGTTGATTTCAGGCTATTAAAACTACCTTTCCCGCTACAAACACCCTGCTCAAGAATAATTATTTCATCCATCAAGGACAGACCAGTCGGGCTATGGGTGATGAGTAACAGGCCGGCAGAGTCTAGACTTTCTACCAGGCTATGAATGACTTCATATTCTGTTTTCGCATCCAGCCCTTCGCCAGGTTCATCCAGTACCAGTAAATCAAAATCCCTCAGTAAAGCCCGTGCAATAGAGAGCCTTCTGGTTTGTCCACCTGAAAGTTTTACCCCTGTCTCACCAACCCAGGTATCATAACCTTCAGGCTGTTGAATAATAAAATCATGTATTTTCGCTTTTTTGCAGGCTTCATTCAGTTGATGTTGAGTAGCTGATGGACAGGCAATAAGTAAATTATCACGAATGCTGCTATTAAATAGATGGGTATGCTGTGGAACCACTGAAATCATGTCATGACATTGTTCGCTGCTAAAACAGGAAATATCCTGTCCACTCAATGAAATTGTTCCTGAGTCAACAGGTTGGTAACGTAATATTAACTGGATTAAACTACTTTTACCCGAACCGGATGGACCAATAATAGCGGTTTTTTTCCCCTTCTTAAGCTGAAAGCTTAAATCTCTTAACACTGGCCCATTAAGCGATTTATAGCTAAAACATACCTGATTAAACTGTAGATCGAAGATATCCGGTCGATCTATTTTCTTAAGAGGATTTGATACTAATGGTTTTCGGTCAATAATTTCAAACAACCTGTCAGCTGAAGATTTTATCTGACCTAATAAGCGGAAAGCTTCCGGCAATGGCATTACAGTTTCAAAGGAAGCCAGTGTAAAGAGCGCAAGCATCGCGAGTTCAGCCGGTTCAATAATCGACTCAGCCACCATAGGAATGGCTAACAATACAACCAGCCAAAGCGCCAGATTAGTCAGAAAAAGTAATCCCGATTGTGATAATCCGGAAACCCGGCCCATCGTTTTCTGCGCCTGAATCCATTGACGTCCACTAATCTGTATTCTTTCAGCACTATGCTCTAGTGCACCACAGACAGTAAGTTCCGCCATTCCCTGAACACCATCAATAATATCAGTGCGCAACTGCTTTGATTTTTCAATAACTGCCTGACCTGGCTTTAGACCCAGCCTGGCTATTATAAATGGTAACAGGATACCAGCGATCGATAGCATTAATAACAGTGTTAAGGCTAGTGTGACATCATAATTAAGCATCACCAGACTCGTCATAATCGTACCAATAAATGCAACGGATAAAGGCACAATAATTCGAATATAAAAATTATCCAGCATATCAATATCTGCACGAATGCGGCTGAATAAATCACCTGCACGATAATCTTCTAACACAACGGGTACTAATGGTTCCAGATGCTTATAAAACCAGACGCGAATAACTGATATTAAACGAAAAGTTGCTTCATGGGTCACTAGACGTTCTGCATATCGACCTGCTGTTCGGAATATAGCGGTACCGCGAATCATCGCTGCGGGGCTAAAATAATTCATACTTACTCCAGCCATACCTGCTATCGCCATAGAAGCAATAAACCAGCCGGAAATAGCCATCAGGGCTATGTTAGAAGATAGCGTAATCAGTGATAGTAGAATTCCTGATAACACCCAACCACTATACGGCTTAAATAAAACGAGTAACCTTATAAGGTTTTTCATTTTATTTCCCCCGATGCACTGAGCAGTTGCTGATAAAAACCTGTTTGCCTGATTAACTCCTGATGACTTCCCTGCTGTAAAATTTTACCTTGCTCAAGTACTAGAATGCGATCCGCAGTCTTCACGGTAGATAAACGATGTGCCACAGTTAAAACCGTGCGGCCCTGTGACAGGTTTTCAATAGATCGTTGTATTAATTGTTCATTATATTTATCCATATGAGCAGTCGGCTCATCCAGAATTAAAAATTTGGCGTCCCTTAAAAAAGCTCTAGCCAGCGCCAGACGTTGAATTTGTCCACCGGATAACTGCCTGGCACCCTCACCTACTACCGTATCAATTCCCAGAGGTAGCTGCTGAATAAAATCCAGTGCCTGGGCCTGTTCCAGAGCATAAAGAATTTTATCGCGATCCAGATTATTCAGTCCGAGATTCACATTTTCAGCAATTGTTGCATGAAAAAGTTTGGGTCTTTGTGGTACCCAACCAATAAGAGAACGCCAGTGCTTTAAATCCAGGTCTCCGAAATCAGTATTATTGATCAGGAGTTTACCTTTATCAGGCTGAATAAATCCCAGTAGCATATTCACTAATGTAGACTTACCTGATCCGGAAGAACCCACAAGTGCAACCCGTTCCTGCGGGTTGATATTGACACTAACCCCATTTAATGCCGATCTTCCATCGTAAGAAAAATGAATATCCTGGAATTGAATTGATATAGCATGTTCTGGTAATAGCTTTGAACTTGTTTCACTCTTGACAGGTAATGGTGTATCCAGAATATCAATGATATTTTCAACAGTCGCTATTGCATCCATCCGCGCATGATAATGGGTTCCAAGTGAACGCAAAGGTAAATAAAATTCGGGAGCTAAAAGCAGAATAAAGAATCCATTAATAAACTCCATTTCAGCAAATAATAATCGAAAGCCAATCAATACAGCGACAATAGCAATAGAAATAGTTGCAAAAAATTCAAGCGCCAGGGAAGACAGAAAAGCCAGCCTTAATACTTTCATGGTGGCATGTCTATAATCTTCTGAGATACGTGAAATAACTTCAGCTTCACGTCTGCTGGCATTATATAGCTTTAGAGTTGTTAAGCCCTGAATAACATCAAGAAAATGTCCTCCCATACGAACCAGTTGCTTCCATTGGCTCTGATTCAACTTTTCGGCACCCCGTCCGATTAGAATCATAAATAAGGGAATCAGCGGAGCCGTTAAAATCATAACAAGAGCTGATTTCCAGTCCAGAGGAAACACAAAAACCAGTATGGACAGAGGTACCCAGACAGCTAGCGACATGGCTGGTAAATATCGCGCGTAATACGATTCCAGCTTTTCTACACCATCACTAATGACTGTACTAATATCACCACTACTTTCATTACTCAGGTATCCAGGTCCAAGTAATTGAATATGATTGAATAAACGATTACGTAAATTCTGTTTAATATCAGCTGATGCAGAAAAAGCCACCTGCTCAGAAAAATACACTATAACTGCACGCAATATTAGAATACCCAACATCATCCATAACCAGGGCATCACATCCGACAAACTTCCTTTTTCGAATATGACTTTATTGATAATCAGTGCCAGAAACCAGGCTTGAGCAATCACTAACAAACCGCTCATACTGCCAAGCGCTATGGCCAGAGACAATAATCGACCTGACTGCTCTTTTTGTTTTTTCAGAAAATTTACTTTTACATCTGCCATAGTATAAATCACTATTAACCTGAATTCCGCAGTTGACCGCTCGCAATAAAGGTAAACCCACTGTTACATAAACCATTACAGTTGATGTGTATGATCCTGGAAAAACCACCCAATCTGTGCATCCTGCTACGAACTGAATTGCAGGTTTGAGGCGGCGTATCTGTTTGTTGTAACGCCTTGATCTACACCACCTCAAACGACACTTCAACCTGGAAAAACCAGTTCAGCTTGAATAAGATGAGTAACAGATTGATGTGCCTGGAGAAACCAAAAACACCATTGTTAGCTGATTGGTGATGAGCGTGTTTTTGATTTTATCAGGTACATTAAGCTGATACGAAGACTTTCATGATTAACTGATTTTTCCAGGTTCAACTCGTCCAGCTGCGTATTGCAGGTTTAACACTAACGGTTAAACAGATAATATCAGTTTAATTACCCGTCAGTAAGTTTTGCAATCCCGACAAGCAGATGCTTGTCGGGTAATTTGGAGAAACTCAAAATTTATCTGAGAATCTCACAGCTTAATCCTCGGAATTTTTATCCAGGCATTGCTCAGATTCGTACCAGAGTACGTTAATGATACCGAATGACAGTGCCAGCATGACCCCTAAGATCCAGGTGAAATACCACATATTACTCTCCTATTTTTCATGGAGGTTCCCCCCCTCGATTTAAAAGTTATAGACTTATGAAAACGCTGATCAATTCATAATTTTATTTACAGGAATTGTTCAGAGCTTCATTAAAGACTAGTACGCTGAAAAACGATCTTTGATTTCGTCTACTGATAGTTTTCCCCACATCTTGTAGTAATTCCACACGGTATAACTCAAAACAATAGGTAAAAATATTATTGTCGCCCAGAACATGACAGATAGTGTCAAATGACTTGAGCTGGCATCCCAGATAGTAAAACTATGACTGGGGTGAGTACTCGACGGCATCACAAAAGGAAACATCGCAGAACCAGCAGTCATAATAATGCCTGTAATCCCAATAGAGCTACTGAAAAAACCAAAACCGGGTTTATTCGCTCTTGATGAGACAATAGCACCAATAATGCCTATAAATCCAAGCACAGGAAATATCATGGTCCATGGATAAGTTTGATAATTAGTTAACCAGGCTCCTGCAGATATTTCTACTGTCTTTGCCAGTGGATTAGGTAATGCACCCAACTCCGGTTGCTGGATAATTTTATAACCATCAATACCGGTGACCAGCCATACACCAGCCAGTGCAAATGCAATCATTGCACCCAGACCTGCAACCAGTATCCAGCCTTTACTGCGTTCAGAAATAGTGCCTGATGTTCGCATTTGTATCCAGATGCCGCCATGCATGGTCAGCATAAAGAAACTCACTAGACCCGTCAGTAATGCAAATGGATTTAATAATGCGAAAAATGAACCTGTGTAATAAGGTCGCAGTAAATCATCAAGATAAAAGGGGACACCCAGAAGTAAATTTCCAAAAGCAACACCAAATACCAGTGATGGTATAGCACCACCGGCAAACAGGCCCCAGTCCCAGGCATTACGCCAGCGAGCATCACCCAGTTTACTGCGATAGTCAAAACCTACCGGTCGAAAAAATAATGCAAAAAGAACCAGGATCATAGCAAAATAAAACCCCGAAAATGCAGCCGCATATACTGCAGGCCAGGCTGCAAAAATGGCACCGCCAGCTGTAATTAACCAGACCTGATTTCCATCCCAATGGGGGCCTACGGTATTAATCATTACCCGACGTTCATCATCCGTTCTACCCAGGAAAGGTAAAAGATTACCCACACCCATATCCATACCATCAGTGATGGCAAAGCCGATTAGCAGCACACCAACGAATAGCCACCAGATCATTTTAAAAATTTCATAATCAAAAATCATGACTCAATACTCCTTAAGCTTCAACAGGTTTGTCGGTAACCTGCTGTACAGGTTGTTCATGGTGGTAACGCCCTGTTCCAATTGAACTCGGACCTTTTCGAGCAAAGTGGAACATGAGCCACATTTCTATCACCAGTAAAAAAGTATAGAAAGCTATAAACCCTGTCAGACTAATAATGATTTCAGTAGTCGTAAGGCTGGATGTTGCAAGAAAGGTGGGTAATACTTCACCAATAGCCCAGGGTTGTCGACCAAATTCAGCGACAAACCAACCGGTTTCTATCGCAACCCAGGGTAATGGAATACTGAATAGCGCAATTTTTAACAACCAGCGCTTTTTTTCTATCACTCGCTTAGCATTATAATAGAATGCTAGTGCGAAGATGACCAACATAGCAAAACCTGTCGCCACCATGATTCTGAATGTCCAGAATAATGGTGCTACATTGGGAATAGAGCTTTTCACAGCCATTTGTATCTGTTCTTCATTAGCATTCACCACATCTTTTGTGTATGCCTTTAATAAGAGTCCATAACCAAGATCGTCTTTATATTCTTCGAAAAAGCCAATATTTTGAGAAGTTACTTCACCTGCCCTGAGTTTTTGTAAATACTTATAAGCAATCATCCCTCGACGTATTCGATTTTCGTTATGAGCCATAATATCTTTTAAACCAATAATTTCCTCATCAATTGAACGGGTAGCGATTAGCCCCATAACCCATGGAATTTTAACAGCCGCTTTGGTTCGTTCATTGTCCTGATCTGGTATACCAAATAGTGTAAAACCAGCCGGTGCCTCATGTGTTTCCCATTCAGACTCAATTGCAGCCAATTTTGTTTTTTGTACATCTCCTAATTCATAACCGGATTCATCACCAAGTACGATAACAGATAAAATTGAAGCCAGACCGAATCCAGCAGCAATTGAAAATGATCGTTTGGCAAAAGCTAGATCGCGCCCTTTTAATATATAATAGGCAGATATACCCAATACAAACATTGAACCAGCAACATAACCGGCAGCAACAGTGTGAATAAATTTCACCTGAGCAACCGGATTTAAAACGACATCAGCAAAACTTGTCATTTCCATTCTCATGGTTTGGTAATTGAACTCAGAACCCACTGGATTTTGCATCCAGCCATTTGCAATAAGTATCCAGAGTGCTGACAGATTAGTACCTATTGCGGTTAAAAATGTGACGGTTAAATGTTGACGTTTTGATAAACGTTCCCAACCTAGAAAAAACATACCTATGAAAGTAGATTCAAGGAAGAAAGCCATTAGTCCCTCTATCGCTAAGGGTGCGCCAAAAACATCTCCCACATAATGTGAGTAATATGCCCAGTTAGTACCAAACTGGAACTCCATTGTGAGACCTGTGGTCACACCAAGAGCGAAATTTATACCAAATAATTTGCCCCAGAATTTGGTCATATCACGGTAAATTTCCTTTCCGGTCATTACATAAACCGATTCCATTATGACCAGCAACCATGTCATCCCCAGGGTAAGAGGAACGAACAGGAAGTGATAAAGTGCAGTCGCTGCAAACTGCCAACGCGACAGTTCAATCATTACAGGATCCAACATCTCATGTCTCCAATACAAAAATTTAAATGAAATTCTGAAAATCTTTAAAGATTCTCAGAATATAATTTTTAGAAAAATATCTAATCAGATTGTTTAAGTGCACTTAAGAAGCTAAATACTATCCTTAACAAAAACAAAAAGAAGTGACCGATTGACGCAGGTAGAATTAAGCCAAAATCGAAATTTTTCTAATCGAGTTTTTTATAAAAAGCAACTCGAGATTTTTACCAGATTTACTTAGATTTCAGACAATATGAGACAGTAGCCATCAGAATTGATGAAATCTAAAATTCGCCAGATAAAAGATCAGGGAAACTTTTAATTAATATTTTGGTCCCTATATCAGGCTGCCATAATATTATCCCTAAATAGTCAAAATAATTTACTTAATGTGAGTGTGGTATTGCTGGAGGCAATGTTTCTCCAGAAGTAAATATTTTCACTGCTTTAGCTGGGTCAGTCTCACTGGTTGTCAATACAGTGACACCTCGCATTGACATTTTCCTGATAAAACCAACACCGCAACTTTCAGTAATTAACACATCAAATGCGTCAACCGGGTGAGACCCTCCTTTAAATTCATGCATTGACATTTCTTTAGGTAAATCCAGTCGATCAGATTCAACCCACTCTCCTTCAGGCTTACTGGAATACACTAGAAAACGTCTTGATTTACCAGCATGACCAGTGATTGTTCTAAAATTCTGACTTGTTACGGCAATATTCATAATTTTTTCCTTATTTAATAAATTAATCATTTTAGGCAACCTCTCTTTCAACTAAACCTTTTACCCAACTTTTCATCGTATCATTAGCCAGTGCCATTGGTGCTTCCATAAAGGAAATCCTGAAGCCGGTTCTGGTTTCAGCTATACCAATAGAACGAGGTCGAAGTGCCAGCATTTCCGCACTGGGTAATTTGGTACCAAAGCAGAAAACGACATTACGGGCATCAATGATATCTTCAGGTATTTCACCACCTTCAAGTCCTTTGGTATGACTGTAATGATCAAACTCTGCAATAAATCGAGTAACATCATCGTCATCAATCAATTGTTTAAAGTGGTTAACCAAAGCCTGAGCAGAACTAAACTCAGTTTCATTTTTTTCTATTTCCAGCTTAAATATGGGGAATTTCTCATTCAATAATACTTGTTTCATAACTCTTTCCAATTAATTAAAAAATTATTCAGCAACACAGATTTTTTTATTCTTTGCGGCATTCAGGGTTTTGATAAATAAGAAGAAAACCAACACACTTAATATGAATAAAAGTGCCTGTCCTATGTATCCAAATAAAGGTTTCCCGCTAACCTGCCCCATCACCATACTGGCAATACTCATAGCTGCCAGAGGAAAGGAATATGCCCACCAGGATATGAAAAAGGGTAATCTGATAAAACGTGGAAGTTGACTAAACAATAATATGGTTAAAAATAATGCGAAGTTGTAAAGTACAAGGGCGAAGGTATCCAGATCTCCTGTTAATTTCATATAGGATAAAAACCCTACTGCAGGTGGCGCTATTAAAATAAACAAAGTGGGAATAAGCTTTACCGGTAAAGGCATGTGAAAAATAATTCTGTTAAATACTATGACCAGTAAAATTAACCAGAACATCATGCCAATACTAAAATAAAACCAGGATATATCTGCATAGCCTAAAGGTACGCCAGCCAAAGGTACTATTACATTACCCACTGCTGGAATAAACCAGGCTGGATTTATATGCTTAATTTCATATTTCTCGTGGTGTAACCAGGAATTAATGACCATCAGTAAAATGACCATATGTAAAATACTACCTATGCTCCAAAGTACTCGACTGAACTCCATTGATATATTTAAAAACGCAATTGAGAATAGAAGAAGACTTATTGAAACCGCAGGAATAAAATTAACCTTTATCGGATTTGCCCATTCTTCCAGTAAAACCCTTCGAAAATTAATACATTTATATAGGTATAGTGCTGCTAAAATAATAAACACTAATACCGATTGTATTAATAATGTAGTATAAATAGCACTGCTGAATTGATATAGATCGCTAGCTTTTTCCCAGGCAATGGTTAGTCCCACCATACCCATTACCATGGCAAAGAATGATATTGGCATATTTTGTATTCTATTTGATGATGACATACTGCTCTCCAAAATTAAGGTATGGAACTATGCTAAACTCGATCATTCCATCCGGCATTGAAATTTTTCAATTCGTTTAAATTTTATTTTCTGAAGATACAAAGTAGTGAAGAATATACTGATAGAAAAAGCCTGGCGGGGAGCGGATCGTTGTAAAAACTGTGCTATTCGCCATCTGGTTTTATTTGCAGATCTTAATCAGGATGATTTTGACCGTATTCATCATCCGATTGATGATTTAGAGTATGAACCGGGTAGTAGACTATACCACCAGGGAGATGAAATGCCTTTTGTATATACTATTCGTTCCGGTCTTATTAAGCTTGTACAGCACTTACCCAATGGCGATAGAAGAATCGTCAGGCTACTTGGACAGGGAGACCTGGCTGGTCTGGAAAGCTTAAATGGACAAAATGCAGACCATGATGCGGTTACTCTGGATCATGTCAGTGTGTGCCGGATACCACGTTCAATTATTAAAACTTTACAGCGTGATACACCCAATCTGCATGATGCTTTAATTAAACGCTGGCAAAAAGCTCTTAGCGGTGCTGATAACTGGATAACAAAACTATCTACCGGCAATGCCAGGCAACGCGTCGCCCGTTTACTGCTATTACTGGATCAGGCCTCAACCGATGATAGTTTTTTTCTGCCGACAAGAGATGATATGGGTGCCATGCTGGGCATTACGACTGAAAGTGCCAGTAAAGCTACAGCTGAATTTAAAAGAAAGAACTGGCTTAAACCCCTTAGTCTAAATCGAGCCTGGATTGATACTGATGAGTTAAATCGCCAATTTGAATAACTTCAGGCACAAGTCTTAACCCTTACCCCTTCTCCATCCATGAAACTTTTCCACCCACTGTAATAATTTTACGGGTGTATGGGCTTTCTTCCACTCACCTGCAACAAATTTATTCGATTCAGCAAGCGTCGGGTAAATATGAATAGTGCCCAGAATCTTATTAAGGCCAAGACCATGCTTCATAGCCAGTACATATTCAGCGATTAAATCACCTGCATGCTCACCAACAATCGTCACACCCAGAATTTTATCTTTACCAGGTACAGTTAATACCTTGATGAATCCATGCGCTTCACTATCTGCAATAGCCCGATCCAGATCATCAATACCATACTTCGTTACTTCATAGGCAATATTCTGCTCTTTTGCTTCAAGTTCATTAAGACCTACCCTGGCTACTTCTGGCTCAGTAAAAGTGGCCCAGGGTATAATGGAATAATCCACTTTAAAACGTTTTACTATGCCAAACAGAGAATTGACAGAACTATACCAGGCCTGATGTGCGGCTGTGTGAGTAAATTGATAAGGACCAGCAACATCTCCACAGGCGTAAATCCCTGGAACGCTGGTCTGTAAAAACTCATCGACTTCTATGGTGCCTTTTACTGTCAATCTGACACCTAATTCCTGCAAACCAAATCCTGAAGTATTTGCTACACGGCCTACTGCCACTAAAAGCGTATCGAAAGGTATTTCTACATCTTTATTATCATGTTCAGCTATTAGAATAAATTGCTCGTTTTGCTCAATTATTTTCTTAGCTTTATGACTTACCAGTACCTTGACCCCTTCTTCTTTAAACTTTTCTTTAACAAGTTCCGATACTTCCGGGTCTTCACGTCCCATAATTCTATCAGCCATTTCAAGCTGAGTTACATCAATACCTAAACGATTAAAACTCTGTGTTAATTCAGCACCAATGGGGCCACCTCCAAGAACAACCATTTTGCGTGGTTTATCACGTAGCTCCCAAAGATTATCAGAGGTATAATATTTAACTTTATCAAGGCCTTCTATGGGTGGAATAAAAGGTCTGGCTCCTGTTGCTATAACAATATTTCTGGCTGTAATGATTTCATCATTTACTTCGATAGCATAAGGTGAAACTATTTTCGCTTCTCCCTCGATTACATCCACACCCAAATTAGTAAAACGTTCAATAGAATCATGTGGTTCAATTTTTTTAATTACCGATTGAACCCGCTCCATCACATCTGCAAAATCGAATTCGGCATCAGCATTCTTTATACCAAATTCCTGGCTTCGAGAAATATGAGATAAAAATTTTGCGGATCGGATGATAGCTTTAGACGGAACACAGCCTGTATTTAAACAATCTCCGCCCATTTTATGCTTTTCAATCAAAGTTACTTTTGCTTTTACAGCCGCTGCAATATAAGCAGTAACAAGTCCCGCAGAGCCTCCCCCAATAACAATTAAATTAGTATCAAAAGAATCAGGCTTTCTAAATGCTTTCATAAGTTTTGCAGATTTTATTAAACTGATAATTTTTCTTGCAAAAAATGGCAGAATAGCAAGCAACACAAAAGACAGGATTAGTTTTAATGAAAGAATGCCAGATGCAGATTCAATCTGTGCTAATTGAGTACCTGCATTGACATAGACTATGGTTCCAGCCAGCATACCCAATTGACTAACCCAATAGAAAGTAAGCACTTTTATACGGGTTAACCCCATCACCAGATTAATGACAAAAAAAGGAAAGGCTGGCACTAACCTGAGGGCAAAAAGATAAAAAGAACCATCTTTTTCAATACCTTCATTGATTGACTTTAAATTAGTGGAAAACCTTCGTTGTATGGAATCTCTCAGTAAAAAACGGGAAATCAGGAAAGCAAGCGTAGCACCTATAGAGCTGGCAAATGAGGCTATTATCACACCGTTTACTAATCCGAAAATAGCACCAGCCGCGAGTGTTAAAATCGCAGCTCCAGGTAATGATGCTGCAGTTACTATCACATACAGGGTAAAAAAGCCCAGCATAGTCAGGATAATATTTTGCTGATAGTAAAATTGCAGATCAGCTTGCTGAGATTTTATATACACTAGAGTTAGGTACTGGCTTAGATCAAATACCATAAATAAAGCAATTATGATGATGACCAGTCCTGCAATTATAATTTTTTTCATCTGATTATATTTTTATATGTATTCAGCTAAGACTATTAGCCCTGAATATTAGTTCAACAAACGCTGAACAGTTGAGTACCTCTAGCCTTTCAAAATCTTCATTAAACTGGAAAAGAAGTGGAAATTGAAGAGACTTCCCACTCGTTTATGAGTATAACTGAAGTCAGAGCAGTTTAAGCTGGATTCCGCAGTTGACCGCTCGTAATAGAGGTTAACCCACTGTTTCATAAAGCATGACTGTTGATGTGTATAATCACCCAATCGGTGCATCCTGCTACGAACTGAATTGCAGGTTTTTGGCGTCGTATCTCTTCGTTGTAACACCTTGGTATTACGTCTACCCCCCTCAAACACACAATCAACTCATTCAACTGCGGATTTCAGGTTTAAGATGAGATAAAATCGATCACAGTTTGCAAAATAATAAAAAAATTTAATTAATTTGCATCCAAATGATATTTTCATGCATCTCACTATTAAGTATTCAATGTAGGAGATTTCAATATGGAAACAAATGCTGTAGATTTATTTGTTCCAATTACAATGTTTATCGTGTTAGGCGCAATGTGGATAGCCTTTTTTTACTTCCGCTATAAATCACGATTACGTGCCCATGACACAATACAGGTAGCTCTGGAAAAGGGTGCGGAGCTTACACCTGAGTTAATAGACCAAATGATCACCCCTCCATTTGATCCCGACAGAGACTTACGCAAGGGTATCATTGGCATTTCAATTGGTATCGCTTTTATCCTTTTTGCTTTCATTCTGGACGATCAGGATGCAGTTAGACCTTTGATAGCGACTGGAGTTTTTCCCTTTATCGTTGGCATCGCTTATTTGATAATATGGAAAATTCCCACAAATCGTAAAAACTCTGAATAAGATGGTAATCGGGCAAATGCCTGAGAGTGATTACCAATTGGTGTATAAGGTCGTTTCTCAAAAAGATACTCATGCTTTTGGTAAAATTATGAAACGCTATCAATCACCTGTCAGAAACTTTTTACGTAAGTTAACGGGCAATTTTGCATTGGCTGATGATCTTTCACAGGATTGTTTTCTGCAGGCATGGGATAAAATGCATAGTTTTTCAGGAAAAGGTTCATTTTTGGGCTGGTTAATGAAAATAGCCTATACAACATTTTTACAATATAACCGTAAATCAACACGTTATAATGAAATTATGGATTTGTTTGGCAAACACCAGGCCACTCAACAAGAGGCTTCTAATGATCTGATTGAGAATCAAAGTGATCTTGATATGTATTTATCAGTTTTAAAAGAGCAGGATCGGGCTATCATGGTTTTATCTTATTCATATGGACTATCTCATAGTGAAATAAGTGGGGTCATCAATTTACCTGTAGGAACAATCAAATCTATCATTTTTCGAGCCAGGCAAACAATAAGAGAACAGTTTGACTTTCAACAGATAAAGAGGAAATCTAATGACAAATAATGATGACTTTATGTTTGAAGAGATGTTTTCTCCTCCATCTATTAAGGATGATGGATTTAGCAAGATTGTCATCTCAAAAATACGCAAACAATTATTGATCCGGCGTATCACTTTAACGTTAGCGATTATGACTGGTGCATTAATCGCAGCTACGCCTGTTATCGACTTCCTGTTCTCCCTGGAAAACTTTCCGAGTCTAACTTCATTCAAGTGGTCAGAAATTACGGCAGATTCATTTCTGAAAATGCCATTAATCTTCATCCCTGCCATATTCATACTGCTATTCACCCTGTTCCCGATTACGGATGATTAATCCTGGAATTCGCAGTTGGACGAGTTGATTGTGCGTTTGAGGTGGTGTAGATCAAGGCGTAACGACGCGGAATAGCCAACTATTCCAGGGGGTTACAACGAAGAGATACGCCGCCTCAAACTTGCAATTTAGTTCGTAGCGGGATGCACCCATTAGGTGATTATACACATCAACTGTCATGGTTTATAAAACAGTGGCTTAACCTCGATTGCGAGCGGTCAACTGCGGAATCCAGGTTAATATGAACTAAGCCCTCAGGAAGGTAAAAATTCAATTGGATAAGTGACGGTAATTTCTTCTACTTTCTGTGCACCAAAATTAAACTGTTTTATTCGGTTAACCAGTCGAGACTCAAGCTTCGCATCATTAAGTTCATTGGAAATAACTTTTATAGTGGTTACCTTGCCACTTGGGGCTACTGTTATTTCAAGTACTATTTTACCTTTAAGAGTAGGGTTATGACGACGAGCACGATTATATATTGAATAAAGTTTGCTCTTATTCTGATCAAATACAATAGTAATACTCTCTTCAGAACGGATACCCGCCTTACGAGGTTTATTAGAAGTTTTATCCTTTCCTTTCTGATTCGTACTGGTATCTGATTTAAGTTGAGCATCAGCTGATAACAAACCCTGTTTCACCTGTGTAATATCACGCTTAGTTAACTGAGTTGTTTTACCAACCATGTTTGTTTGATATTGATTTACATCAACGCCTTCACTTCCTTTACCGGCATCAGCCAATAATAAATCCTGGTTAGCATTAACCGCTCTGGTAGATGAATTACCAGAAGCCATATTGACATTACCCCCTACCATTTCACTGACTTCATTCGTATCCATTAAATCAGCTAAAGCATTGCCCAAAGCCAGTAATCCACTGTTAGCGGCAACTTCTCTTGCATCTTTCTGGGCTTTAGTTAATTCCTTTTTGGGTTCATCCTTGGGCTTTTTTATGACCTTAGGTTTCTCTTCTTCTTTAGGTTTTGGTTTTGGCTTCGGTTTAGGCTTCGGCTTAGGTTTAACAACCGGTTTCGGTTTTACCTTGGGTTTTTCTTTTTTAAGAATAAAATTAGCGATGCGTTCAGGGACTTCAACTCGAGCCTTTCTTACGGGTTCTGGAACATTCACTCTTGATATTAAAATAGCGACCAACAGCATCGCAATAACAAAAACCATTGCCAATAACAAAAACTGCGTACTATCCTTACTTCCCGGCTTCCAGTTCAGGGCCAGTTGTATATATGTAAGACCAGACACTATGACTTATCTCTCGAAGCAGCAGATTTCTGTAAGGCAGCAAAAGCAATTTGAGTGTAATTAGCTTCCCGGCAGGTTGCTAATATTTTCTTTAACAAGTCGTACTGAATATTTTCATCTCCCAGTATCGTGACTGCTTTCCCTTTAATCTTGCCATCTGGTGTTTTTATTTCTGCTGATTTTGAGTATTGAAATTTAAGTTCTTTCTTTAACTCTTCAATTATTAACTCAGACCCTTTTTTTGTAGAATTAATGAGAGCAACCTGACGACCCTGCACCATGATTTTATCTTTGCTAACTGAAATAATCAGGGTTTCTGCAGGTACTTTTTTTGCAATCGATGTTGGCAGGTGTAAATCCTTTTTCTTTGGTAATTGCTGAACACTTGAAGAGCTTACCAGTAGAAAGAAAACCAGAATCGTAAAAATATCCATCAATGAAATCAAATTGAGAGAAGATTTCCTACTGCGCACAAGATATTTCTCCATACGCTTGGCACGACGTGATTTATTCATCATTCGAAGCGCCCTCCTCCTGTTGACCTTCTGCAATTGCAGCAGGCATTAATTCTGGAGCATCTCCTATAGAAATATTAGGAAATAGCTCGACAGTTTCTACATCTGTCATTTGTACATAATCTGCAGATCTAACACGATCCATCACCTGAATTAATGTTTTGTAATTAACGCCTGGCTCTAATAATAATGTAATACTTTTTTCATCAGGGAATCTGTTTTTAATTTCTAACAGGATTTTATTAAAGGTTTTCCAGTTTGTTTTATCGTTGTTTCTCTGAAGATATTTGATACGACCTAAATTCGCGTCTCGAATTTCAAAACTATCCTTTCTAACCAGTAATTCGAGCTGTAATTTAATTTTATCCTGCTCTTTATTAATGGCACCCTTAGGTGGTAACTCAATCTCCAGAATTGTCATTCGTGAGAATACAGCTGTTATCAACAGGAAAGGCACTAAAATAACCATCAGGTTAAGAAAGGCAGTAATATTGAGTTCAACAGCTTCCGGTTGATACTTTTTTCTGACCAGTTTCATACTGTGACTCTACCAGATCAGCTTATTCATCCGAGATAATATTCAGGCATTTGACACCGACCATTTCAATGTTATCAATAAGCCGTGCAGTTTTCGTGACCAGAAATGAGTGAATTAAAATAAGGGGTATTGCGGCAACCAGGCCAAATGCAGTGGTATTCATTGCAACCGATATACTGGCAGAAAGTAAATCAGCCTTTTCAGCTGGATCAGCACCAGCTACTGCGGTGAATGCCTGAATAAGTCCTATAATTGTTCCTAATAACCCTAGTAAGGTTGCTATATTTGCAAATGTAGCCAGGTAGTGAGTACGTTGTTCAATATCAGGCATGGTTTCCATAATACCTTCTTCCATGGCGGCTTCGATGCTATCCCTTGTTGATTTAGCACTATAACGTGAAAAACCATAATTAAGCATAGTAGCAACCGGTGTTTTTACGGTTTCAGTCAGTTTTTTTGCCCGCTCAAAATCCTGAGCCTTGAGCATGGGTACTAACTGCATCCAGATTTTTTTTGTCTTACTCTGAGTTCTACTGATAAATAGAAAACGTTCTAAAGAAATTGCCAAACCTAATGCAAGTACCACTAAAATCGGGTACATAAATGGACCACCGGTTTGAAAAAACTTAATTAATTCCATGAGTATCCTCGTAAATAGGAAATATATAATTTTATAGGAAACAATTAATTCAACAATAGTTAAATTAATGTATTTTTTGCTTATTGTTGTTGATAATTCGGATTATTTCGACTTATCTTTATCAAGATCAACGATATCTGTATTTGCAAAGAAGGCAACTGTTTTCATAAACATATTCGGTTCCACAGGTTCGGTAGGGTCTTCTATTGCAACCTTCCGTCCATTAAATTCTTCATCAATTTGATCCAGAATCGATTTTCTGGCAGCTCTATACTCATCAAAACTAATATGGTTTTGATAGTAATCTTTAGAAAGAGTTCTTAGCTTGCTTGAAAAACTATCATCACTCATGAGCTACTATTTACCTCTCTTATTACTCTAAATCCGGTTATATTATCGGCTGAGCCATCATGTGTATTAGTAGTAGTAATATCGCAATTTTCCAAAGCCTGAGTATAGGAACCACCGACAGCTTTTAATTTTCTTCCTTTATCATAAACCCACTCTTGGGCATTACCGACATAGTTAACAAGCCCCCAACTATTTTGCTTACCAATACTGGTGATTACCAAACCTTCACCCTTTTGTATACCACGTGTACTGATTTTACAATTTCTGTTTGCATCCAGAGATTTACTTCGAGATTTTGCGGCATAAATCCATTCAGTTTTAGTCGGTAAACGGTATTTTTTTCCAGTATTTAAACTTAACCAGTTCATATATTTTTCCGCAGTAGAAATGTCGATACCGGTTACTGGTAATTTTACATCCTTACCGGTAATAGTGCTACAAGATGATGATTTACTACAAAAATTATTAAATTCCTCAATAGAAACTTCATACTTCCCAATAGCGAAAACTTTCACTCTCTTATTGCCGGGAATAACGACTAATTCAGGGCCATTACCAGCGCCTTTAATTTTATCTTTACACAAAGCTCGCTTACCCCTGGATCCTAAACCCGCCAGAGATTCATCACAGGCATCTTTAGCCTGAATATTTATTGCAGCAAGAACCTTATTGGATTTAAATATTCTTAAACTTTGTCTCTTGGCCTCAGTTGCTCGCTCAGGATTCAACTTACCAGTATGTTGTATACAACTTGCCAATGAACCAACAATTTTATCCTCCATACTTTTATATCTTGCCAGATCGACCTCTCTCAATTTCATTACTGCAATTTCAATATTTCGCATATCGAGTCTGCCAATACATTTAAGCTGATTATTGACATTTTCCAATGCTACGTCAAAACTTTTTGTAGTTTCAGCATTTTGTTTCTGTTGCTTATTCTTTGCTTTATCAGCTTTTTGTTGAGCCAGCTTTTTTTGTCTTTGCTGTTCTGCCAGTAAACGCTGTTCTTTCCTTTTTTCTTCTGCAGCCGCCTCAGCGGCTGCCTGTTTTATTTTTTGTTCTTCAATAGCTTTCGCGATATATCTGCTTTTCGAATCAAGCTCACTGGTATCATCGGTATATCTTTTAGCATTTTTGATGAGAAGCCCTGCTTCAGTAAAGCTAAGCTCTTTAATATAAGAATTAATTTCAGCTAAATACAGAGCATAAATCTGTTTCTTTTTTTCAACTACCCAGGGTATTTCTTCCTTCGTTAAAGACTTTAATTCAGAAAATTTCATCCATACTGAATCTTGCCAGGCATTGCTGAATAATGGCTTATCAATTAACTGCTGAATATCCTGCTTTAAAATATCCATCGTCACCTTGAGTGTTATATCATCCTCAGAAAACGCAGGTTCAGCGGGTGTCTTTTCCTGAAAATAGACAAAATAAACCGTAATAGCAACTGACAGTAACAATGCAAAAATTGTAGCCATTAAGTTACTAGTTTTAGTTTTAGGTGAGATTTCTTCTAGAAATTCATCAACTGTCGCTATTCTATCTTCCCGTTTGAAAGCAATTGCTCGTTCTATGGCTCGCCATTGACGCTTAGATATATTAGTTATTTTCTTAGGTTTAATGCGAAGTTTCTGAGCTTCATCAGCGGGTATTTTTTTATAAGGGTGCTCTGCAGTAAATAGCTCATAAGCAACACAACCCAATGCAAAAATATCATCCCTTATGTCGGGCTCTTTGCCCTCTAGCATTTCCAGACTGGCATAGGCTGGTGTCAGGGCACCCAGATTGCCCGCGTCAAACAAGGTTTTATCTTCCTGTTTACCTGGCTCATCGAATTTCTCAACCTTGGCGACAGCACGAGCAATTCCAAAATCGAATACTTTAGCCAAACCTTTTTTTGTTACAAAAACATTACCCGGTTTAAAATCAGAATGTATTATTTTTTCAGCATGAGCATGTGCTAATGCTGCACACATACCTTTGATTATCACCCAGGCATCTTCAGTTGGTAATCCAGTAGATTTATATTTCCTTATTAACTGGTCTAGAGGGCTTCCATCAAGAAACTCCATAGTCATAAAGACAGTGTCACCATCCCTATCAAAATCATGTACATTCACAATATTTGGATGCGCAATCCTTTGTGACTTTCTGGACTCTCTCTGTAACGAAATAAATGCTTTGGGGTGAGATTTAAATTCTTCTCCTAAAACCTTAATAGCTACATAGGGATCACGATCCTGTGCTTCAACTTTCAGCAAGTCTCTGGCTTTATAAACTATACCCATACCTCCAGCACCAAGTACCGACTCCAGGACAAAGCGTTTTTTCAAAACACCATGATCGCCCATTTGTGAGATATCTACGGTCTCCAGTGGTAAATTATCGGGAATTTCGCCAGCTGTAACTACCTGAGTTTTCTCAACTCCTTCAGAATCTTGAGTAGCAACCGGTACTGCTTCATTTTCTTTTGAAGTATGTCTAACCGGCTTCTGTGCAATACGAGTTACATCTGCGTTATTTGAAGGTTGTTGTACCGGTTTTTTGGCTATTCGTGTTGCATCAGCATTATTTGATGCTTGCCGTACTGGTTTTTGAGCTATACGAGTAGCATCTGTTTTATTTGAAGGTTGTCCTACTGGCTTTTGAGCTATACGAGTGGCATCAGACTTGTTAGCAGGTCCTTGAACCGGTTTTCTGGCAATGCGTGTTTTATCAGTATCACCAGATTGTTGCACAGCTTTAGGGGGCGAATTCTGTTGTTGAACAACTGTGTTATCGGGAGCTATTCTCCTGTTAGGAGCTAATCTGGTTTTATCTGCTGGTACTGAGGACTTATCAACATTTTTTGGAGTCAGTCGAGTTTTATCATTAATCTGATCCGATTTTCCCTCAGGCTTTTTTATTTTTGTTTTATCTGAGTTATTATCACTCATACTACACTACTCATTATTATTTTTGTTCGGTGCAAATCTGGCTTTACTGGACTCACCCTTAACCAGTATTACAGAGACATTATCTTTGGCACCATTATCTAATGCAGTTTGAATTAACTCATTTATCGATGATTCAATATCTTTGTTTGAAATGATATCAACTATCTTATCATTTGATATCATATTATACAGACCATCGCTACATAGTAAAAATATATCCCCCATCTGAACACTAAACACATTGATATCGATATATAATTCAGGGCTAGCACCTATGGCTCGCGTAATGATGTTTGAATCAGGGTGATTTGCAGCTTCTTCCTTAGTCAAAATACCCTGCTCTACCAACTCTTCAACCTGACTGTGGTCACGCGATAACTGGACAAACTGATTATTGCGTAAACGACATAAACGTGAATCCCCTGCCCATAGACAAATACCAACTCTGTCGCGGATCATTAATGTGACAACAGTACTACCTAAAGTACGTCCATCAAGCATAATATCAGCATATTCAAGAATTCGTTGATTAACATCGATTAAGCAATCTTCTACTGCATCAACATACTCCGAAAGACCTGGTTTGGTCTCTACATCCTTCAGAGTGGTAACAATCATATCGCTGGCAACATTTCCAGATTCATATCCCCCCATTCCGTCTGCTACAGCCCACAGATGTGTATCGGGAGAAGAAAGAATAGAGTCTTCATTTATTTCACGGACTACTCCGACATGGGTGCGTTCTTCTGAAACCCAGCGAATAGGTCTTCTAATCGTTGTATCCGTCATCAAGTCGCCTTATTTATTTAAAATCATGTTATAAGGGATTTTCCAGTTTCGCTGCTGCCACTGTCCATCCAGCATCGAAGCAATACCACTAATAGGTGGTAGTCCCTGACAACTAAAAAACACAGGACTTACCAAATCAGAGCCTGAAGTTGTCCACAAACTATAGCTGGTCAAACTGGTAGATAAAGCTGCATTCAAAATATATGGCAACATACCATTTAAACCATTCTGTGGAGAGTTAAGACCAAATAACATTGGCCCCATATCAAACATATCCTGTGTAGGAAGATATGTTTCTTCCGGAATAGCTTCTATATTGGACATAATTCTAATTAATTCATCCGCATCTATTTTTCCTTCCAGAGCTGATAGACATTGTGCCTCCAGTTCAGTAAACCATTCCTGGAAATTAAACATGATATTGACTGGATTTATGGTAGGTGGAAATGGTTTTACAACACTAATAGGAAAATAACGTCCCACTCTATCAACACTAGGCATCATGAAACCTGCCCACATTTTGTTATCTAAAACACCTGGAGATATCACAAAACGCCAGATAGGACTTGAAAGATAAATATTTAACCAATCGTCCCCCATTTGTTGCTGAGAGGCTGAAATAAAATTCTGTTGCCACTCATCCCAGGGATTGATAAAAGTAGAATTTAAATTACGGAAGATAAAATCTCCATAAGCGGGTAGTTTTCCATACAGTCCGATTTGCATATCAGTATTCATTTTATATATTTTTTGGGCATCTAAATGAGCCAAGTAAATTCTGACTAAATGGATTATTTACACTCTTTGCCTTTATTAAATACTTAATATTATGAGAGTAAGTTTTATCACCATTTAATTTTTCAACTACCTGATAGGTAGCCAGAAACACATTGGATTTATTAGTTTTAGATAATTTTGATTGATCCTGTAATTTAAACCATGCCCAGGGGCCATCAAAAGTTCTTTCATGTCGCTTACCGTCAAGATCGACAAAAACAATCCTGACTCTTTTATCTTCATCTTCTCCAGACCAGTTCAAATCCTTCCAGAATTTTGGACCATGTTTATAGTTAATACGCTGCTCACCAACTTCAAGTCTAAATGTCGCATCCTTTTTATCCATTTTATAGGGTTTTAACTGGAATGAAATACTCGGTGAATCAGGTGTTTTTCTAAAGAATATATCTTTTATCATTTGCGCTCTTTGAACCTGTTTGAGCGTTTTACTACTCAGCCCCAGAGAATAGTTATCAATAGCCTTATTTTTCCAGCCTCTACGGGTTGTTATAAATGGTTTAATATAATCAACATAAAACTTGTCCATTGTGCCTTCAGCTTTAAAAAACTCACTGAAGTCAAATAAAGCCAGTTCATCACTAGATGAACGTTTTAGTGGATAACGCCCTGCAAGCCCTTGTTTGTAAACATTATAAACCTGATTTTCCCACTCTGTATTAATATGTTGTTTAGCTGCGCCCAATACAGATTTCCAGGTTTCATTAGATAATGTAAGTATCCAGTTCTGCACTGGATCAGGCATCTTCTTGGCATACTCTCTGAGAGATGTAATAGCATTTCCAGAACCACTTTTATAACGTGCTTTAACAACATCAAAAGCTTTTTTATTAGGATCCGGTGCAATCATGATTTCACTCAGAAAATCCTGCATCATTTGAATCTTCTGAACAACAGTAGCAATAGGAGCGGGTTTTTTACTGCTTTCCCGGATAAGTACGTTAATATTCCTGAATTGCTGATCTACTTTGGTTCCTTTAAATTTATTAGCCAGTAAACCTGTTAACTTAGCAGCTTTCCCATCTTCCTTTTGATCATCATTGAGGTTTTGTAATAATTGAGATGATAGCTGTGTATTTGTAGCGCCGACCTCTAAAATAGCTAACATTGGGGAATTAACAGGATCTGTAAAACTACCCAGAACTTCTCCAGCCCGGTTAATACCATGAAAGTCAGCAACCTTTAAAACACTAAAAACTTTCAACCAGCGATCAATATAATCTGCCATATAAAGTTCTTTAACTTTTTCGCTAATTTCTCCCAGATCATCTTTAACAAAATCAACCTTGGTTTTTTGTTCATCAGAAAGCACCCATCGTTCATTGACAATTTCTGAAATCACGGGTGAATCAGGCGATAAATCAATTAAATCATAACCTTCTTTAGTAAACATATATGGCATTTTCAAAGATGCCATTACACCGTCAGTCATAACAAAGGTTTCACGAACAGATTCTCCAAATAAATTAAGTAAATCTATTTTTTGAGTGTATTCAGGATTGGTGCGAATACGGCTATAAATTCGTTTATGGACGGGCACACGAAGTAATAAGTTTCTGGTTTGTTTAACAATTTGATCATTCAACTGGTAAGGTTTTAAATCAAGATCCAGTAATGCTTTCAAGTGCAACTCCAGCTCAGCACGAGTTGAAGCTTCTCCTTCCATATTGGTATCCCAGTCTTCAACAAACCAGTCAATAATAGTTTGCTTTTCCATGTGCTCAATTTTATGGAACATCATATAAGTTCTGAAATTATAATAAAGGTCTCCACCTTTGTGCCCTTTTTGAATTTGCTTTTCCAGATAATTTATAATTCTTGGTAAAAACAATTCTTTTAATTGTGCTTTGTATGCTTCGTTAGCAGACTTATCAACCTGCCCATCATACAAACCGAATCCTGCAAGCCAGGGGTGTTCTTCCTGATCATAAACGATGCTTGCTTTGGCCAGGGCATTTAAAGTAGGTAAAACGACTCTGAGGTCTTTATTCCAGAGGCTCAATCTTTTATTTTCAGCCTTAAATTCAGCCACATAGCCTTCTACTTCAGACATTGAATTTTTATGATTATTAAGACTTCCAGTCCACGCAACCAGTAATCCGATAGAAGCAACCACAATGACTGTATAAAGAGATCGTTGCATCCATTTAATTATCGTTTCATATTTTCGATTAGAACCCACAAGTTCTGCTTCAGGAAAAATGACATGACGGAATAAATTACCTAAAAAGTAACTTTTACCCTGCCCACTCTGTACAAAAGAAGGGTCTGCTGAGAAACCAAAATTAGATGAAACTGCAGACATAAGTCGATCAATAGGAGAACCATCCTGAGTACCACTGGTAAAATATATTCCACGTAAATAGGGTTGATACTGATAGCGATTTTTAACAAATGTCTGCCTTACAAAACTATCAACGACTGACTTCAGGTTTTCTACCTGTTGTGGAAAACCCTGAATAGCTGCCCGTCTTTTTACATCACGTTCAAAGTGTATGCGAGATAATTCTCTAGCATATAATCTATCCAGCAGTTTTTGATATTCGACGTCTAGAAAATCAAAATCCGGGCTATCTGAAGCACCAGGCGCATTTGGTAATGATACTCCCCAAACCTGTTCTCTCTCTTCCTTTCCCAGGTCTTCAAAATATTCACTAAAACCGGAAACAAGATCTGATTTGGTAAACATAAGATAAATAGGAAAACGAATTTCCAGTTTATCCATCAATTCATCTATACGTGTCCGAATAGTCTTTGCATGTTGAACGCGTTCTTCTTCAGTTTGTAATAATAGATCATGAATACTGATAGAAATAATCGCGCCATTAATTGGTCTACGGCGTCGATTTTTCTTTAATAAATTTAAAAAACCTTCCCAGGCTTTACTATCAATGACTTTATGACTGTCCTGCGTCGTATAACGTCCAGCAGTATCAATAAGAACAGCTTCATTGGTAAACCACCAGTCACAATTTCGAGTTCCACCGACCCCCTGTAATGCGCCTGCACCAAATTGTTCAGCCAGAGGAAAATCCAGACTGGAATTGACCAGGGCTGTCGTTTTTCCTGAACCTGGAGGCCCGATAATGATATACCAGGGTAATTCATACAGAGCTTTACTACTATTTTTCCCTTTGAATTTTAATTTTTTGAGCGTAGTCATAGCATCGGAAAATCGCTGGCTCATCAACTTCATTTCTTCTGAAGATTGATTTGAGGCTAAATCAGCGCCCATATCCTGTTGATTCTGTTCAAGATCCCCGACTAAGGAATCATTGTTTTTCTTATTCGTAAGTTGAATACGTAAATTATTCAGACCCCAGATAAGTAGTAATATAATAATCGTAATCAGACGAGAAATTTCACTCCCCAGAGGTGCCGAATTATTTTCCCCAAATTTTATTGACGGACCGACAAACCAGACCAGCAGGGAAAGAGCAATCAAGCCTATGACTGAAATAACAATCCTGTTTTTAAAAAAACCTATAATTTTTTTCATTGATTCTCAAATATTTATTATTTAATCCAGCTTCATGAATACATGCTTCATCAAACTTATTTTATAAGCGTAAAGATATTTCACTCAGTCTTATCTTGTTGTGGTTCCACTAAATTATCACTTGAATCCTGACGCGCAATTGTACGCATGTCGGCAATCTCATCCAGTTGAGAGACAACAGTAGAGGATGATTCATACAACCAGAAGCGAAACCCGGAGTAGCTCAAAAATAAAATTACCCCAATAATACTAACAACAACCCACATGGGTAGATAACTGGCCAGAGAATTTCGCGTTTTACCCAGACCTTGCCAGGTGGGGGATAAGGCCCGTTCATACTCACCTCTTTGACGCCTTATTATCTCGAACAAATTGTCTCTTAACAGTTCAATTTGCTCACGACCTCGATGAATTACCCGATATTTTCCTTCAAATCCCAGACTTAAAAAAATATACATTAATTCAAGAATATATAAGTTTTCCGCTGGCTGCTCTTTCATCCGGTCAAGAATTTGAAAAAACTTTTCTCCGCCAGCAGTTTCATTATGATACACACTTAATAAAGTCCTTTGTGGCCATGCACTCTCGGAACCCCAGGGTGTATTCAGTACTGCTTCATCCAGTGCGACACAGACGGCATATCTGGCTGAAAGAATAATTTCAGCTTTAATGCCTATTTCTTTTGCTGCATTTTCAAACTTTTTAATTTCGCTAACCAGACGTTGATGCAGACCACCAACATTAGGATGAGAAACCGACTGTCTTGTTTTTTCAAAAACAGCAATCAATGTCGAAGCAGCATTTACCAGCGGATTTAATCCACTGGTCGTACTAAAATAACTTGATGTGCTACCCGCAGCAGCCTGTTGAACCGCTGGTTGAGGTGCATAGGTTGGAGCATAAGGTTGTGCCGCCGGTTGAGAAGGCGTAGGAATCGGTTGTTGTGGTGCCTGAGGTGGCGGGGCTCCTCGACCTCCAGGTGTCGGTCGAATAACAGTTCGATCCTGTTGTACAGAGGGCTGTTTAAATACGGTTTTGTCAAATTCATTTGTTGACATGAATTGCTCCAGTAAAACGGTTTAACTTCGAAAAAAACTAATAGTTATTGTCGTATTGCCCAAAACTCAATTTCAAGCCCGGGAAAATCCCCACCAATATGTAAAGCAAAACCACCAGAATGCTTAAGTTCCTTCCAGAACTCATTTGCTGGATCAAGTTGAAAATAAGAAAATCCAGTATGGAAAGGAATTTGGCGTGGAGCAACAGGTAAAGGTTTCAATCCAATACCGGGCATCGCCGCATTCACTAATTGTCTAATTCGTTCAACCGGACCAATTTTTATTTGTGCAGGTAAATGGTTTCTAAGAGCATCTTCAGGTACATCAGCCTTAGCAGATAAAACAAATATAGCTGTTCCAATAAGTGAACGATCTGCAATTTCAGCCACTCGTATGCCATATTTTTTCTCAACCAGCGCTAATGAAATAGCTGATTGTTCATAAACCATAGTCAGACAATTTCTTAATGCTGCAAAAACAGGTGTAAAAGTTTCCTGAAGATTATCATGTAAATAAGCAGGAAACTCGGGTGTGCGTTTATTTTTGCTAACAAAAGTAGATAATTCACCAACCATCTGTAATGTTTCTGCAAACAGGTCGACGGGGTGTAAGCCATTCATTCTGGAAAGATGATTAGACATGGGCTCCAGCCGATTAATTAATTGCAACATCATATAATCAGCAATTTCAGCAGTACCTCCCCGACTGGAATCAGCTAATCTTCCGGCTATAGCTTCTCCACGGTGATGTAATAAACCGACTAATTCTGCCAGAAAACCCGATAATTTCGGTGATTTGGAAACATCCAGACAGGTGGCAATATAGTCGTCATCAAGCAAAACGTTTTTATCTTCGCGTGATTCTGCAATCCGTATTAATCCAATACTGGTATAACCGCTTAAATCATCAGTCTCAAGCATTAGGCGAAATCGTAATTTGCCGACATCCAGTGAAATATTTTCTCCTGAATCACTGGAAACATCACGAATTTCCTGCTCATGACTGTAATACCGGGCCAATCCCTGAGAATTTTCATCAGTTATTATATCTGCCGCGCCGGGGCGTTTAACAGGAATACAAATTAACACAGTTGTATTATGAAGATTTTCAGGCACTTCAAAAACTGCTGGCGGCTCATCGATCTCTGGAAAACTAAAAGGTGTTCCATCAGGAAAAACACCTTCTCCTTTCAATACAGAAATCTTACCCAGTTTTAAAAGTTGCATATCGATATCAAAATCATGCATTCCCCAGCCATAGGCACCAAAGACTGAGCATTTGCCCTGCACCAGTCTTTCAAAATACCGTTCCTGTTGCTGAAAATGCTGGGGATTCAGAAACATACCTTCTGACCATACTACTTTGCTATCGAGTGACATTATATTCTCTAATTCCTTATAATTATTAGTGGGAAAAAGTAGCCCAAAATGTAAATAAAATAATTTCCTGAAAAGCTATCGAGCCATTCAGTTAGTAATAATACTGATTAGTCCAGCAATATTAATTCATTCCCTGACACCTTGATAGTGACTTTATTTCTAAATACATTATTAGCGACTACAGGAAAAATGAGTTTAAATTTAGAGTCTTTAAATTCAAGAAATTCAGCAAACAGGGCAACTTGATTAGCCGTTTTCTCCAGAACAAAATTTTCAGTTCGGTTTTCTCCAGGCTTAAATCGTTTCAGTTCATGCTTAGCCACCATGTCTGCGCCCAGAATCTCTTTATCACGTTCATACAAATCGATAAAGCCAGACTTTTCCATCATCTTTTCAGTTTTCAGCTCATACATTCTGATAAATAAAGGTGAAGCTTTGCCTAACTCATCAGGATTGATATCCGCATCTACTATAAAATCTATCTGTAAATCGGTATCCATACCAAAATAACTACCAACCTGACCATTGATTGTCTGGCACCCTGTAAGTAGTGCAATGGCTAAGATAATAGTAAGGCGAAATATTGTATTTAGATTCAGCATTCGTATTTCCTGTAAATTTATTTTTCGGTTGATTTTTTAGCTTTTTTGGAGATATTCATCTTCTGGAGCTGTTCCTCATAGGATCGCACAAAATCATCTCCAAAAAGGTAATGAAATGAATTATCTATATCCCCTACCAGATCATTATAGTACTGATGAAATAAGTCCCAATTTTTTGCTTTTTGACTCCCAGGAATAAACCCGCCTTTATTTTGTTTAGCAAACCGTTCTTCTAATATGGCAGGATCAAAACGCTCAATAACACCTTTAAATGCAGTCTTGATACCAGCCAGAATAGCAACCTGATGCTCTGCGACACTATCAAAACCTTCTCTTACAGCTTCTAATGGTTTTTTATAAGCCTTACCCTGTTTTATAAACATATTTTCCAGTGCATCCTCAACATTAGCTGAGAATTTGATAGGATTATTTTCAACAGGTTGTATTGTCGTTACATGCATCCGAAATTCATTCTTAATAGCACCCCGGGAACCAAGCACCTGCATTAAACCTTTAATCATTTCCTTGATAACATCACCAGCAATATGATTGATCTTAATAATTTCATCATCACTAAGATTATGGTTATGTAACCCGAGAGACTCGATTAAGCTGGTATCGACAGTCACATTGGGATCTCTAACGACTGGACTGGGATTATTGAGCTGCGAATTGATTTGTTTTTTAAGTAAATCCAGTTCAGCCTGAATTCTCGCATTTTCCCGTGATATAGCCTGACTGGACTCAACAGACATATCTGCATGTTGTGAAGTATTTACCTGTGCAGGTTCTTCAAGAGCTGGAGCTTGGGCCGGTTCAGGTATAACTGGTGGCCTGGTCAGCGGGATTGACTGTACCGGCTTACTAACTGGTGGTACTGGTACCACAGGTGGAGCCACTGGTGGAACATGGAAGTCATTGGGTGTATTAAAGTTATTTGACGAATTAAAATTATCCGGTGTATTGAAGTTATCATCAGATGTATTAAAGTCATCATCCCAGTCATCTGGAATTTGTCCTGCCGATGAAGCGGGTAGTGAATCATCAGGAACAGAATCAGGCCAGGAAATTTGCTGATTCATAGGATCTGCCTGATCAGAAAAAGCCGGGCTGGAAGCAAACGGATCAACTGGATTCGCATCACCAAAAAGATTATCCTGTTTCGCAAAATCATTCCCCACGCCCAGCTGACTTCCTCTTCCCTGAGCTTTATCCAGAGCAGCAAGTGGATCAGTTTCAACATCAGCACCACCCAATGAGGAATCATTTGAAGAGATAAAGGGGACTGCGAATGGATCATCAGAACTTCCAAAATCAGATGAAAAACTATCGTTACCACCAAAAGGAGTTGCCAGACTATCCTGCCCAAAAGGATCAGAAGCAAAGCCTTCATCAGCAGTTGAATCATTTTTTACCGAAAATTCGTAATCTCCAATAATAAAGGTATCACCTTCATTTAACTGCTGTTTAGCACCTTTACCAATTGGATTTGGAGAACCATTATAAAATGTACCATTTGTACTCAAATCGGTAATAAAGTATTGACCATTTTCATTTGTTATCTGGCAATGACAACCGGATAGATAGCGTTCGGGATCTTCCAGAACCCAGCTATTATCGTTTCCACGGCCAATTGTGCCACCCTGAGGACCGAAACTTTTGCTTGATTCAGCTACAGTGGCTGAATCTGATGATTTGATAATGGATACCAATAATGACATCTAATAAATCTTCCTGATAATTTTCTTAACCATATTGAAATTTGACATTTACAGCAAACCACTTGAAGTAGTATAAGTTTGATAAAACAATTTAATGTTAGAGTTTAACATCAGTTTGTGCTCATATAATAAACCATAAGAATTCACAGTACTATTTCTGAAATATCAACGTTAGATTTTAAACTAAACCATATAATATATGAAACTGGAATTGAGAGTCTGATAAAAAAAAATTATCAACAACGCCATTTTAGACATTTATAGTGCGAAGCGCCTAATAATTTGTTAAATTACATGCTTTACAGAATCAATTCAATAGCATATAAATATAATCTGTTGGCAACTGTTATGATATAAGTATTAGCCATAACAAAATAGTGGTTGAAAACATTCGGCGTAAAAATAAAACATGATGTACGGAAAACTAATATAAGCTAATTTTAATATGGAATAACTATAAAAATGGCATCAGAAGAAATAATACAACTGGAAAGTCTATTATCACCTATTTCAGAGGATAATCCTGTAGGTGAAGATATTCGTGAGGATAGTTCTCCAGCATCACTTTTCTATTCCATAAAAGATGCTCGCAATGCCGCTCGAGCAGCAGAACGTAACAATATGTTCGATGGAAATAACACTGAAGCAGATGATGAATGGCGAAAAATCTTACAATTAGCCCCCGAAATACTCCAAACTAAAGCGAAAGATCTGGAAATTGCCAGTTGGTATACCGAGGCATTAGTTCGTCGATATGGTTTTCAGGGCTTACGTGATGGATTCAAGTTAATTCTGGGATTGATAAATCAATACTGGGATAACCTGTACCCTTTACCAGATGAAGACGGTATCGAAACCAGAGTAGCTTCACTAACTGGTTTGAATGGTGAAGGCGCTGAAGGTGTATTAATCGCACCAATAAGAAATATCGACCTAACTGAGGGAAATGACCCGGGCCCATTCAATTTCTGGAAATATCAGCAAGCGCTTGAAATTGATAAAATAATAGATGAAGAAACAAAAAACGATAAAGCTGCCAAACTGGGCTTTAGTCTTGAAGATGTTGATACTGCAGTCGCTGAGTCATCTGAAAGTTTTTACATTAACATTATAGATGATATTACTGAAGCCATTGATTCATTTCGTGAGACAGGCAAATTACTAGATGAGTATTGCGGTTTCAATGACGCCCCTCCGACCAGTAATATTCTTGGGATACTGGAAGATTGCCTGGGTGTGGTGAAACATATTGGTAAATATAAAATACCTTCCGAGGAAAGTGACGAGGAACAGGATGATGAAAATTCTTCCGATGAGACTACAGCATCAGATAGTTCTTCACCAAAACAGGCATCTGGTCCGGTTAAAAATCGACAGGATGCTTTTAAAAAATTAATGGAAATAGCAGAATTTTTTCGCAAAACAGAACCCCATTCTCCCATTTCATATATACTCGAGCGTGCTGTAAAATGGGGTGATATGCCTTTGCAGGATCTGATGAAAGAATTATTACCAGACTCTTCAGCAAGAGATGTTTACGGTTCTCTTACGGGAGTTAATTTAGAAGATGATTGATCACTTAAACACTAATTCAAAAAGAGGAATTAAACATGTCAGATAGTATTCATGACAAATTAAAGCGTGTAAGGAAACCCCGTGTACACATCACATATGATGTTGATACTAATGGAGCAGTTCAGGAGAAAGAATTACCTTTTGTAATGGGTGTAATGGGTGATTACTCCGGGGATAACACAGCAAATAAAAAAGCACTCAAAGACCGCAAATTTTCACTCATAGATCGTGATAATTTCAATGAAGTTATGAACAATATCTCTCCTGAAATAAACATGAAAGTCGAAAATACGCTGCAGGGTGATGGTAGTGAAATGAGTGTTAGCCTGGATTTTAAAAACATGGAAGACTTTGAGCCTCAGAACATTGTCGAAAAAGTTGATCCTCTAAAAAAACTAATGGACACTCGTAATAAATTAAGAGACCTTCTGACAAAAGCTGATCGTTCAGAAGATCTGGAGAATATCCTGGAGAGTGTATTGAGCAACACTGATGCTTTAGCTGCTCTACAGGGAGAGCTTGGAACAGATGAAGATGAAACAAAAGGTGATGAATAATGAGTGATACCGAACAGCAGTCAGAAGCGCAAGACGCTGAAGCACAAGAAGAAGTTAGTTTTCTTGAACAGGCTATTTCTGCCACGAAACAAACTTCCAGAGATGAGACTGAGTCGTTACTTAAAACACTTACTGCTGAAGCCATGTCAGGCACTGTTAAGTGGGATAAGAATCTGACAATAACCATAAATAATGCAATCGCGGCAATTGATCAGGTTATGTCAAAGCAATTGTCAGCCATTATGCAATCAGAAAAATTTCAAAAAATTGAAGGTTCCTGGAGAGGGCTGAATCACCTCGTAATGAATTCAGAAACTGGCTCTGGCTTAAAAATTCGTATGATGAATATCAATAAAAAGGAATTATCCAAAGATCTGGAAAAAGCCGTTGAATTTGATCAAAGTCAGATTTTCAAGAAAATTTATGAAAGTGAGTTCGGTTCTGCTGGTGGTGAGCCTTATGCAGCATTAATTGGCGATTATGAATTTTCAGCGCACCCTGATGACCTTAATATGCTTACCAGCATGTCAAATGTTGCAGCAGCAGGTTTTTGCCCATTCATATCTGCAGCGGATCCGAAGATGTTTGGATTTGATAGTTTTACAGAACTCTCCAAGCCTCGTGATCTTGAAAAAATATTTGATTCAGCTGAATATGCCAAATGGCGCAGTTTCCGTGACAGCAAAGACTCAATGTTTGTCACTTTAACTATGCCCAGAGTTCTCGCTCGACTACCTTACGGAGCAGCGACTAAACCTGTTGAAGAGTTTAACTTTGAAGAGGCCAGACTGGATGATGAAGGTCGTCAACTAGAAAGTGAACACGATGAATATTGCTGGATGAATGCAGCTTATGCTATGGGAACCACTTTAACAAAATCTTATGCAGAATATGGCTGGTGTACCAGCATACGCGGTGCTGAAGGTGGTGGTAAAGTTGAAGGTTTGCCTAGCCATACTTTTGTTAGTGATGATGGTGATGTAGATCAGAAATGTCCAACAGAAATTGGCATTACTGACCGACGTGAAGCAGAATTGAGTAAATTAGGATTTTTACCTTTATGTCATTATAAAAATACAGACTATGCGGTATTTTTTGGCGCTCAAACTACTCAGAAACCGAAAAAATATGATGATCCGGCAGCTTCTGCAAATGCTGAAATTTCTGCCCGCCTCCCTTATATTATGGCCACTTCACGTATAGCTCATTTCTTAAAAGTTATGGCTCGTGACAAAATTGGTTCATTTATGGAAGTAAGTGATGCTGAAGAATGGCTAAACAAATGGATCTCAGGTTATGTGAATGGTAGCCCAGGCGCCAGTGCAGAAATGAAAGCCCGCTTTCCTCTAGCTGAAGCAAATATAGAAGTTAAAGAAGTTCCTGGTCAACCAGGCGTTTACAGTGCTGTTGCCTGGATGCGTCCCTGGTTACAGATGGAAGAGCTTAGTGCATCAATGCGTATGGTCGCCAGCATTCCAAAAGCAGGATAAAGTTTACAATCTGAACTGGAAGAAACCGTATCCAGACTGTGATACGGTTTCTTTTTTTGTAATAAAAATAACTACAATACTGCAAAATAAATGGCCCTGGATAATCATACAGATAGTGACACCAGTATTGACAGCCTTTGTTCAAAGCCTGCTTACATTACGAGTATTTCGCAGTTTCTCAATGAAATAGATATTACAAAGTCGCTTTCTTACTGGCTAAATGAATTCTCAGACACCTCTATCTTAAAAAATACCGACGATATAGTAGAAAGCATTAATCGTTCAATTAGTGAAATAGATCATTTAATCAATGATCAACTTAATGCAATTATACATAATCCTTCATTTCAAAAACTTGAAGCCTCCTGGCGTGGTTTATGGTATCTCGCTATTCAGGCTGACGGAATTAAAAATATAAAAGTTAAAATACTGGATATAAACTGGTCAGAAGTGTCCAGAGATATAGCCCGTTCTCTGGAGTTTGATCAAAGCCAGCTTTTTAAAAAAGTTTATAACGAAGAATATGGCACACCCGGTGGAGAACCTTATGGTGTAATCATTGGTGATTATGAAATCAGCCATAAAACATCAAAAAAACATATTTATGATGATATATCAACACTGGAAGGTATGTCACAAATAGCTGCAGCAGCTTTCGCCCCTTTTGTCAGTGGAGCATCACCAGAATTATTCGGTCTTGATGATTTTTCAACACTGGGAAATCCGCTTAATTTACACAGTATTTTTGCTCAGAAAGAGTATATTAAATGGCGATCTTTCAGAAGTAAGCATGATTCTCAATTTGTCGGTTTAACATTACCGCATATATTGATGCGACTACCCTATAGAAAAAAACCTGGGAGCTATAAAGGTATTTTTTTCTATGAACAATGTTCAACCAATGGACGAGAAAATTATTGCTGGGGAAGCTCGGCATACGCTTTTGCAGCCATTATGATTCGTGAGTTTGCCAATGTTGGCTGGTTCGGGCATATTCGAGGAGTACCTAGAAATGAAATTGGAGGAGGCTTACTCACTAACCTGCCCTGCGATAATTTTGATACTGATGCAGAAGAAATCGCCATAAAACCGGTTACTGATATTATCATTACCGATATTAAAGAACGTGAACTCAGTGATCTAGGACTAATTCCTCTCTGCCAATGTTATGATACACCTTTTGCTGCATTTTATAGTAATCAATCCGTACATAAACCTGCCCGTCAGTCAACGAGAGAAAGCGAAGTCAATGCTCGTTTATCAGCGATGCTACAACATGTTTTATGTGGTTCACGAGTAGCTCATTATATTAAAGTAATGATACGTGATAAGGTAGGTACCTTTATTACTGCGGATGAATGCGAAGATTTTATACGGGACTGGTTATTTAAATACACAACCGGTCGAGAAGATCTGGAGTGGGATGAACAAGCTAGATATCCTTTACGTGAAGCCTCTGTTGAAGTAAAAGAACACCCTTCTAAAAAAGGGCATTTTATGAGTATTATTAAACTTCGCCCACACTATCAACTGGATCACATGGTATCAGAACTCGAGTTAAAAACTGAACTGGCTCAATCAGTCTAATGGAACTATATTAAATCATGTCTCGAATTGATAAAAAGAAAAAATTACGTCCTTCAATTCTGGATAGATTACTGGATAATGACCCTTCGAAATCGATGGAAGTTGATGTTGATCAACATCAGAAATTAAAACAATTGCGTCAAAGTGTCCGGCGCGACCTTGAAAGTCTATTGAATACTCGATACAGAATGTTAGAGCCTGATAATACGCTAATGGAAACTAAAAAATCCATTTTAAACTATGGATTACCTGATCTGGCGACTATCAATATATCTGACAAGGCAAAACGAAAGCAATTCATTCAGCACCTTGAATCGATTATGATTGAATTTGAACCAAGATTTAAATCAATAAAAATAACTTATCTGGAAAATTCAGACTCTCTTGATCGTACTTTAAGATTTAGAATAGATGCAACTTTATATGCTGATCCATCACCTGAGGTAGTCGTATTTGACTCCATTCTTGAACCCGTAACACGAACAGTAAATGTTGAAGAGAGCGGCCATGGCTGACGAATTATTACCTTATTATGAAAAAGAACTCGCTTTCATTCGACAAATGGGAGCAGAATTTGCAAGTGAGCATCCTAAGATTGCCGGGCGTCTGGGCATAAATGCTGAAACTATTGAAGACCCTCATGTATCCAGACTTATTGAAGGTTTTGCTTATTTGAACGCTCGTATTCAGCATAAACTGGATGATGATTTCCCGGAACTGAGTGATGCATTATTAGAAGTCATATTTCCTCATTACCAGCGACCAATACCATCCATGACTATAGTGCAATTTTTAGCTGACAATGAGAAACTGGATGCTACTCACATATTAGAAAAAAACACCTTACTTGAAACTGAACTATTTGGCGGAGAAACCTGCCGGTTTAATACGATTTATGAAACCCAGCTTCATCCGATTCAATTAGCTGAAGCCAGTTTAATGGGACGTCCTTTCACAACGCCAGGATCGGCTAATCAAAAAGGTGCCGGAGGTGTTTTAAAATTATCCTTTAAAACATTTACCAGTGAAATCAATTTTGCCGATATCAGGCCTGATACCATTCGTCTATACCTCAAAGGACAGTCTCAACATATAAATCCACTATATGAGTTATTACTAAATAATTGTCAGGCAGTTGTAATGGTCAAATCAACTACCGATAGTCAACCAGTTCGACTACCCTCTAACATTATAAAACATGTTGGTTTTACAGTTGACGAGGGACTGTTACCTTATCCTGATACTTCATTTATGGGATATAGATTATTAACAGAATACTTCGCTTTCCCTGAGAAATTCATGTTTATCGATTTGCAGGGATTTGCTGATAGTATTCCTGCCGATGCAGCTGACACTCTGGAATTTTACATTTATCTGGATAATTCAGATGTTGAGCTTGAACATAATATTTCTGCAAATACTTTTCAGTTAGGTTGCTCTCCAGCAGTCAATCTTTTTGCACAAAAAACTGACCCGATCAAACTGGACCATAGAACAATTGAATATCAGATAGTACCTGACGCACGACGACCAGCAGGATTTGAAGTCTATTCAGTTAACAAAGTTATTGCGTCTACTTCATCAGGATTTAAGGAAGAGTATATTCCCTTATATGGGATAAATCATGAAAAGCAGGATAGTGAAAATCATGCTTACTGGATAACCGAACGTAAAAACTCAAAAATGGGAGCCTATCTTCGTGATGATGGAACAGATGTCTTTTTAAAGTTGATTGATCTATATTTCAACCCGAATATACCAGAGGATAGAACGCTAACACTTGAAACTATCTGTAGTAATAGAGATCAACCTGCCAAGTTGCCTTTTTCTGCTGATCAACCTGCCCTACAATGTGTTGATAGTTCACCTCCCTGCAAAAAAATAAGTTGTTTAACTCAGCCCAGTGTTACAGTCAGGGCTTCAATGAGAAATAATGCGCGTTGGCGCTTAATATCTCATTTAAGCTTAAACCATTTATCTTTAACCGGCGGTGGTGATGCAACAAATGCCTTAAAAGAAATTTTACGGCTTTATGATTTTAAAGATTCTTCTATTAACCGCGCTCAGATAGAATCTATTTCACAGGTAAGTACCAGACCGATTTCTGCACCATTACCCATAGATGGTCGGGCAACTATCTGCCGTGGCATCGAAATAAATATTGAACTGAATAACAGTCAACTTTCGGGTAATAGCAGCTATCTTTTTGCTACTATTTTAGAACACTTTTTTGCACTGTATAGCTCGATAAATTCATTCACTCGAGTTCTTGTCAAATTGAAACATAAAGAGGGTTACCTTAAAAAATGTCCACCAAGGGCCGGCGAAAAAATACTTCTGTAACCAGAAGTCTTATTGAATCTCCTCATGAGTTTCAATTTCTGCAAGCGGTTCGTTTGCTGGAACGATCAGCTGTGTTCGAGAAAGAAACAGCTCAATCAAATATCAATAGCAATGCAGTTGCCAGATTTGTACCTCCAACAAGTGAAATTGTTCGATTTAAATCAAACCAGTCTCTAGCCTTCCAGTCCTCGGAAGTGCGAAAGGTTCAAAGGCTTAATAAGAGCAATGACAGAGATCAATGGGAAGTAGCACTTAATATTCTTGGACTAACTGGATCCATGGGGGTTTTACCCTTTCATTACACTGAACTGATTCTCAAACGGCAAAAATTAAAAGATGAAACGCTTGAAAAGTTTCTGGATTTATTTAATCACCGAACCATTTCACTTTTTTTCCAGGCATCAGTCAAATATAACTTACCACTTCAATATGAACGCAATCGTTTATTAAAAAGCCGCCACCAGGGCAAAGATACTCAAACCCAGAGCCTGTTGTCCTTAATTGGTATGGGTACAGAAGGTCTATCGAACAGGCTCTATACCAAAGATGAGTCACTCATTAAATACAGTGGAATTTTTACCCAGAAAATCAGGAATATCAGCAATTTAAAGCAATTACTTCATGCTCATTTTTGTATACCTGTAGAAATTGATCAATTTATTGGCCAGTGGGAAGATTTAATAGAAGATGTACGTACTCGTTTACCCGACTTTAATAATCCTAAAGGCTGTAATGCCTGCCTGGGACGAACCGTCATGTTAGGTAAAAAGGGCTGGTTTGCTCAGGGGAGAATTAGCATTATACTTGGCCCGTTAAATAAACATCAGTTAACCAAGTTTGCTCCGGGAACAAAAGCTTTAAGGGCACTTAACGAACTCGTTAGATTGTATGTCGGTATGGAGAATGACTATGAATTCATTATAAGAATAAGAAGATGTGATATTCCTGATAAAATCCAGTTAAATAGAAAAGAACCACGGATTATAGGATGGAATACATGGCTATCCAGTAAAAACACAACTAATTCCTCTAAAACAGGAACAGTTGATATCTCGGTATCGGCAAGTCGCCTCAATTAGAAATTTATAAAATATTATTAAATTAACTGTAACATTTAAACTGAAATCAAATTAACCAAGGGAGTATGTATGATTACGATAGACCTGAAATCACTGGTAGGTAAATTAAATGAATCCTGTAGAATCGCGATGGAAGGGGCTGCCGGATTATGTCTAGCGAGAACACATTATAACGTCGAAATTGAACACTGGATATTGAAATTACTGGAATTGCCTGATAGTGATATTTCTGCATTGCTGGAAAAATTTGAAATAGATACAGGCAAGTTAACTGCCGACTTAAATCGGGAACTGGACAGATTTAAATCAGGCAATACCCGTGCACCTGCACTTTCACCCAATCTGGTTGATTTATCAAAAAATGCCTGGATGCTGGCCTCGGTAGAATACAACCACCCACAAGCCACTTCAGCGCATATTCTAGCAGCGCTATTACTGGATGAAAATTTACGCCGTTCATCAGAAATCACTTCAGGTGAGTTGAAAAAAATTGCTCCAGAATCAGTACGTGCAGTCTTACCAGCTATTGTTGGCAGTACCACAGAATCTATTAGTGCAGGTATTGGGGACACATCCTCATCAGATGGCTCTAAACCCGTTGGCCCCACAAATACACCTTCACTTGATAAGTTTACTGTAAACCTGACAAAAGATGCTAAAAACGGAAAAATTGACCCTGTACTGGGCCGTGATGAAGAAGTTCGTCAAATAATCGATATTTTAATTCGCCGACGTCAGAACAATCCAATCCTAACTGGTGAAGCCGGTGTCGGTAAAACTGCTGTTGCCGAAGGTTTCGCCTTACGAATTGCTTCTGGAGATGTACCTGACCCCTTAAAAGGTGTGGTTGTTCGAAGTCTTGATCTGGGCTTACTTCAGGCTGGCGCCAGCGTCAAAGGTGAATTTGAAAACCGTTTGAAATCAGTTATCTCCGAAGTCAAAGCTTCTCCTGAGCCTATCATCATGTTTATAGATGAGGCGCATACCCTTATTGGAGCTGGAGGTAAAGAAGGTCAGGGAGATGCTGCAAATCTGTTAAAACCCGCTTTAGCTCGTGGTGAATTAAGAACAATTGCTGCTACTACCTGGGCAGAATATAAAAAATACTTTGAAAGAGACCCTGCCCTGACCCGTCGATTTCAGGTTGTTAAAATTGAAGAGCCAAGTATCAAACATGCAATTGATATGATGCGATCAATTTCTGTCATGCTGACTAATCACCATAAAGTTCGAATTATGGATGAAGCTATTGTTGACTCAGTGAAATTATCCAGTCGATATATTACCGCACGTCAGTTACCTGACAAGTCCGTCAGTCTGTTAGACACGGCCTGTGCCAGAGTATCATTAAGTCAAAGTTCAACACCAGCCTCAGTGGAAAATACACAACGCAGAATTACTCAATGTGAAAGTAATATTATTTCACTGGAAAGAGAAAATGCCACATTAGGAAATTGTGATGAACGAATAGCAGAATTAACGGCTGAAAAGGAAGAGCTGGAAAAAGTACTAGAAGCTCAAACAGAACAGTGGCATCTGGAACAGGAGAAAGTAAAAGAAATCCATCAGTTACAGGCTAAAATTGAAGACGATTTTCATGCTCAAGGATTAACAGATGAACAGGCAAAAGAAGAAGGTGCACCTGTAAAACTGGATGACTCAGAACGGGAAACTATAAAAGAAAACTTGCACACACTGATGCAGGAATTAACTGAATTACAGGGGGAAGACCCCATGATTCAGGTAAATGTTGATAGTCAGGCTATTGCAGAAGTTGTCGCTAACTGGACTGGTATTCCTGTTGGAAAAATGGTTTCGGATGAAATCAATGCCGTTTTAGATCTTAAAAACGTACTTGGTCAACGTGTTATCGGACAGGCTTATGCTCTGGATGCGATAGCTCAGGCTATACGTACTTCTCGAGCTGGCTTAACGGATCCTCGCAAACCAATTGGTGTCTTTTTTATGGTTGGTTCAAGTGGTGTTGGAAAAACAGAAACTGCTCTGGCTCTCGCTGATGTGTTATATGGTGGTGAACAAAATATCACAACGATCAATATGTCTGAGTTTAAAGAGGAACATAAGGTCTCTATGTTACTTGGTTCTCCACCAGGCTATGTCGGCTATGGCGAGGGTGGTGTTCTGACAGAAGCTGTACGCCGTAAACCCTATAGCGTCATATTACTTGATGAAATGGAAAAAGCGCATCCAGGTGTTCAGGATATTTTTTATAATCTATTTGATAAAGGTACGATCAAGGATGGTGAAGGCCGCGATATCGACTTCCGTAATACTATCATAATCATGACATCGAATGCCGGTGAAGAACATATTCGAGCTATCTGTGCTGCTGGAGAAGAATTACCTGATCCAGAAGTTTTAATGGATAACTTCCGTCCTCAACTTTTACAATACTTCAAACCTGCATTTCTGGGTAGAACAACAGTCATCCCCTATTATCCACTAAGCGATGAAGATTTAATGAAGATATGCAATATCAATATGAATCGTATTGAAAAACGTATTACGGAACACTACGGGGCTGAATTCAGTTATGATGATGATTTAATTTTACATATCGTAGCACGCAGCCAGGAAGTTGATACCGGTGCTCGAAATATTGAGAATATTTTGACACGCACGATGTTACCGGAAATGGCTTCGGAATGTTTATCAAGAATGGCTAATAATGAGAGTATTGACAAAATACATGTAACCGTCGATGAAGAGGGAAAATTCGGTTACCAGATTAGTTAACACCCTACCCTTTGATCAGTGTCGAATTTTGGCACTGGTCAAAGTGGTAATTGTCTAACATTTTTCCAGGACTTTTAACTTAAATTATTTTTATAAGCCTTTAAGTCTATTTTTATTTTTTTACACACTTATACATCAATTTATCGGTAAAATAACTGCATTTTGACCCCAGATAATATGGAATTAATAAACAAATTCTATGCAATATAGCGTTTGAAAGTACCTTATTAGTGAATTAAGTCTATCTGTAACCTTGCAAAGCAGCATTAATGGTATATAAATTAAGGTTATATATCACGCTTTTTCAGAAATCATAATGTATATCCTGAAGTGATATCTTAAAAATAAACACCTTGCTCTCAAGTCTTAATGGTACGAGCCAGGGTGATCCGTCTTTATTTCTATCATTTTTCATCATCAAATTCTTCAGGAGAATTACATGAATAATATCGCATTGCTGAGTCAGAATAGCTTTATAACACCCGAAACTGAACACCAGGTGCAACTAAATACATATTTCGATAGTAAATATAAAGTAAGCTGGTGCCGAATGAATGGCTCCCCTAGACCCTGTTTCACACCAACTCTTCTAAATGACTTTAAAAACTATACCAGAGACATAAAACAGGAAATGCAGTCAACTAATGGAGAAAAATATGACTATATTGTTGTGGCTTCTGAAGTAGAAGATATTTTTAATCTGGGTGGAGACTTAAGCCTGTTTAAAAACTGTATAGAAAATAATGACCGGGAAGGACTGTTAAACTATGCGAGTAATTGTATTGATGTTCTATACGAGAACATGAGTCACCTGCAACAGGATTTAACGACTATATCACTAGTTCAGGGTGATGCTCTTGGAGGTGGATTCGAAGCAGCATTGGCAAGTAATCTACTGATAGCTGAAAAAGGTTGTAAGATGGGTTTTCCTGAAGTTTTATTTAATCTATTTCCGGGTATGGGAGCATATTCTTTACTTTCAAGAAAAATAGGAGCCGGTAAAGCAGAGCAAATGATTCTTAGTGGTAAATTATATTCAGCTGAAGAACTTTTTGATATGGGGATAGTTGATATCCTGGCTGAAAAAGGAAAAGGTGATCTGGCCGTCTACGAATATATCAAATCACATAGCCGTCAGTCTAATAGTCTGCAGGCAATTCGAAAAGTAAAGGATATCTGCAACCCGATTACTTATAAGGAATTGATAGACATTGTGCACATCTGGGTGGAGGCTGCATTTAAACTGACTGCCAGAGATCTTAAAATGATGGACAGACTCATAAAGCGTCAAAATTCTAGAGTTTAGTTGTATTTTATTAGCATTTAATCAGCTTTATTTGGACTTTGATGAATTTTATCTGAAATAGCATTTGTTAAAGCAGAAACCGTGAGGTTGAAAATTTTTTCTATCTCACGGTTTAATAATTTTATTTTTTCAGAACCCATATCGTGAGGTTTTAAACCTTCTGCTTTTAGACAGATTTTCGCTAAAGAATTAGCGCCTAATTCTGTTGCTGAACCTTTCAAAGCATGTAGACTTTCCCGATAAGCGGGATAATCATTATCTTCATACTTCTTAATTCGCCCAATGTGTTTAGTGCCATCTTTGGCAAAACCTTTAACCAATCGTTGAATAAAAGCCAATCCTTCACCAAGGTTTGACAATTCGCTTAAAATTTTCTCATCATACCAGGGAGAAACCTCAAAATGGCCTGAACCGGGTAAGATATGAGAGCTAATTGAAGCGTTTTCTTTATATTTCTTTCCAGTTCGATTTAAGTGTTTAGTCAGTACGGCAACTTTTTCTAACAAAACTCTGGAGTCAATCGGCTTAGTCATAAAACTATTAGCGCCAGCTTTCAAACTCTTTTCTTTTGCTTCCGGTGTTGCATCAGCTGTAAGCATCATCACTGGAATTCTGTTTCCCGTATCCATAAAGCGTAATGCCTGCACTACTTCTATGCCAGATTTTTCCGGCATATTCATATCCAGGATTAACAAATCAATTTTATCAAGATCGTTAGAAAGGATATCAAGTGCGCCATCTCCTGTATCAGTTAAAGTCACTCTATGACCTGCATGAGTCAAAATTCCCTTTATGACCTGTTGATTGACTTCATTATCCTCGGCGACAAGAATATCTAAAGCTTTTGTAGAACCCTGACGCGCATAATGCTCTGCCATTGTGATGATATTAGCGTCAGTATAATGCACACTTTGAGCGGCATGAATCGAATTAAATAATTGCCTTTTATCATCTGCTGATTCAAGCGTTGTAATAAAATATTGATTAACAATATTGGAATCTATCATCGAATCAGAAGAATTAAGCAGGATTAATGATACTGCCTGTAAACCTTTTTCTGCTTTTATCATCTGCGCAAATTGCACAGGACTAATATCGTGCATACAACTTTGATCTACAATAATAATTTCATAACCCCGGCTATCTTCAATTGACTGTACCAACAAAGAAAATGCCCTTGCTGCTGAACGAACCCAGTCAAATTCCACTGACCAGCTTTTTAGAGAGGGTCTGACGATCGAAGCAGCCTCTTCGCCGGCAAGCAATAAAATTTTATCATCGGATAATTTTTCATCTGGTTGATTTATCACTTCTAATGGTAATTCAAACCAGAAGGTAGAACCTTTATTAAGTTCACTTTGTAAACCGATTTCCCCGCCCATTAATTCAACAAGGTCCCTGGAAATAGTTGTACCTAAGCCAGTTCCACTAAAGCAACGACTGCTACTGGCTTCAGCCTGTGTAAAATTTTCAAAAATTCGCTGTTGGGCATCTTCGGCAATACCAATACCTGTATCTTTTATTTCAAAACGAATACGTGGTTTGAGCGCTGTACCAGAAACCTGGTTAATACATAAACTAACCGAACCTTTATCGGTAAATTTAATCGCATTATTGATCAGGTTGATAAGAATCTGACGAATATGCAATTGATCTCCATTTAGTGAAAAAGAAATTTCAGGTGCTATATGACAGGATAATGTAAGCCCCTTAGACTCGGCCATAGGTGACAGCATAAAGCGAACAGAATTTACCAGCGCATGCAAATCAAAAGGAGTGGATACAATGAGCAGTTTTCCAGCTTCAATTTTAGAGATATCAAGCACATTTTCGATTAGATCGAGTAGCGTCTTAGCTGAATTATTCATGCTATTCACTAGCTCATACTGCTCAAAGGATAAATTTGTTTCCCGAAGTAAATCCCCCATGCCTATCACGCCATTTAAAGGCGTTCTCAATTCATGAGACATATTCGCTAAAAAACGACTTTTTGCTTCATTTGCCCTTTTCGCTGAATCCACTGCTAAATGTAATTTCTTCAACAGAAATCCGGAATATAATGGCAAAACTAATAGAATGATTAATAAGCTAATCGCAATCGATTGATTCTGCTGCCAATATTCTCCCCAGATTACAACGCCAATGAAACCAATTAAACTGATACAAAAAGAAATATATAGATACTTCAAGCCATAGCGAAATCCATTACCTATGACCACCCATAAATAAAAAACAAATAATGGTACATGGTCTCCACCAGTTAAATGCATGACCATTGAAAGCAATGTAATATCAACAAATATACCCGAGACTCTGCGCAGTGGAGATACAACCGGATACATGATAATCGATAGAAAAATGGCTATAGAAATGAAAAAGCCAACAATAATGATGATATTGGGATAATAATTTAATACGCTGCTGAAAGTTTGATCCGATTGCCAGGGAATGCAATAGTAAAGCATCAGAAGCAAGCCTATCCCGATTCTAAGAACAGCCTGTTCTGGTTCGAAATCACCAGTTATAAGCAGCTTATTTCTTAGTGTTCTGTAATGGGGTAATTTATTTAAAAAATCCATCAATATTCTATCCTTGAAATATGCATCTAATCGTTTTTTAAATCATTTTGAATCTGCTTTATTTCTTCAAATCGTTCAAAAAATGCAGCAACACAAAGAGGATCAAAATGTAACCCGGATTGTTCTTTAAGGTATTCCAGTGCTTCTTCATTATTCCAGGCACGTTTATAGGGTCTGGAAGAAACCAGGGCATCAAAAACATCTGCGACAGCAACGATACGTGCAACTAATGGAATATCTCTTCCTTTAAGGCCATCAGGATATCCATTACCATCATATTTTTCATGATGAGACCTTGCAATAATCGAACCCATTTGAATATAGCGAGATTGACTATTAGACAGGATATTATTACCAATGACAGTATGTTGCTTCATGATTTCCCATTCATCTTTTTCAAATCGACCGGGTTTCAGTAAAATATGATCGGGAATACCTATTTTTCCAATATCATGTAAAGGTGCAGCATACTCAATGTCCTCACACTCCATCTCACTTAGCTCGAGTTCCTCTGCAATTACTCTCGCATATCTGGCCATTCTTACGACATGATTTCCGGTTTCCTGATCACGGTATTCACCTGCTTTACCTAAACGTAATAAAGTTTCTCTTTCACGGGCGACGATCTGTAAAGTAGCAACAGCAACCTGTCGGGCAAGCCAGTCAGCTTTATCCTTAATAATTGATTGTTGTTCCTGAATTTTAAGAAGATTTCGACAACTGGTACGGCATTCAATTTGATCAATTGGTCTGGTAAGAAAAGCTGTTGCTCCTGCCTCAAGTGCTTCGTATCTAACAGATTTTTCACTCACAACCGTTATCATCATAATTGGAAGACTTTCATTACCTGCTAATGCTCTAACTTTCTTTATAAATTCGACACCATTAATAACAGGCATACGATAATCTGTGATAATTAAATCGGCAGTATGTGAGTTAACCACTCAAGTGCATCCACGGCATTATCAAAACCGGTTACCTGAAGATCATCAGCAATATTTTGTATCACCTTTTCCAGTATTGTGCGACCTGTTGATTCATCATCGACGATAACAACATGTCTCTTTCTACGCGATACACTCAACTTTCTGGCATTTTCATAGGGTTCAATATTGGAACTTTTTACAGTGTAACCGGATTTATTCTTGGGAATACTCAAAACACTTTCTCAATTTATATCTTTAATTCATAAAAACTAAAAATTCTATTTGAAATAAATCTATAACAATCACTGCTTAGATTTTTATTATTCGACTGTAAATTAATTCCAATGATAATACAGGTCATGGAAATAATGTTAATAATAGTCATAATTTTATATAAATGGCTATATCACATCAAAAATAGTGAAATTTATGCCTGATTTGTAAAAAAATCATAAAATTTTTAGCTTAGATCAAGTCATTAGCGTCATTATTTAACGTAAATTAGTGTTTGGGGCAGGTTTTAAAAATAATGGATATCAGATATTCAGTCTTACGGTGATATCAAGATAATATTGATCAAAATTTAAATATTGAATTTTAGTCATGTGGAATTTCTAAGAGAAAAAGCAAAAACTATAATCATAGAATAACATGTAATTTATTTATATCTGTTAAGATAGGTTTAAATAGATACGTAACAAAAAAATTTTCTTACAGCCTTTTGACAATAGCAAACCGATAAATTATGAATACCCTTACTATCGAAACCCAGGCTTTTGACGATCAGAAACCGGGCACTTCAGGATTGCGCAAGAAAGTAAAAGTTTTTCAACAGGAACATTATCTGGAAAACTTTGTGCAGTCAGTTTTTCATGCCGCAAACCCAGTGGAAGGAAAAACACTTGTCGTTGGAGGAGATGGCAGATACTACAATAAGCAAGCCATACAAATAATTCTTAAGATGGCTGCAGCTCAGGGTATCTCTAAAATTTTTGTCGGTCAGAATGGCCTGCTTTCCACCCCGGCAGTCTCTGCCTTGATACGTAAACATCAAACTGCTGGCGGGTTTATCCTTTCCGCCAGTCATAATCCAGGAGGACCAGATGAAGATTTTGGTCTTAAATACAATATTCAAAATGGTGGCCCTGCCCCGACAAGTTTCACTGAGCAGGTTTATGAATACTCTACACAGATTACTTCATACAAAATTCTTCAGGCAGAAGACATAGATTTAAATATTTTAGGCTCATCAATGATGGGGAATATGCAAATTGAAGTTATTGATTCTGTCTCCAATTATGCTCAATTAATGTCTCATCTATTTGACTTCCCTGCCATTAAATCAATGTTTGATGCCTGTTTCACAATTCGATTTGATGCAATGCATGCTATTACAGGTCCATATGCAGTTGAAATTCTGGAAAATATTCTGGGAGCAGAACCTGGAACTGTTATAAACGCAACCCCACTGGAAGATTTTGGCGGTGGGCACCCCGACCCGAACCTGAAACATGCGCATGAGCTTGTTGGATTACTCAGCAGTAATTCACGGCATCAGTTTGGAGCAGCATCTGATGGAGATGGTGATAGAAATATGATTCTTGGGAAAGATTTCTTTGTTACTCCAAGTGACAGCCTGGCAGTCATGGCTGCGAATGCACATTTATTACCAGGTTATAAAAATGGTTTAACAGGTGTGGCACGTTCCATGCCGACCAGTGCTGCGGTTGATCGAGTTGCTGAGAAATTAGGCATCGAATGCTATGAAACACCGACAGGCTGGAAATTTTTTGGCAATCTGCTGGATGACAATAAAATTACTCTTTGCGGGGAAGAGAGCTTTGGTTCTGGTTCTGACCATGTCAGAGAGAAAGATGGATTATGGGCCGTTTTATTCTGGCTCAATTTAATCGCGATTAAAAAACAGAGTGTCGCTCAAATAGTGACAGATCACTGGGCACATTTTGGTCGTAATTACTACTGCCGTCATGACTATGAATCAATTGATAGTAACAAAGCAAATGATTTAATGCTTAATCTTCAGCAATCACTAAAGGAACTGCAAAACACAACTTTCAATGATTACCATCTGGAAAAATGTGATGATTTTAGTTACACCGACCCGATTGATAAAAGCATCACTGAACATCAGGGAATACGATTATTATTCAGTGATGGTTCACGTATTATTTATCGACTATCAGGCACAGGTACCGAAGGTGCCACCTTACGGGTTTATATAGAAAAATATGAAGCTGATATTTCCAGACAACATGAAGATACACAAAGAGTTTTAGCTGACTTGATTGATATAGCGAACATTGTCGCTAAAATAAAAAATTATACAGGTAGAGAAACACCTGATGTGATTACCTGATCATGATATCAAAGCAGGAATATACAAAATGACTGAAACCATCTATGAATTAGAAGTTCGTCCCCTGATACCCGACTCATTAAAGGGATTACATGAGTTATCGAACAATCTTTTATACAGTTGGGATCGTAATGTACGAAGTTTATTTTACCGACTGGATCATGCATTATGGGAACAATGTGATCATAATCCTAAACTATTTTTACGCCGAGTTTCGCAACAGGTTATAGATGCTGCGCTAACCGACAATATCTTCATGGAAGAATATTCCAGGGTTATGTCGAGTTTTAACTCTTATCTTGCAAAAATCAGTCATCATGAAATTGATGATTACCTTGATGCCGATAACGATCTTATCGCTTATTTCTGTGCTGAATTTGGTCTACATGAAAGTTTCCCCATTTATTCCGGAGGTCTGGGTATACTAGCTGGTGATCACTGTAAGGCCATCAGTGATCTTGGTGTTCCCTTTGTCGCAATAGGACTACTTTATCGTCAGGGTTATTTTAATCAGCAGATTGATGCCTATGGAAATCAGGTAGCAACTTATAATACGACTCATTTCAGTCGACTTCCTATTAAACCTGCTCGTAATAAACAGGGAGAAAAAATCATTATCACGATTAATATGGCAAATCGTGAAGTTCAATTAAAAGCATGGACTGCTCAGGCAGGACATACAACCATGTATTTCCTTGATAGCAATGTAGAAACCAATTCCGAATTAGATCGTCAGATAACTTTTCGATTATATGGAGGAGATAATACAACCCGAATACAACAGGAAATTGTACTAGGCATTGGCGGAGTAAAACTTATTCGGGAACTGGGATTACAACCAACTGCCTGGCATATAAATGAAGGACATGCTGCTTTTCAAATTGTTGAAAGATGCAGGGAAATCATCAGTGATGAGCTGGATTACGCTTCAGCATTAGAACAGGTTGCAGCCGGCACAGTATTTACGACTCATACTCCCGTACCCGCAGGTCATGATATATTTCCTGAGCAGTTAATGGCTGAATATTTTTCAACTTATTGCGACCGATTAAACTTGAAATTCGATGACTTCATGAAATATGGACACTCTCCCAATGATTTCAAAGCTTTTAATATGACGGCCTTTGCTCTAAGAAGTTCACGTTTTCATAATGGTGTAAGTCGTATTCATGGTGGTGTAGCATCTGAAATGGAAGCTTATATCTGGCCGCAGATTCCAGTAAAGGAAAACCCGCTTACTTACGTAACAAATGGTGTACATGTACCCACCTTCCTGGCTAGAGACTGGTTAAATTTATTCGATATGCGCTTTCGTCAGTGGCGCAATAAATTACTCGATTATGATTACTGGAAATGTATCGATGAGATTCCTGATCATCGTTTCTGGAGTTTACGTCAGGAATTAAAGAGCCAGATGCTCAGTGCTACCTGTAAAAGTACACTTCACCGCTGTATGCGAAATAAGAATAATGAAACACTCACCCGTCGTATTACTAAAAATATGATTGAAGCTGAGACCGATATACTGGTACTGGGTTTTGCCCGTCGATTCGCTACTTATAAAAGAGCCACACTATTATTTAGAGATCCTGAACGTCTAGCACGACTGCTTAACGATAAAAAGCGTCCTGTCATGTTAATTTTTGCAGGAAAGGCACACCCCAAAGATACACCTGGACAGGATTTAATCCGAGCAATACATGACATATCCAGTCGTCCTGAATTTTTAGGCAAGATTATCTTACTTGAAAGTTATAACATGGCAATGGCCAGGAATCTGGTAGCAGGGGTTGATGTTTGGGTAAATACACCAGAATTCCCTCTAGAAGCGAGTGGTACTTCTGGACAAAAAGCTGCCATCAATGGAGCTTTGAACTTAAGTGTACTTGATGGTTGGTGGGGAGAAGGATTTAATGGCTCAAATGGATGGGGAATTTCACCCCATGGTCCAGATACCAATCCAGAAATTAGAGATAACGAAGAAGCAGCCGATTTACTGGATATTTTAGAACATGAAATTATCCCATCCTTTTATGACAGAGGAAATCAGGGCTATTCTAAAACCTGGGTAAAACTTTCAAAGGAATCAATGAAATCCTGTATTCCAAAATATAACGCTTCCCGTATGGTTATGGATTATGTTAAAAAACTGTATACACCTGCAACCATACACTATAAAAAACTTAAACAGAATAATTCAGCACCAGCTAAAGAATTAGCAGTCTGGAAAACAAAAATTCATACTCACTGGCACAATATTAATATTCAAAGAGTTGATGATAGTGCCAGTTCAATCAATGATGGTGAAACCTTTACAATCAAGGTAAAGGTATTCTTAAACGGACTTTCACCTGATGATGTTGCCGTAGAATGTATCATTGGAAACCGTTATGATGAAGATGATCAAAATATTTTTGATCATCCTAAAAGTTTTCGATTTAAATATGCTGGTAAGCAGGAGAAAGATCATATTTTTTCAATTGACCTGCAAGAACTTAACTCGGGAATTAATTTTTATAAAATTAGAATTTACCCATTTCATGAATTACTTGCTCACCCATTTGAAACAGGTTATATGGTCTGGCTTTAATAGTTTATCTAAATTTCACTGCTTATTTTAAGAGGCACAATTCTATCGTAGATATTATTAAGATTTCTTAGATCCGAAGCTAGTTCGGGCCAGAGTTGCCCCCAATTGAAACGCCAAAGCCAGTTGCCTTCAGTCGTACCAGGTTTATTCATACAATGCGAAGCATCAAGGCTTAGAATATCCTGCATAGGAATAATACATAAATTCGCGATAGAGGCTAAAGCCATTCTATTCAAAACCCAGGGCATATCCAGAACTTCATTTCTATCAACACCCAGATATTGATGCAAATAGGCTCTTGAATTTTCATCCAGTCCATTATACCAGCCAAGCGTCGTGTTGTTATCATGCGTACCCGTATAGACAACACTGGATTTTTCATGATTATGCGGTAAATATAAGTTTCGACTATCCCCGTCAAATGCAAATTGCAAAATTTTCATGCCGGGTAAGTTAAACTTTTTTCTTAATTGAATAACTTCTTCCGTTATAACCCCTAAATCCTCTGCGACTAATGGCAATGAGTGAAAACTCTGATTGAGGACAGATAATAGAGCATCTCCGGGACTACTAACCCATTCACCATTAATGGCTGTTTCTTCAGTTGATGGAATATACCAGCACGCATCAAACCCTCTAAAATGATCAACTCGAATTAAATCAAAAAGCTCAAGCTGTGTCGCAAAGCGCTGTATCCACCATTTAAAATTGGTAGATTCTAAGTAGGCCCAGTCATACACAGGGTTCCCCCAACGTTGTCCCTGGTCAGAAAAAGCATCAGGAGGTACACCAGCCACAAATTCACAGTTGCCTGCTTTATCCATTAAAAAATTATCCCTGTTTGCCCACACATCAGCACTATCAAAAGATACAAAAATAGGCATATCCCCAAACAATTTAACAGCTTTTTGATGAGCATAAGTCATCAGCTCATTCCATTGTTTGAAAAACACAAATTGTTCAAATTTAATCTGTTCTATTTGTTTTGCATATTTAATCTGTGCATTTTTAATCGCTGTTACCTGACGATTCATCAAAGCTTCAGGCCATTTATTCCAGGCTAAACGCTGAAAGTTATTTCTCAATACGATATATAATGCAAAGTCATCTAGCCAGTTTGCATGTTTGCTTTTAAATTCATTGAATTCATCAATACTTTGCTGTTCATTTTTTTCTACGAAAACACTAAAAGCAATATTTAAACAAATTGAACGAAACTCATCTGAATTCTGTTCACAGGAAATGGTAGACAGATCGAGCCAGCCTGATTCTACCAGCCAGTCGACACTAATAAGTTTTGGATTTCCTGCATTAACAGAAAGACACTGGTAAGGAGAACCGTCAGAATGTGTCGGCCCGAGTGGCAACATTTGCCAGACAGAACAGCCACTTTCGGCAAGAAAATCTATAAATTTATATGCTTCAATACCGATATCTCCACCTTTATAAGGGCCAGGAAGAGATGTAGGATGTAAAAGTAAGCCAGACCTTCTACTGGCTAACAGATCATGTTCTATCAATGTTGTTGTCCTGGTAACATAACACCACCCATTGCAGGTGCCCCACTACCCTGTGAAAATGAATGAGATAAATATTCAGGCGCTTCCTGTCCGAGAATTGCATATAAATTACAAAGATGCATACGGTACTTTTCATCAAAAGCCTGAACAGAATCAGATGGATTATAATCTCCAAACCACCAGAACCAGTCTGAGCCTTCACAAATGGCTAGTTGCAAACTAGCACGTTGCCGATCTTCTTCACTAAGTGTATTGCCAGTCATAATTTCATCATAAACTTTTTTAGCATCTATCAGCATATCCCAGGCTTTATTTTTATCCTGATCACCTATCCAGGTAGAAAAGGTTCCATAGACCCAGCTGCCTGCTACAATTTCCTTTAATTTCGTTGAAGTTGAGTGTTCATCGAGATATTCACTATATGTAGTCAGGTTAATTTCTTCATGATCTGCTAACTGTTCATACAGTGCAGACAAAAAGTAATAACCATTTTCTGGATAATATTCCCAGGCATTTTCTCCATCAAGTATGATTGAGATGATAGCATTCGGCGAATCAGCACAGGCATTTGAAATATTTTTTATATTTTCAATCAGATTAGCTACAGCATCATCCGCATGCCAGTTAGAATATTTAAAGCCGATTAAATCCGATAATCCATCATCACGAAAAAAACAGCTGGCTTTATTTTCGTTAAACTTATAAGCGGTATGAATACAGTTTTCAGTGCTTAAACCTGAAGCAGCAAGAGAATTTCTTAAAACAGTTTCACCACTGGCTAACCAGCGTATATTGTGCTTAGAAATTAACTCAATAGTTTCACCACTAATGCTACCTTCGGAAGGCCAGCAGCCCTGCGGTGTGAAGCCAAAAATACGTTCGAATGTTTCCAGCCCCTTTTGCATATGCCATTCACTACGATTATGACCACCAGGGTATTCTGTTATTGAAGGTAATGGTATTTCCGGTATCGCCTCTCTGGAACTTTCAATATCCAGTAATAAAGGAACAATCGGGTGAGCATAAGGCGTCATAGATAATTCAATTTTATTATCCGCTGCCAATTTTTTATAACGCTCGATGACAGTAGAAGTAAGACCATGAATAATTTCTATCATCAGTCTACGATCATGCATACTGAACATGCTACCTTTTTTCATTAGGGATTGTATGCGTATATCAGTTCTACGTACAGTTTCTGCCATCCAGGCTAAATGGTACCAGACCAGCAAATCTGATAGAAATTGATCATCGTAATAACCCAGCAAAGCAGGAGACTGAATAATTTTTTCTGCCATCTCAGCCAGCATTTTAAAAGGTTCAAAGCGATTTATTAAGCGTTCTTCATTAGCTCTTAGACAATCCTTGATTAATGCCAGTCTTTTTTGACAGTTACGTGTAATAACTGGTTCAGCCAGAGCTCTTAATAATGGATCACTCAAAGATCGACCATGAAAAAGATAGCCATCAAGCTGATCACTGTAATCTTCAATTTGTTCAAGTAAAACCGGAGCAAAATTTACCACTGCTCTGGCCCCTGGAACAGCCTCAATATGAGCAGCCATATCGATATAATCTTTTATAGTATGTAAATAGGTCCATGGTAAGCTGTATTCACCATTTCTTAAATCCCGGTATTCTGGCTGATGCATATGCCAATAAAGTACCAGATTAATTTTATTTTTATTCATTTGTTCATTTTTACCTTATCTCGTATGATGTAATTCCTGACCCAACATTTCCGGTGTAACAAGAACAATTCCTTTTGGTGAAATATAAAACTGTTTTTCATCTTCTTCACGATTGTAGCCAATGCTTGTTCCACCAGGAATGTGACATGCCCTATCAATAATTGCATTTTTAATTTTACAATGTCTGCCAATAGTAACATCAGGTAATACAACTGTATCCTCGATTGTAGAAAAATCATCAACACAAACATTAGAAAATAATAATGAATGCCGCACCATTGAACCTGAAATGATACAGCCGCCTGAAACCATAGAATCGACGGCCATTCCCCTACGATCATCATCATCAAAAATAAATTTAGCCGGTGGCAATTGTTCCTGATAAGTCCAGATAGGCCAGTCACCATCGTATAAATTCAAATCTGGAGTAACTCCAATTAATTCAAGATTCGCTTTCCAGTAAGCATCGACTGTACCAACATCACGCCAGTAAGACTGTACACCACTTTGAGAATCACAGAACGGGTAAGCAAAAACGCGATATTTTTGAATAGCTGTGGGAATTATATCTTTGCCAAAATCTCGAGAGGAACCTGGTGTGTCATGATCGCGTATCAGTTGCTCAAATAGAAAATCTTTATTAAATATATAAATTCCCATAGAGCAAAGTGCTTTCGTTTCATTACCAGGTATAGGAACAGGGTTATCCGGCTTTTCAGCAAAACTATTGATACGGTTTTCTTGATCAGCACCCATAACGCCAAATTCTTTGGCATCTTCAATAGGAACCTGTATGCAGCCGACTGTTATATCAGCCTGTTTTTCAACATGCTTGGCAATCATATTTCCATAATCCATCTTATAGATATGGTCACCAGCCAGAATCAATACATATTTCGGATTATGGGTATTGATTAAATCTATATTCTGATAGATAGAATCGGCTGTACCGGCATACCAGGAAGTTTCAGAAGTACGTTGTTGAGCTGGCCATAATTCAACAAACTCTCCAAATTCACCACGTAAATGTCCCCAGCCTTTCTGGATATGTGTAATCAATGAGTGAGCTTTATATTGAGTTATGACACCAACTCGTCTAACACCAGAATTTACACAATTTGAAAGTGGGAAATCAATAATTCTAAATTTCCCTCCAAATGGGACGGATGGTTTAGCACGCCAAAGAGTAAGATGTTTTAGACGGGAACCTCGACCTCCAGCCATAATTAATGCCATAGTATCGCGAGTTAAACGACTAACAAACCTTAAAGAGTTCTGTGTATTCATGTCTTTTTTCTCACTTAGGTCAAGCAGGGATTAGCCAGATTAATAGTAACTTTCAAAAATAAAATTTAGTCGAAAAATAAAAATAATCATTTTAATCAAGCTGCAATCATTTAAACTTAATGTTAGTTTGTTGGACTTATATCATTTATTTTATATAAGATTTTCATATATTGATATCGCATTTCTATTCTTTTATAAAAAGATTGAGCTATATCAATTAATAAATCTGATATAAAAAATGAGCAGGTGAAATATATATTCCTGTATCAACTAGTTACTTGGTAAAATACCGTTATGAGTAAAAAAAAAATAACCCAGGCCTTATCTGAAGACCACATTAAAATTATTGAGGCCCGCCATCATGATCCTTTTACGGTTCTAGGTTTACAACAGAAGAATAAAAAGGCAGAAATTTGTGTTTTTGCCCCTAATACTCAGGAATTAACCATTTTACCGGACAATCATAAGATGACACGAATTCCGGATAGCGATTTTTTTCGATGGTCTGGAAATATATCTGAAGTATCCTGTCCATATAAGCTCAATCAGATTAAGGATAATGGATATCAGACTGAATTCTACGACCCTTATTGCTTCCCTCCTCAGCTTTCAGAATATGATTTACACTTATTTGGAGAAGGTAAACACTGGCATATCTATCGAATCCTTGGCGCACATTGTCATACTGTAAACGATATTCCCGGTGTTCTGTTTTCTACCTGGGCGCCTAGTGCCGAAAGAGTCAGTATAATCGGAGATTTTAATGACTGGGATGGTAGACGCCATTGCATGCGTAACAGGGGTAGTTCCGGCGTATGGGAGCTTTTCATACCCGGACTGAATGCAGGATGCCTTTATAAGTTTGAAATACGAAATTTAAATTCCGGGCAGGTCATGCAAAAAACCGATCCATATGGTCAACAATTTGAAAACAGACCTAAAACAGCTTCAATTGTTATTGATGAAAAGGAATTTAACTGGACTGATCAAAACTGGATGACTGATCGCCTTGAACATGACTGGTTACATCAACCAATGTCTATTTATGAAGTCCATCTCGGGTCATGGCAGCGTGATGAGCAGGGTAATTTCTTAAATTACCGCGATTTAGCTCACCGACTGGTTGAATATGTAAAAGAAACTGGTTTTAACTATATAGAGTTGCTACCAGTGACTGAACATCCGCTGGATGCTTCCTGGGGATACCAGACTACTGGTTATTTTGCACCAACCAGTCGATTTGGTGATGTTGCAGATTTTCAATATTTCGTCGACTATTTACACAATAATAATATTGGTATTTTACTCGACTGGGTTCCGGCACATTTTCCAAAAGATCAACATGGTCTTGCCAAATATGATGGAAGCGCTTTATATGAACATGAAGACCCAAGAAAAGGCGAACACCGTGACTGGGGTACTTTAATCTATAATTATGGACGTAATGAAGTTAAAAACTTTTTATTATCGAGCGCCCTATTCTGGCTGGAAAAATTTCATCTGGATGGATTAAGAGTAGATGCAGTTGCTTCCATGTTATATCTTGATTATTCACGGCAGGCCGACGACTGGATTCCTAATATTCACGGTGGCAATGAAAATATTGAAGCGATAGAGTTTTTTCGGGAGCTAAACAAGGTAACACATGCAGAGCAACCAGGCACTATGATCATCGCGGAAGAATCAACATCCTGGCCTCAGGTGACCAGACCGGTAGAACTGGGAGGTCTGGGATTTTCTATGAAATGGAATATGGGTTGGATGCATGACACTTTAAACTATCTTGCAAAGGAACCTATCTATCGCCACTACCATCATAACCAGCTAACCTTTGGTTTACTTTATTTATTTACTGAAAATTTTGTACAGCCTTTCTCACATGATGAAGTCGTACATGGAAAATCATCCATGTTATACAAAATGCCGGGGGATGAATGGCAAAAATTCGCAAATTTACGACTACTTTACCTGTATATGTTTACCTACCCCGGTAAAAAACTATTATTCATGGGTTGTGAGTTTGCTCAGGGTACCGAATGGAATCATGATAAGGAACTCGACTGGTACGTGCTGGATTACCCCTTACATCGAGGTATGAAAACCTTGATAGGAGATTTAAATCATCTCTATAAAAATGAACCAGCTTTACATCGATACGACTTTGAACCACAGGGTTTTGAATGGATCGATTGTAACGATACAGATCAGTCTGTATTATCATATATTCGACGTACAGAACATGAAACCCTGATCATAGCACTTAATTTCACACCTGTGACGAGACATTTTTATCGCATTGGTGTGCCTGAAGATGGCAGCTATAAAGAAATAATGAATTCTGATTCAAACTATTATGCAGGCAGCAATGTGAGCAACGGAGTGAATATTTTATCTGAAGATATTGCCTGGATGAATCGTCCAGCATCTCTTTCTCTGACCCTGCCACCTTTAGCTGGCATAGTACTTAAAAAGAATACTTGATGAAGCATAGAATTTTATACATCAGTAGTGAAGCATTTCCATTAATTAAAACAGGGGGACTGGCTGATGTAGCCGGAAGCCTGCCGGTAGCTCTTCAAAACGAAAATCAGGATGTATGTCTATTAATCCCGGCATACCAGTCTGTACTGGATAAATTAGATGAAATAAACATTGTGGCAAAAACTATCCACTATGGATTAGCCATCAATATTTTACAAACCACTTTGCCAGGTAGTACGATAAAAACCTGGTTAGTAGATTGCCCTCAACTTTTTGACAGGCCAGGCAATCCTTATGTCGATAATGAAGGAATCCCCTGGTCTGATAATGCATTACGCTTTACTCTATTTGCGCAAACTGCTGTAGATATTGCACTCAACCGTTGTGGACTGGCATGGCAACCTGATGTAGTACACTGTAATGACTGGCAATCTGCACTGGTTCCAGCATTGCTGAAAACATTTGAACAAAGCCCTGCTACTGTTTTTAGTATCCATAACCTGGCTTATCAGGGGATTTTTAGCAGTCAGACTTTTTACGATCTAGGATTACCCGCAGGACTATGGGGTATGCATGGTGTTGAGTTTTATGATCAGTTTTCTTTTATAAAAGGGGGGCTGGTGTATGCTGACCGAATTAATACAGTTAGCCCGACTTATGCTGAAGAAATTCAACAACCTGCCTTTGGCTACGGTCTTGAGGGATTACTACAACATAGAGCAAATCGCTTATCGGGTATTCTAAATGGTATAGATACTAAGGTATGGAATCCTTCAACAGATACCTATTTGCATACAAACTATGATCAAGAATCACTGACTCTAAAAATCAATAATAAAACCGCAGTTCAGAAACAAATGAATTTACCTGTGGATAATAGCATTCCTCTATTTGGTATGATTAGTCGACTGGTAGAACAGAAAGGATTACAGTCTATTCTGGATGCAATGATTGAATTAGTACAAAAACCGTTGCAAATTATTATTCTAGGTAGCGGAGAAAAGCATTATGAAGAAGCATTAATACAATGGGCAAATCATTACCCGGACAAGATATCAATAAATTTAGGATATAATGAAGCGCTAGCGCATCAAATTGAAGCAGCTGCTGATATCTATTTAATGCCCTCCAATTTTGAGCCCTGTGGCCTGAATCAATTATATAGCTTACGTTATGGTAGCCTACCCTTAGCTCGAAGTGTAGGAGGTCTGGCTGACACCGTATTCAATACAGATGAGAATTCTATACAGGATCACTCGGCTAACGGGTTTATTGTAGAGTCTGCAACAGCTCCAGCACTTTTATCAGCAGTAGATCATGCTCTGGCCACTTACGGGAACCAGGACATCTGGAAACAATTACAACTTAATGCAATGTCTCCAGATCGATCCTGGAAATCAAGCGCACTACAATATATCGAGCTTTACGAACTGGCAATTCAGGATAATAGAGTACGTCAATAACTCTACCTCCTGAATTGACTCCAGCAATTAGTCGACTAATAACGATCAATCGGCTTAAACAGCAGCTTCCTTTTTAGCCATAGGTAAACAATCTTTACGCCAGATACATTGTAACTGATCGCACTCACCCGCTTTTGCCGTAGCAAAACAGGCAAAATTTCCTTCCGTTGTTTGAATCTCCCTGATCAAGTTCAGTTTAGACATCCTGGCTGTTTTAATTTCCAGATTCCTGGCTATAGCTCTAATTTCCTGCATATTCATTTTTTTACCTATTATCGTGTTAAGTATTTTTTCTAGATTTTTTCCTGCATTGCTGCATGTGCAGCAGCAAGACGTGCAGAAGGTATACGTGGACCTGAACAGGATACATAAGTAAGCCCAATTTTATGAAAGAAGTGTATCGAGGCCGGGTGCCCTCCATGCTCTCCACAAATACCCATACGCATATCCGGGCGAGTTTTACGACCCCATTTAATCGCCAGCTCCATCAGTTTACCCACACCCTTGACATCAAGCACTTCGAATGGATTATTCTGTAAAATTTTCTTTTCTGCATACATAGGCAGAAATTTATTTTCTGCATCTTCGCGTGAAAACGAGAAAGTAGCCTGGGAAAGATCATTGGTACCAAATGAAAAGAATTCAGCCTCTTCAGCCAGGCAATCTGCACGCATACAGGCACGAACAACTTCTATCATCGAACCAAATTTAAAGTTTACCTTGACACCATATTGTTCCTCTACCTCTTTATGAATTTCAGTCACATAAGATTTTACACGGATTAATTCTTCAGCCGTACAGACCTGTGGAACCATGATTTCAGGGCAAACAATATCACCTTCTTTGGTACACTCAGCGGCAGCTTCCAGAATGGCGCGAATTTGCATTGAATATATTTCAGGGAATGTAATACCCAGACGAACACCACGGTGACCTAACATAGGATTAGTCTCAAACAGATTACGTACCATTTTCAGAATAGCGCTTTTCTTATTAATAACATCATCCACCATTTGAGAATCAGCCAGATAACGCACACGCTTCTGTTCGCCCTGCCCGCCATACATTTGATCGACAGCATCAGTTAATACATTCATACCCTGTACGGTATCTCTTAACTGATTAAGCTGTTCCAGCTCATCTACTAATTGCTGCTCTGAGGGTAAGAATTCATGAATTGGAGGATCAAGTAAACGTATAGTGACCGGTTTTGGAGTCATCACCTTTAGAATACCTTTAAAATCTTCGCGCTGAATAGGTTTCAGTAAATCCAGAGCTTCCTGACGTTTTTGCGGACTTTCTGCCACAATCATATCGATGACAATAGGTAATCTTTCTTTTGCATTAAACATTCGTTCGGTGCGGCATAAACCTATGCCCATAGCGCCAAATTTCAATGCCTGCTTTGCATCTAAAGGAGAATCAGCATTTGCCATGACTGCAAGTCTGGAGCGTTCATCTGCCCACTGTAAAAGCTCATCAAGTTCAGATGAAAACTCTGCCTCTATCATATCAATTTCACCCAGGTAAACATCACCAGTGGTGCCATCTATAGTAATTAAATCTCCTTCAGAAATAGTATTTGTCCCGACCACTGCTGTGCGACTTCTGACATCAACATGTATACCTTCTGCTCCAGCCACACAGGGCTTACCCATGCCTCTGGCAACTACAGCTGCATGAGAAGTCTTACCGCCTCTTGCAGTCAAAATTCCCTGAGAAGCAAAAAAACCATGAATATCTTCAGGTTTTGTTTCTTCTCGTAATAGAATCACTCTCTCGCCGGTTCGTCCTCTTTTTTCAGCGGTATCAGCATCGAAAATAGCATGCCCCACTGCAGCGCCAGGAGATGCGGGTAAACCTCGAGCAATAGGAACTCTTTTAGTATTGTGGTCTAAACGTGGAAATAGTAATTGCTCCAGTAAATCAGGTTGAATTCTTAATAATGCCTGATTCTTATCGATCAGTTTTTCACGCACCATTTCGACAGATGTTCTAACCATCGCTACTGCATTCATTTTGCCATTACGAGTTTGCAGGCAATATAAAACACCTTTTTCAATGGTAAATTCAAAATCCTGAACTTCATGATAATGAGATTCAAGATTATCACGAAGTTGTTTTAACTGTTTAAACATCTCCGGCATTTCATCCTGCATTGCATCGATAGGTTTTGGTGTACGAATACCCGCTACAACATCTTCACCCTGAGCATTAGTCAGGTATTCACCAAACATTGCATTAGCACCGGTATCAGGGTAGCGCGTAAAACCTACACCGGTAGCACAATCATTACCCAGATTACCAAATACCATAGTACATATATTAACAGCGGTACCATTAGCCATGTCAGCTGTAATATTGAATTCCCGGCGATAATCCACAGCTCGTTTACCATCCCATGAATTAAAAACTGCCTTGATGGCAATTTCTAACTGGACGTATGGATCTTCAGGAAAAGCCTGTCCTGTCACACGCTTAACCACTTCAAGAAATCGCTCAGAGACAAGTTTGAGATCCACAGCAGTTAAAGCAAGATCTTCCAGAATACCCAGATCTTTTTTAATCAGATCAAACTCTTCATCAAATTCTTCATCAGGAATACCAAGTGCAACCTTACCAAATAACTGAATAAAGCGGCGATAAGAGTCATAACCAAAACGTTCATTTTTCGTTAGCTTAATCAATCCTTTTAGCGTATCTCTGTTTAAACCGAGATTTAACACGGTATCCATCATACCCGGCATAGACATGGCAGAACCGGATCTCACGGAAACCAGCAGTGGATTATCACTACCACCAAATGATTTTCCGGTTTTTTGTTCGAGCGCAATCATGTTCTCACGAACTTCATCCATTAAACCGGCAGGAAGATTTTTTTTATCTTCAAGATGTTTTAAACAGGCTTCGGTTGATATCACAAAACCAGGAGGTACATTGAGTCCTATCTGAGTCATTTCACAAAGGTTGGCACCTTTACCACCCAGTAGCATTTTATTTTTACCATCGCCCTCTTCAAAAGAAAAAACGTTCTTCTGTAAAGACATAGTTTTTTTCTTAATTTTGTTTTTATTTTTACTTTTGCTTTTGCTTGAACTTGCCATGTCAATCTCTCGAGTTATAGTTGTTTAATTTTAATATTATTATTGATTATTGTTTGCCGCTTTCATATAAGCTAAACCAGCCCTATGAAGTTTTCTGAAAGTATGACACAAATATCAAGAAACAAGATGAGCCATATCAATAACCACCTCAAAAGTCAATAAATAATTTAAAAAGAAAGTCGCCAGGAAAAACTCAGGTTTAGCGTATTGATTTAGTATAATAAAATGCTCTAATTTGTCTCGAAATGCAGCGTAAGCCGTCCAAATGCAGCGATCTCCTGAATAAACCACGGCATTCAGGCTATTATAAAAAAACCATGAATTGATTATAGTCCACTAAAAAGCAAACTGTTTTAAAAACCAAAAAATAAAACATAATAATAATTTATCCATAAAATACGCCTTATATACAGATTTAGCGGTAATTTATGACGTTCGGATTGATATAAATTAAACCGCTTAGAAATTATCTTCTGATACAATTCGATGGTTTCTTTAACTGTTTAGTCCCTTGGATCTTAAATCAACATATCTGTCTGAAATCTGGCTTTTTGCTCATTGGGTATACTGGCCTGTTTTGCTGTGGGCTATTTATCGTGCCCCCTGGAAAATAATCAAACAGAAAGACTCCAGTAATATCCTGTTTGCAAGCTGTGCTGTTATATTTCTATTCTGGCATCTGAGAATCCATGTTGAAGATGGTCTTTCAATACATTTACTTGGTTCAACCATATTAACTTTAATGTTTCGCTGGCAAGTCGCTGTAATGTGTAATGCTATTATTCTGTTTGGCATAACTTTAACCACTCAGGCTGATATTCAGGCATTTGCAGTTAATGCGATTATTATGGGCTTGATTCCAATCAGTATCAGTCATTTATTCTGGCGAATTAATGAACTTTACCTGCCAGCAAATTATTTTATTTATATCTTTTTTGGTGCGTTTCTGGCTGGTGGTGTATCTATGATATCTACCGGCTTCATTTCCTATTCATTACTCAGCATAGTATCCAATTCATTAAGAGAAGAAGTATTGAGCGAATACCTGATGATATTCATTCCTATCATGTATCCAGAGGCCTTTATTACCGGTGCAGTTATCTCAATCTTTGTCGTATTCAAACCTGAATGGATAGCGACTTTTGATGACAGGCGCTATCTGTATAAAAAATAGAATCTTTACGACAGTTTATTTTTTAAATTTTTCAACTGAACTAAGAATTCCGCGTAAAATATTGATTTCATTTTTACTCGGTTCAGCCCGTTGATAGAGCCGACGTAATCGTTTCATCATTTGCCTGGGATTATCAGCTTTTAAAAATTCTATCGCCATTAACACCTGTTCCAGATGTAAAAAATAAGCTTCAAGTTCAGCATTAGTGGCGAGTGGTTCCTGATTTTCAGATACATGAACTTGCTGAACATCAGCTAGCTGTTTATAAATTTCATAACTAACCACCTGAATTGCTGATGCCACATTAAGCGAGCTAAAATCCGGATTGGTAGGAATAGTGACAGTATAATTACAATGTTTTAATTCTTCATTGGTTAACCCGGCGTGTTCCCTGCCGAAAACGATCGCTATGTTTTCAGAATCCTTTAAACCTTTAACCTTTTGAGCCAATGTATCAGGTGAAAGCTCTGGCCAGGCCAGTGATCGTAAGCGGGCACTAGTCCCCACCACTATCTGACAATCACTAACTGCTTCTGGTAAAGTATCCACAGTCAATCTGTCATCCAGAATATTGTTAGCACCAGAACCTCGTGAATATGCTCTTTCACCCACAGGGCATTTCGGATTCACTAATACCAGTTGAGATAATTCCATATTTTTCATTGCTCTGGCTGCAGCACCAATGTTTCCAGGATGGGTTGTTTCTACCATCACTATTTTTATATTTTCTAGTTTCATAAATATCAGAATTTATATCATTAATTTTAGTCTGGTTAATTTACCATAAAGCAGAGGCCAACGAGCAAAAGCATATTAACTAAACTAAAATGTGCAATTTACTATGTTGAAACCATTAAAAAAATTATACAATAAGGTCACAGCTCGGGGTGTAGCGCAGTCTGGTAGCGTGCTTCGTTCGGGACGAAGAGGTCGGAGGTTCGAATCCTCTCTCCCCGACCATCCAATCATGAATCAATACTTTTATCACATAATTCAGGCCTATTTTTTTTGTTTTATGTGAAATTTAAATATCAATTTATTGTCAGATATTTATTACAAATATACAGGTAAAAGGATAATGCTAAATAATAAATTAAATTCATTCCTGCAGCTTAGCTGTTTATCGGTTGCTCTAATGAGTACAGGCATAATAAATACGACTTATGCTGCTAATTCAAGCTCTACACAGGGGATTCAAAAAGATCATAGCAATATTTTTGGCAAAGTTGCTGATGTAATTAATTCAGCAGGTTTTACATATGTTGAAGTTGAAATAAATAACAATAAGGTTTGGGCGGCAGCTATGGGAGCTTCATCAATAAAAAAAGGGGACATGATTGGATTTTCAACTCAAACACCAATGAGAAATTTTCATAGTAAATCCCTTGGTAGAGATTTCTCCCTCATTTATTTTGTGAAAAGTTACATTACTAACAAAGAGGAAATCAGCAAATCTTCTATACAGAATCTATCTGCAATGCCCTCTTCAATAAGACCTTATAGTGCCTCTTTAGCTGAAAAATCAATTAAAGCAAAGAATAAAAAGACTGCTGGTATTTTACCTGATACGACATTGTATGGACTCAATGTAAAAAATAAAAAACTATCTGATTACAGAGGAAAACCATTAATCATTAACGTCTGGGCCAGTTGGTGCGGACCCTGTCGCTCTGAAATGGGCTCACTTCAAAGACTTGCTAATAGTTATAATGGAAATCAATTCAACATCATAGGCATTTCTACAGATGATTATCGCAATAAGGCTGAAGATTTTATCTCTCAGGCTAAACTAAACTTTGATAATTTCCTCGACCGTAAACTAAAAATGGAAAAAATGCTTGGCGCGGATCGAATCCCGTTAACGGTTCTTATTGATGATCAGGGCAAGGTTTTAGAAAAAGTACGTGGTGCTCATGAATGGGATAGCCCAAGATATATCAATAAAATAAGTAAAGCATTTAATATCAAGCTAACGCAATAATTCTTATCTTTTATAAAGTGTTTTGAAATTTTAAAACCTTTTAACCCTTAAACCTAGAATCCGCAGTTGGACGAGCTGATGTGTGCGTTTGAGGTGGTGTAGATCAAGGCGTAACGCGTCGGAATAGCCTGTTATTCCAAGGCGTTACAACGAAGAGATACGCCGTCAAACCTGCAATTCAGTTCGTTGCGGGATGCACAGACAGGGTGATTATACACATCAATTGTAATGGTTTATGAAACAGTGGGTTAAGCTCTATTGCGAGCGGTCAACTGCGGAATCCAGGTTGAAATCAGGCTAAAAAAATTCAACTTGAAATTTATTTTATACCATAAGCTCCTGAAATTAATAATGGTAGCAGATGAACTGCCACCTTTATTTTTAACAATAACCTGAATAATTCATAATATGATTAAGTAATAATTGCCTGTCAGTCATATAGACTGTAATTGAAATCCGGGTACAAAAATCGTACCCGATTAATCAATTAAGAAATTTAATGAAATCTTGTACCCTCAATGCTATGTCTATGACATGAACCATAACAATCCTTGTCTCTATCGATACCGTTGTGATGGCTCTCACCGTAATCATAGTCACTTTCATGGCAACCAGCACAATAAGGCTTATAGCGAAGATCTGGCCACACATCATCTGGAATGACCGCTGTAACGGGATCACCGTGACAACGGACACAGCTTATAGAGCGGTAGTGATCGAGTGGATTATATGGTTGATTAGGGGGGTTACTCCTGGTATCTAGCGATGGGATAGACGCAGGATGCACAAAAGTAGAAGGTGCCCAACCGTCGGTGCTATGACAAAGATCACATTCTTCAGTAGTTCCAAAATGACTAGTACCCATGTCGTCTGCATGACAGGTGGTGCAAATACCCACGGAGTTTTCATCGTGAACCCAGCCACCATTTTCAAATGATGACGTATCTTTATGACAGAAAGAACAATCCAGAGTAGTATCCGGATGATCCTGACTCTTACCTAAAGCGGTATTCCCGTCGTGACACACACTACAACCTTCTGTTATTGGATCACCATTTTCATCCAGGTGACTAAATGCACCGGTAAAAGTATCCGTGCTATGACAGACTCCACAATCATTAGTGGTTGAAGGATGATCACTAGTTTTAGGTGTCGCACCACCAGGAGAATAATGACAGTCATCACATCTATAGCCATCAATACCAGAATGGGCAAAAGTAATTGGCTGTCCAAAATCTGGTACCGTTGTCAGGTGACAAACTGCGCAATCTAAATTTGTTGGCAAATGATTCACGCCTTTACCAGTGGCTGTAATTCCATCATGACATTGTACACAGTTACTATCAATTCCATTGTGAGCAAAACTCTCAATGGTAAATGCAGATGTATCATGACAGTCAGAACAATCCTGAGATGCTGTAATAGTGATATGCGTGTCAGACATGCCTGTCGCATAGCTTCCATCATGACAGGAAGCACAATCACTAGTTATTCCCGTATGATCATATTCAGCCGGAGTAAATGCACCACCAGCAGCGTGACAGAGACCACAATCATCATTGTCACGTAACACTATATGCGCTGGGTTAGTCTTGGCATCCATACCGGTTGCATTGGTTCCATTATGGCAGCTATCACAACGCACACCTTCAATATCCGTACCGCTATGATCAACAAAGGCATCACTAAAATTAGTTTTATTATGGCAAATATAACAATCTCCGTTTGTATTTTGATGCACAGGAATATCTGTTTTGCCTCTTGCGTTAACAGCAACATAATCCGGGTCGCCATTATGACAGGAAATACAGTTAGTATTTATATCCAGATGATTAAATGTAGAAGGCGTAATAGCTGCTACTGTATGGCAATAAAAACAATCCTGTGTAGTAGGTAAATGACTTGCTGCTTTTACATGTATGACAGCCGGTAAAAATTGATCAATATGACAACCTTCACAACCTGTGGTCAAATCCTGATGAACAGCAGTCAGAAAAACTGTTGCCGCAAATGAATCTGTAGATTCATGACAGGTACTACATTCACTTAATGATGGAATATGATTCTGCGGTTTAGCCGTCGCTATTCCAGTATCATGACATTGCGCACAGTTATTGGAATCAATCCCCTGATGACCATAATCAATACCTGCAAAAGTATCGAAATTTGTAATGTCATGACAGGATGAACAATCCAGCGTTGTTGGCACATGGTTATCTGACAAACCTGTGGTTATGTCTCCGTCATGGCATAACGCACAATTAGCAGTATCAATACCTGCATGAGTCCAGATGGCATCGGCAAAATCAGTGGTGTTATGACAATCTGCACAATTCTGACTATCAGGATTAGTCGGAATATGATGTAGAGACTTGCTAGTTGAAATCACACCATTGTGACAATCTGTACACAGAGCCGGTGGATCAATGTAATCAGAACCATGATCAAATGTACCAGAGCTAAAAGATTCAGTTGTATGACAGACACTACAATCTTCTGTAGTTAGCAGATGAGTACCAACTGGTTTTTCAGTGGTTGCATCAATATCCTCTGGATCAGATCCAGGTACATCCCCATGACATCTTGAGCAATTTTCGGTGATACCAGTATGATCATATCCACCTACAAAACTTTCCGTGTTATGACATACACCGCAATCAAGAGCCGTATCAACATGAGTTTCAAACGAGGATTTAGCTGGCGCATTAATAGTCGTTGAATCATTATGACAGGATTCACAGGTCTGAACCGTATAATCATCAATCAGGTTATGATTGAATATCCCACCAAGGCTGAAAGTCTCAATGCTATGACAGGTATCACAATCGACATTGGTGACAGGATGACCTGCTGGTTCACCATCTGCTGAAACACCATGACAGGAATCACAGGTGATTCCATCTCCTGTCACATCCGGGCCAGTATGATCCGGATATGGATCAGCAAAAGTTGATGTTGTATGACAGTTTCCACATTCGGAATTTGTTACCGGATGTTTACCTGGTGGAGTATCTTCAGTTGTTGCTGATGTGCCAGTAGCAATAGAACCGTTATGGCAAAATTTACATTCATTATCTACATTAGAATGATCATAGCTACCATCTGCATTCAGAAACAGGAAGCTGCCTGAATCAGGATCATGGCAGGAATCACACTCAGCATTTGTAATTGGATGTGAGGCAGATTTACCCTGGGCAACATCACCATTATGACATTCACTACAGGCTCCAAATACTTCATTATGATCAACAGAATTTACATTGGCAAAATCGCCTCCTGCAGTATGACAGGTTTCACAAAGATCGCTGGTAGCCATATGATCGGCAGATTTTCCAGTAGTATCGGTTCCATTATGGCAGGAGAGGCAAGTAGCGTTGGCAACCTCAGGAGACGTATGATCGACAGCGGCTTCTGTAAAGTCACTTGTATTATGGCAACTTCCACAATCAAGTGTGGTCTCGACATGATCTAAGGGTTTACCAAGGCTGATGACATCATTATGACAGGCAGTACAGGTATTTTGATCCAGATATATCTGCGCGTGATCGAATGTACCATCACCGAATGTACTAGGTGAATGACACTCAACACAATCTTCGGTTGTTGCCAGGTGCCCCTCTGAAGGAGAAGCTTTACCAATTACATCAGTACCATTATGACAGGTATCACAACGTACACTAGTAACAGCTTCTACATCATGATCAATGACTGTCAATTCAAAGCTTTCAGTATATTTATGGCATGAACCACAATCAAAACTGGTCGGTAAATGATCTGCCGATTTACCTGTGGTGATAACATTATCATGACAGCTGGCACAACTGGATTGATCCAGATATTGCTGTGCATGATTAAATGTGCCATTTTTAAAGTCAACTGTCGTATGACAGGCATCACAGTCTTCTGTTGTCTCAAGATGACCTACCGAAGGTTTACCAGTAGTAATATTCCCATCATGACAGGAAGTACAATCCTCAGTAATTCCGTCATGACTAAATTCACCACCTGAAAAATTACCTGTGGCATGACAATAATGACAATCTAATGGTGTAGGAATATGGTCTTCGGATAAACCGGTAGTAATGACCCCATTATGACAGTCAGAACAGCCATCTTCTATACCTGTATGATTATAGCCGGTACCTTCAAAACCGGTGGTCGTATGACAAACACCACAATCCTGATTAGTAGGCACGTGATTATCTGATTTACCGTCAGCCTGTATTCCGTTATGACAGAAACTACAGTTATCATCTATACCATGGTGATCAAATTCAGCTATTTTAAATCCGGTAATCTGATGACAAACACTACAATCTTCAGTGGTAGGTACATGGTTACCAATTTTACCAGTTGCAATAACGCCATCATGACATTCGGCACAATTTGAAGTAATACCTTCATGGTCAAAGGTATCAATGGTAAATCCCGAAGTGGTATGACAGACAGAACAATCTTCTGTGGTATCGATATGGCCAGAACTCTTTCCGCTGCCATTGGTACCATTATGACAGGAGGCACAATCACTCTCGATGCCAGTATGGTCAAATTCAGCTACCTTAAAATTACCGGGTTTATGGCACACTGAGCAATCTTCTGTTGTTACTATATGATCATTATCTTTCCCGGTCGCATCAGTACCATTATGACAGGATTGGCAAGCTAGACTGGCCACATCAGGATCAGCATGATTGGCATAAGCCGGTTTAAAACCTTCGTTTGTTACATTATGACAAACACCACAATCAAGATCAGTATCAAGGTGATCTGTTGATTTACCGATAGCGCCATGAGCATCATGCTCACCATCATGACAACTATCACACTGATCATTTATACCATCATGAGAAAATACAGGAGACTCAAAACTCTGCGTAGTATGACATTGGTTACACTCCTGATCAGTCGGAACATGCCCCAGTTCAGAGCTATTCTTGCCTGTAGCAACAATACCATCGTGACAACCTGAACAGCCGATTTCTATGTCCTGATGTTTGCCATCAAAAAAGCCGGAGACCTTAAAGCCATCAGGAATTGTTTTATCACTATGACAAACACTGCAATCATCAATAGTAGGTACATGCCCAGTCGGCTTGGTAATTGCAATAACTCCATCATGACAATTTGCGCAATTATCAGTTATGCCTGCATGATTAAAGACAGAAGTAGCAAATCCACCTTCACTGGTATCCTTATGACAAACCGAGCAATCATCGGTAGTTGGCATATGATTATTTGAAAAACCAATGCTGGTCACTCCATCATGACAGCTTGCACATCCACTATCAGTATCGCCATGATTAAAAGTTGCACCTGCAAATTCTACTGTATCATGGCAACTGGAACATTGTTGAGTAGTAGGAATATGATGAAGGTCTTTACCTGTAGTAACTAGCCCATTATGACAGGTATCACAACTAGTCACATCACGTGAAGTATGATCAAAAGTACCTGAAGAAAAGGTTCCGGGAGTATGACACTCAGCACAGTCTTCAGTAGTGACAGACATATGATTCGAATCCATCCCTTTAGCAGTTACACCGTGGCAGGAATCACAGCGCTTACCAATAACCTGATCACTGGTATGATCTACAAAGTAATCTTTAAAATCAGTCGTGTTGTGACAGGCTGCACAGTCAATTCCAGATACATCAGGATGATCAGTTACATTAGCTATACCGATAGCATTAACATCGTTATGACAGCTGGCACAGGGTTGTGATATAGAGTCAATAACACTATGGTCAAAAGTACCACCAAGATCAAAACCTAAAACAGTATGACAAACATTACACTCAACTGATGTCACAGGATGTGCAGGATCAGCCGCTGACTTGCCGATAACATTACCTACACCATGGCAGGAAGAACATGCCTTGCCAACTACATCAGGCCCTGAATGGTCAACAAAATACTTTTCAAAAGATTCTACAGTGTGGCAATAAATACATTGTGTATTCGTATCAGGATGAGGTGGTGATGGTGTTTTACCAGTGGCTACCTTGCCATCATGACAACGTTCACAAACACCTCCGGTAATTGTGGTGTGATCAAAACTACCATCCGGTAAGCGATCAAGAAATGCTTCTGTATTATGGCATTCGTCACATTGCTGATCAGTTTCAACATGGAAATCAGATTTGCCAACAGCCAGATCTCCATTATGACATTTAACACACTCGTCAATAACTTCTTTATGATCTATAGACGTAACTATGTTAAAACCCTGCATAGTATGACAGGTTTGACATAAATGACTGGTTGCGGGGTGTGTGGGAGACTGCGCTTCAATCGGACTAAAATCATCAGTATGGCATTGGCTACAATTGGAAGATAAATTCGCATGGAATGGTGAAATATCCGCACCATCCAGGGTTGCCATAACAAAAGCCACATCTCTCTGACTGGAAATACCTTCAGCACTAACAATAAGTTGAATGGCATAGGAGCCTTCAACATCAGCCACAAAGCTAGGCGTTGCGGATGTACTATTTTGTAATTCAGTGCGACTTGATCCAGGTTTATTCGCAAATGACCAATCATAGGTAAGCGGTTCGGATGAAGAGGTATAAGAGGAAATACCTGTTATTTGTGCCACTTCTCCTACTTTGACAACGACAATGCCACCTGTTTTAGCCGAAATATCAATATATTTTTCTTCTGCTGGAGGGGGAACAACGACAACAGGATCTGGATCAGGGTCTGTATTGTTGACAGGATCAGGATCCTTTTCTGAATCCGATCCGCCTCCACAACCAGTTAAGGCAAGTGCTAGAAAACCCACAAACAGGAATAGTTTAAATTTATTTTGAATCACTTTGGTAATATCATCCAGGTTGATTATTCTAAATTGAAATATTGCTCAGAACCGCGTGTTATATCCAGAAAAGCAAATAAAACAACGACCAAAAAGTCGCTAATAAAGCTGGATAGAAAAGTTTCATAAAATGCTAAAACTAGTTTTGGGAATATATTCCACAACACTCTGAAAATCAACAGACTGTGATCAATTTCACAGTTTAATTTTTGATATTTTTCCTTATACACCAATACAATTTGCTGATAAAAAAAGCTTTCAAAAAAATCCTTTTTTAATACAAAGAATAAATATATTTTCGATTAATTCTTCGTAATTTTAGAGACTTAAATTGCGAAACTGTGATAAACCTTTATAAAACTTCAACCAGTGATTTTTTGGGATTTATATACCAATAAGTTTAATACTCTTCAACATAATACCTGAGTTAAAACCAGAAAACATTTATCGGGTATTAGAAAGTCACTCAACATAAACATACACATGCTCATTGGTGGCAGCCTTAACGACTGGATGCAAACTAACTATCGAATTAAATTGAACCTGGAATCCGCAGTTGGACGAGTTGATTGTGCGTTAGAGGTGGTGTAGATCAAGGCGTAACGACGCGGAATAGCCAGCTGTTGCAAACGAAACTCCGCCTTTATCAGACAGCTGTAAAACGACAGGCAGTAACATTCTGAATCTATAAAAAGTAATAATTTCTCTTTGTTTAGCAATTTTCAATTGAAACATTACTTTCTTTTAATAGAAGTATTAATATCAAAATATATCTATATTTGAAAACAGACACTATTATTGATTCAGAATTGGAGCATCAAAATAATTCCTACCCAATATAATTTTTTTTCGAGTTTTCTTAGATATTAATGATTTAATGAATTTCTCATAAACAGAAAATTAATTTTTCATTAACAATATTTAGATTAAACAAAATATAAAAGCATTAAATGTTAAATCTTTACTAAACAACATGAGATATACAGATTTATTACGGAGAAAAAAATGTATAAACTTTCAGTCCCACTTGAAGCACAACAAAAAAATTCAACCTGCTGGCATGCTTCAGCACTAATGATCTGGAGATATTCACAGATCAAATCCGGCAGACAGGGCCCTATGAATACTCTGGTTAATAAATGGGTAGCCAATAATACTATTACCCCGCCAGAGTTTATCAACCTGGCTGAAAAAGTCGGGTTAATTCGCATACCCAATGTATCAAAAAACCATAATGAAGCATCTTTAGAAGTTTTACTAAAAAACTATGGCCCCATCTGGTGTGCAGGTTTCTGGTATGGCCCGGGACATATCATCGTTCTGACAGGAGTAGATAATGGCATTGTCATGCTCAATGATCCCGATGGTGGTAAACCCAAAATGGGAAAACTTAGCTGGTTCAATGAAAAGCTTGCTTCAGATATAGTAGGCTGCATGATGGCAAAGGATCCTAAACGTTATTAAACCTTCCTTAAGGATAGCCGCCAGGTCAATGTACTTAATCTTAGCCACGGATGGCTGTAGATAAAAATCAGCTATAAATTAAACCTGGAACATTAATAAGAAAAAAAACTGATCGGTTCATGTTTTTATAAACGTGATAATTTATGCATATTGAAAAGTACGACAGTAAACAGTAACAATGCCCCCGCCTGATGACTGGATGCCAGCCATACTGGAACATGCAGCAATAAAGTACTGATTCCCAGGCTAATTTGAACAATCACCATCAAAGCCACTAAATTAAAACTTCTGCTTGTACTTCCATCAAAATTTCGTGACCTTGAAGACCACCAGTAAAGCAGTAATAAAAAACCTGTAGTCAATGCCAGTATACGATGCTGAAATTGCACAGTGACCATATTTTCAAAAGAATTCAGATATAATGGCTCTAAAGCTGTTAAACCATCGGGAATCCATTGACCATTCATTAAAGGGAAAGTATTGAAGATTAAGCCTGCTTTCAAACCAGCAACAAAACCACCAGATACAATAGTTAGCATAACCAGTATAATTAAATAATGTATCGCTTTCCGGTAAAGGGGAAACTGGCTATTAGCTTTTGCAACACGTGGGTTCCTGTTAAATAAACTCATCGCCACCCAAAGTATGTAAGCATAGATTAAAATTGCTGCTAACAAATGCGCAGTTAATCTGTACTGACTAACATGTGGATTATCGACTAATCCACTTTTGACCATATACCAGCCTAATAACCCCTGCAATCCACCTAATATAAACATGACAATAAGTTGCGGAGTTAAACCGGGTTTAATTTTTTTACTAAAAAAGAAATACAGAAAAGGAATAAAAAAGACCAGTCCAATTAATCGTCCTAAAATTCTATGTGAATATTCGAATAGAAAAATTTTCTTAAATCCCTCTACTGTCATATCACGATTGATTTTAGTAAACTCGGGGGATTGCTGATAATGACTAAATTCTTCCTGCCAGGCCAGTTCATTCAGTGGAGGAATCACACCATGAATCGGATGCCATTTAACCATAGATAAACCGGAGCCAGTTAATCTGGTGACGCCACCTAATATCACCATAGAAAAGATCAAAGCAGCACAGACCAGTAACCATTTAGCAATAGCTCGATCATTTTCCATCTTATCACTCATATAGCTCACCCGGATTAAAACTAAAAGTTATATCAAATAGCTTATTGTGTAAATTCAATAGCGAAGTATTTCAAGCTGAGTAAATAAATTTATCCGGCTTAGTTAAAGCTAAGACCTTTCGTCCCTGGCCTGTTCAAGCTTTTGCTTAACATCTTCATGCATTTGCGCAATCTTAATAATGTCAGATCTGGTTAATCTCATTAATAACATGGCTGTTTTTGCGGTTACTGTTGCTGTTCTGGTATGTTTGCCCAGCAATGCTCTTTCTCCAAAAAAATCACCCTGCCCCAGTTCACCCAATATTTGATCGGTTCCATTAGATGATTTTTTACTTGCTTCAGCCCGCCCCTGATCAATTATATAAAGAGCATCCCCTTTTTCACCTTCTCCGATGATAATGTCTCCAGCAAGAAATGAAACTTTATGAATATGCTCAGAAAGTACCTTTAAAAGATGATCTGATAATCCAGCAAATAAAGGTATCGCAGCCAATCGTTTAATTGACACATTGTTTTCTTCTATTATATGAGTTTGTTGTTTTAATAAAGCCACATCAATAGTCTGTTTAATTTGATTAAATGCTTTGACTCCTATGACGCCATGATGAAAATTATTTTCAGTTTCATTTAATGCAACAGTGAAGGAACATCGCGTAAACAAATCCTTTTCGGTCATATCAAATATTTCGCTAAAGTCATTTCGCAATAAGCTGAGCCTGTCACGCCAGCGTTTATGGCGTAGCTGGTATACCTGATAAATAGCCTGATGAGCTTCAGTATCAAAATCTTTACTACGATCCAGCATTTCAATAGCCGCACTGGTCATAACAACACCTGCAATATCATATTGAATCCGCTGAGTCAGACGCCTCCGTTGATATTGAGATAGAAATTCTGTCGCCCAGTTTTTTTCACGCAACTCCTTTATCACCCACATTTCCAGTCGCTGAAAAATACTTTTCTGCATGGGGGCACCAGAAACAAGCTGTGACATTCTATCGATATGAAAAGCTTCTCTATCCATATGCAGCCGATGACGGAGATCAAGAAATGTATACTGACTGATCAAAGCCGATTTATAAAGTTTATCGAGCATATCAAATTCACTATGTAAGCAGGCTAGATAAACTTCTCTCCAACTTTGATCATTATTAATAGAAGGTATAATGTGGCTGAATTTCTGCTCCATTTCATGATTCAACGACTGACTTAAATCAGCTTTTATAATCCCAATATCAATATATTTTGTAAGCGTAGAACGGGAAGATTGAATTGCCTGTTTGATCCCCCGATCCAGTTCTATTTTTTCATCTTCAGTTAATCCATCTAACTTTAATTTCTGCATTAAGGGACGAATTGTCCAGGCATTCACCAGCAGAGTAAAAAGTACAATACCCAATGTTAAATTGATCAATATTTCCCTGCCTGGAATTGATTCAGGTATGCTTAGTACTATGGCAATAGCCAGGCCGCCTTTTAACCCTCCCCACCAGATAATATGACGCTCCGCCATAGATACCCCGGGTAAGTTAAACAATTTTATGGTTAATGGGACCAGGCTATAAACTGAAGCTGCACGAGCAATCTGTACAAAAATAACAGCCACTAAAATAACAGGGAGGAAGGAAAAAAGATAAGATGCATCTATCGATAACCCAACCAGTAAAAACAAAAGAGAATTAGCTATTAAAGCCACAAGTTCCCAGGTTTCTGACAATATAGACTTCACATCAGTAGTAATTCTGGATAGCCCGTAAACATTCAGAATCATAGCTGAACTCACTGTAGCCATCACACCAGATACATGTATGCCATGTTCAGCAATAATGAAGCTTCCATATGCAGTAACAATAGACATAGTCAAAATACTACTCACATTACTTTGTAGACGCTGTAACATTTCACTAACTAGAAACCCGGTTAATAAACCGACGACTACCCCACCCAGAAATACCCGGATAAACTCAATAATCGCACTACCTGTAGATAATAATGTGACAGAACTTCCATCCACTATCATAGCCAGTAAAATTCCAAACACGACAATGGCAGTGGCATCATTAAATAGAGATTCTCCCTCAATGAGAATATTCAGCCTCTGTGGAGCGCCCAATTCCTTAAACAAAGCAACCACTGCAACTGGATCAGTGGCAGAAATCAATGCACCAAATAATAAGGCAATAGTGAGTTCTATATCGAGTAAAAGCCAGATAGAAATGCCAACAATTGAAGTAGAAATCAACAGGGCAGGAATTGCCATTGTTAAAACCGGGGCCAGATTCTTTATCAGCATTCTGGTATCCAGGTTTAATCCGGATTCAAAAATTAGTGCAGGGAGAAAAACAAAAAACACCAGATCAGGGGTTAACTTAAAAAACTGTAAGGCCTCTAAAAAAGGGATAAAAATTGAAAATTCGGACAGTATTAAACCGATAGCTACCAGTAAAACGGTATACGGAATGGAAAAATTTTTAAACAGACCAGCCGCTAACATTGCTATGGTTAGCAAAGCCATTGATATAAGAATAGCGTCAGCTACTGACATTTTCCTGCATCATTTGTAATAAAATGAGGAATGATTATTCTTCATAAAATTTACAGTGTGTTTGATTTTCATATTCTTTACTGGTCAAACTGGCATTCAGAAAATCTCTATTTAATTGTGCAATAAAACTGGCTGGAATATTTTTCGGACAGGCTGCTTCACATTCATAATGATTACTACAATTGCCAAACCCTTCATGCTCCATTTGCTTCACCATAGCGAGGCTACGTTCATACCTCTCAGGCTGTCCCTGGGGTAATAAGGCTAATTGACTGGTTTTAGCTGCCACAAATAACATCAGAGATGCATTTTTGCAGGCTGCAACACAGGCTCCACAACCAATGCAGGTAGCTGCTGTAAAGGCATCGTCTGCTGCATGTTTAGCAATTAGCACATTATTGGCATCAGCAGCGGCACCTGTATTTACCGATACATATCCACCTGACTGCATGACTCTATCCATTGAACTTCTATCAACCACCAAATCTTTTATTAGAGGAAATGCTCTCGCTCGAAATGGCTCGATAGTGATTTCCAGATTAGCATCGAAATGACGCATATAAAGTTGACAGGTGGTTGTACCGCATTCCTGTCCATGTGGAATCCCATTGATGACAAGACTACAGGCACCACAGATGCCTTCACGACAATCATGATCAAAGGCAACAGGCATTTTATCTTCAGAAATCAACTGCTCATTTAAAACATCAAGCATTTCAAGAAAAGACATATCTGTAGCAATATCTTTCACAGTATATTGCTCAAAATGACCCTTTGGATCAGATTGTTGCTGGCGCCAGATTTTAAGACGAAAATTTTTAACAGGATTGGAAGACACTATTTGTAGTTCCTCTGGTCAGGAGTTATACAGTCATGCTTTAATGGTTCTTTATGTAATTTAGCCTTAGAAGGCTGATTAGCGGATACACTCTCTTTAAATTGCCAGGCAGCGACATAGGAAAAACTTTTATCATTACGTAATGCTTCGCCTTCAGGACTCTGATGTTCTTCACGAAAATGCGCTCCACAGGATTCCTCTCTATGTAAAGCATCCTCACAGACTAATTGTGAAAATTCCAGAAAATCCGCTACACGTCCAGCTTTTTCCAGTTGAAAATTTAGTTCTCCACCAGTACCCGTAATTTTAAGTTGTTGCCAGAACTGTTCTGAAAGTTGAGGAATTTCATCCAGCGCTTTTTTTAAACCACTGGCAGAGCGTGCCATACCGCAGTTATCCCACATAATCTTACCTAGTTTCCGGTGGAAATAATCAGCCGAATGCTGACCTTTTATCGATAACAGCTTCGCATTCTTTTGTTTAACAGCTTCATCGCTGATACGGAAACTTTCGCTATCAGTTTGAGTGAGTTGAGGTTTTTGTTCGGCAAGATAATGACTGACACTGGATGGTACAATAAAGTAACCATCTGCCAGCCCCTGCATTAAAGCACTGGCGCCAAGTCGATTAGCACCATGATCAGAAAAATTAGCTTCACCTATCACAAATAATCCTTTGATATTACTCATTAAATGATAATCAACCCATAATCCTCCCATACTATAATGTGCAGCAGGGTAAATACGCATCGGAGAAGTCTCAGGGTTTTCATTGGTAATTCGATGGTACATTTCAAATAAATTACCATAGCGTTGCCGAATAGCGTCCTTACCTGAAGACTTTATAGCATCAGCCATATCCAGATACACGCCATGACCAGTAGAACCCACACCAAAACCGCTATCACAGACCTGTTTGACTGCGCGTGAAGCAATATCCCGTGGTACCAGATTACCAAAAGCAGGATAACGCCGTTCCAGAAAGTAATCTCGCTCATTATGTGGAATATCGCCAGCAGGACGCGAGTCCCCTTTTTTTGCCGGCACCCAGATACGCCCATCGTTACGTAGAGATTCCGACATTAAGGTAAGTTTTGACTGATGACTACCCGAAGCAGGAATACAGGTCGGATGAATTTGTGTAAAGGCAGGGTTAGCAAAGAAAGCACCCTGCTTATAAGCCCGATAAGTTGCCGTGACATTACAGCCTAGTGCATTGGTTGATAAATAAAACAGATTGCTATAGCCCCCACTGGCCAGAATGACTGCATGAGCATTAAATCGTTGTATTTCACCGCTAATCAGGTTTCTGACAATAACCCCCTGAGCCACCCCGTTATCAATCACTACATCCAGCATTTCTGAGCGCGTAAACATCCTCACTTTACCCAGATTGATCTGCCGGTTCAGTGCGCCATAGGCTCCCAGTAATAATTGTTGCCCAGTTTGTCCACGTGCATAAAAAGTTCTAGATACCTGAACACCACCAAAAGATCGACTATCCAGATAACCTGCATAATCACGGGCAAAGGGTATCCCTTGCGCAACACAATGATCAATAATATGCCCGCTAACTTCAGCAAGACGATAAACATTGGCTTCCCTGGAACGAAAATCACCACCTTTTATGGTGTCGTAAAACAATCGATAAGTGCTATCACCATCATTCCGATAATTTTTTGCAGCATTGATTCCACCCTGTGCAGCCACAGAATGAGCCCTGCGAGGACTATCACTAAAACTAAAGCAATCCACCTGATAGCCCTGTTCCGCAAGCGTCGCTGCCGCTGATGCACCCGCCAGCCCGGAACCGATGACAATAACCTTATATTTGGTTTTATTATTAGGACTAACTAGTTTGAAACTAGCCTGCTGGTTTGACCACTTATCGGCCAGGTTACCATCGGGAATTCGAGCATCCAGTGAAATAGTCATTAATTACACTCCACTCATGGTAACGGTAAAGATAAAAAACCAAACCAGACAGCTACAGGTATGGAGATAAAAGCAAGCGTTAAAAGAATGATGACCACTGGAGCCAGTAAATCTAATGCCTGATGAAAATTTTGATGGTGGAAGCCAAGTGTCTGAAATAAACTTTTGAACGCATGATGTAAATGTAAACCTATAACTAACAGGGAAAATATATAAAACAATGTAATACCAGGTTGTTGAAATCCACGAATTACATTTGAGTAAACGTCAATCATTTTTTCTCCAACTGGAACCTCAAAAGAAGTGCTGGGTAACCAGCCAAGCGTTAAATGAATGATATGAAAAACAATAAATACAAAAATAACCAGGCCACTAACAATCATAGTTTTCGCGCTAAGTGTTAATTGAAGATCTGAATCAACAGCATACTGAACAGGACGGGCAGATTTATTTTGAAAAAAAAGGCGAATTGCTAACAAGCTATGTAACATCAGCAAAAGCAACATGGTAAGTCGAAAAACCCAAAGCATCGGGCTATTCTGCAACCAGTAGGCATAAGTATTTAAACTATTTTGACTACTGAAAATTAATAAATTTCCAAGCACATGCCCCATCAGGAAAAGTATAATCATGGCACCGCTAAGTGCCATAACTATCTTTCCACCGATTGGTGATAGCAGAAAATTAATTAACCTTTGCATCACTTCTTTAAACCTGTCAGGACATTACCTTAAATATAGACATAATAGTTATTTTTAACATGAATAAAATGAGTTAGCGCAATTACTTTTCGCAGACAGCTTATAACATCACAATATAGAGATAACATGAATCCCAATACCTTTAGCATTTGCTAATATCTCAGCTGTGCAAGCTAATCATGACGAGATATTAGAGATTTTTCAAAAAATCAGCTTTAAATTTAAAAATAGTCATGGATTACTTGATGCCTGAACATCTACAATAAAGCATCTGGCCAGCAACAAATCAAAATATCGATTATCCAGGCAGTACGAGTAATCGGAAATCAAAAAACATTTCTGAAAAAGAATAAAGAAACAGATAAATAAAGTTGAATTTTTAACCATCATGAATATCTAAACGCCGGATTAAGAACCGGAAATACCCCTCACATAATATTTTTTGTGATATTTTTTTAACCCTGAAAAACTTTTATGTCCGAAATAAACAGCGAATTATCAGTAACTGAGCCAACTATGTCTTTCCGCGAATTTGTTACATTAATGGCTTTAATGATCTCCGTGACTGCTTTGGCAATTGATGCCGTGTTACCAGCTCTTACCCATATAGGTCAGGATCTTGGTGTAACCGACTCCAATAAAAGTCAGTACATTATTGGATTTTTATTAATTGGTTTAACCATTGGACAACTCGTTTATGGTCCCGTAGCTGATAGTTTTGGTAGAAAACGCAGTGTTTATATTGGTTTATCCATTTTCATAATTGGCAGCTTTATGAGTTATGCCGCAAACAGTTTTGAAATGATGATGATTGGTCGCTTTTTACAGGGATTTGGCACAGCAGCTCCCAGGGTTTCCACAGTCGCGATAGTAAGAGATAAATTCAGCGGTCGTGAAATGGCAAGAGTGCTCTCTTTCATTATGGCCGTATTTATATTTATGCCGGTTGTCGCACCGGCCCTTGGTGAACTAATCCAGGTTATCAGCCATTGGCGATCTATTTTCGCCGTTTTTATTCTGATTGCTGTCATTATCTTCCTGTGGATGTTTTTTCGTCTTGCAGAAACTTTAAAAGCAGAGAACCGTCATCCATTTAGTTTTACAGATGTTTATATCAGTCTGAAACTTGTGGTAACCAGCAGACAAACTCTTGGGCACACTTTAACAGCAGGTATTATTTTTGGATGTCTGATTTCTTACCTGAATTGTGCGCCTCAGATTTATCAGGATTATTACAGCACAGGTCACTTATTTGTTCTGTATTTTTCAATTTCCGCTCTATCGGTAGGTATTTCATCGCTGGTTAACTCTGCCATTGTACGGCGCTTAGGTATGCACAAAATCAGCTTTTACTCATTGCTGACAATGCTCATCTTATCGACAATTTACTTACCTGTGACACTTTATAATCCCGCTGATACGCCATTATGGACTTTCTTATTATTCTCGGTATCCATCTTCTTTTGCCTTGGTTTATTATTCGGTAACTTAAATGCTATGGCTATGGAACCTATGGGGCATAGAGCCGGGGTCGCATCTTCAGTAATAGGAGCCTTAACCTCAGCTATTTCGGTACTTGTAGGCACCCTGATTGGTCAAATGTATAATATGACACTGATACCATTGGTCAGTGGTTTCCTCATCATGGCATTCCTCGCTTTAATGATTCAACTCATATTACTACGAATAAAACCAGCGACTTAATACACTCAGGCGTCTATTAACCAGCCTTCCTTGACTGCCAGTTGAATATTATCCAGTATCCAGCTATAAATTTGAGGAAAATCATCTTCAATAAATGCATGCATATTTAAAACCTGAGATTTTTTAATATCATGCTCTATCCAGGTTTTGCCCTGACTCGATATATTGTGTAAAAAAGGTAATAGTCTGTCGACAGCTTTAAGCAGTTTAGTTTCAACACTATTGCCGGTTTCCTGCTCTTCCCATAATGCCGTAAAATCAGCAATAGCATTACCATCATGATCGGCAAAACGTTTAATACACTCTCTTTCTGCTGAATGGGCATTATTTCTCTGATCTGAATAAAGAAAAGTATCACCGGCATCTATTTCACCTATATCATGAACCAGAGCAAGTTTTAGCAGTTTTTCTTCAGACAGCTTAATTTCAAAACTTCTTGCAAAAGTCCAGCATGCCATCGCCAGATGCCAGGAATGCTCAGCAGAATTCTCAAGTCGACTGTTTCCATATATATAGGATCGTCGATTAACCAGTTTTAAAGCATCGAGTTCCAGCAGAAAATCAGTTATCGAATCGATATTATTTTTCACTTAAGACTCCTGAAATAAATAAAACAATTACCAAAGTGTGTATTTTTAGCATGCTGAATCCATAGCTTCAGGATCATATCAATTGAACCTTGAAAGTTTCATTATTAAACTCTATCACATCACCTGATATTATTTTTTTCCGCCTTCTTGTCTCTATATCACCATTCAGTTTAACCAGACCATCATCTATGACAGACTTAGCTTCACCACCACTGGAAACCAGACCCTCAAACTTTAAAATTTTATATAATTCAACCGGTTCCCTGCTTATATCAACTTGTCTCATGATTAAACACTCATTTAAATTTTAATTATTTCTGTTCATAGCCATTATCCTGGATTCTGCAGTAGAACGCTATTCACAGATCTAAGGAACTGATTTTTATAATTGACGTTCATACTCAAGCATTGAGCCAATCAGTAAGAATGTATCGGAGTATGAGTTCAATAACACTACAAAAAAATGTAAAAACCCATATTCTACAGCGGATTCAGTATAACAGCCTGGTGATTGTTTCAGATCAATTTTAAAATACTAAAACCTGTTCATAATTCTCCCCTCTTACAAAGCTGTGTATGTATTCAATATGTTTAAGCTCAACTTAGGTGAGTTAACTCCCGCACAATTCCTGTCATCCTACTGGCAAATTAAACCTCATGTCTTTCGACAGGGGTTTAAAGATTTTGTCGATCCCATTTCAGCCGATGAACTGGCTGGCTTAGCGAGCGATGAAATGATTGAATCCAGACTAATCTGGCAAACCGATGGACACTGGAATGCAGCGTTTGGCCCATTTGAAAATTACGATCATCTAGGTAAAAAAGACTGGTCCCTAATTGTACAGGCTGTTGATTACTGGTCACCGGATGCAGCCAGAATGATTGACCCCTTTCGCTTTATACCTAACTGGCGTCTGGATGACCTGATGGTAAGTTTCGCGGCAGAAGGTGGTAGTGTCGGTCCACATATAGATCATTATGATGTTTTCATCTGCCAGGGTTCCGGTAAGCGCCACTGGCGTGTTGGAGATCGAGGACATTTGAAGGAATTTGCTGCACATGAAGCGCTATTACACGTAGAACCATTCGAACCCATGATTGATGTAATTTTAAATCCGGGAGATATCCTCTATATTCCTCCCGGTTTCCCGCATGAGGGAATTGGTCTTGAACCATCAATGAGTTTTTCTGTCGGTTTTAGAACGAATTCAGCAACAGATATGCTGTCAGGTCTGGCGGATTTTTTAATTGATAAAGAACTTGGTAAGCAATTAATTGAAGATCCACAACGAAAAATAACAGACCACCCGGGTATCATTGACAAAAAGGACTTATCGCGTATAAAAAATCATCTTCAGAGTATACTGGAAGACCCGCAAATCCTGTCTAACTTCAGCGGTTGTTATTTCACCACAGCAAAACATGAACTGGATATAGTCATTCCTGAGCCTGCTTTCAACAAAGATGATGCACTGGCAGCCTTAGCAGAACAACCCTTAAACAAACTGGGTGGGTTACGCAGTTGTTACCTGGAGGAAAATATTGATCAGGGAATATTTTATATCAACGGAGAACAATACCGCTTATCACCCTCTCTAGTACCTGCAATAAAAATACTGTGCAATCAACAACAAATCGAACTACAGGATATTACAGAGTGGGAAAAAAATGATGAATTCATTTCATTTATGATCAGCTTAATTAATGATGGATACTGGTATTTTTGACTGCCCAAACTTTCAGGATACTGGACACTAAGATTATTTAAATTCCTATTCTGCTTATTTTCTGTGTTTATAATGCAGTTGTTGCTTGTAACGAAGCGTATATTTATGGAGTACCGGGAGCGGCCGTTTTTTGTGACTAGAGTTGGCTTGACTCAGGCATAGGAATCGAGTGAGCAGTTAATGATGTACAATACGGTGAGCTTTGTGAACCACATCAATTTAAAGGATGAAGTGAAGATACGGTTTTACCCCAGCACATCCTACAGCACTATCAGGGGGCCTGGTAGATATCAGATTAAATTTGAGATACTGGATATTATTTCACAACTTGTAAATTGAAAATATGGCTTTTAAACTTTTTATACTTTGGGTGTCTTTCCGGCACTTAGGCGCATTTATGTACAAATCATTTACAATCTTTTTTTCAGTTTCATTGTTGGTCAGTTGCGGAGGTTCTTCTGATACTAATCCTGGCACAGTCAATAATGATGACCTCCCGAGAGCAACCCTGAGTAATTTTAATTACAAGGGTGCCTTCAAAATGGATCACAACACTCAATACGGGGATTCTCACGCAAGGTACGCATCCGCAGTTTTTGAAGTGTCGAGTGACACGACATCATTTTATTTTGGAGGTAAAGGACATGACACAGCTCTGGGACAATTTCAATTCCCTCAATTAAACAGCAGCAATAACCCGGATGATCTCAGCACGGCACCAGTGTTACAAAACTTTAGTAGTTTTATCGGTAAAAACACGGATACCCCGGCATATGAAGGCATTCGGATACCAACAGGCAACCCTCAATTAAATGACAGAATTACTGGTTTGGTTCTTGCTAACAATATGTTAGTTGCCAATGTTGTAAAATACTACGATGCAGACGCACGAAACACGCACACTACGATGTTGATAAGCAATCCTTCGGATTTAGCTAATAGTCAGGTATACGGCTTTTTTTCATTGGAAGGCCAGGCACATGCTGCCGGCTGGATCAGTGAAATCCCATCTAACTGGCAAACTGAACTAGGGGGCGATTACATTACAGGCTGGGCGAGCGGCTTACCAATTGCCTCAAGAAATAGTATTGGGCCTTCAGCATTTGTCATTGATATGGACAATATATCTATATCCACCAGTACCGTTGATCCGATACCAACAACCACTCTGATGGACTTCAGTACTGCGAATGAATTGCATGCTGACACCTACAATAATCAGGAGACAGAACAACGAAGTAATCAAAATCAGGATACTTTGCCCATAATTGTCGGCACTAATGATCTGTGGACTGTTCTCTCCTGGGCGGTATATGGTTTTATTATTCCTGACACACGCACTTATGCTGTCTTTGGCACTTCTGGAGGGCATGACTCTGGTATAGGCTACAAAATACAACAGATTGATGTTAGCTCAAATTGTCCTGGCCCCTGTGCAAATGATCGTAACGATTATTATAACTATTACTGGTTATTTGACCTGAATGATTTGATCGCAGTGAAAACCGGGCAAATGCTGCCGTATGAGATCCGTCCTTATGAGTACGGCAAATTCCCCGCTCCTTTTCAGGATCAGGCTAATATTTTAGCGAGTAAACCAGAGGCTTATAGACCTATTCGAGGTGGAGATTATGATAGCTTAAACAAGATTCTCTATTTGGTGCTTGGCGGCTCATCTCAACCGGAACAGATTATTGTTGCCTATGATGTTTTGAAGCCTTAAATCAGTACTCATGTATTCAGGAGGATAAGGTTTCTCCTTCAAGATATTGTACTCAAGTAATTTTATTCGATCAGGAATGGCTTTTCTTTTGGATTGATAAAATCATTTGATTGATTATAAAGTATTATTCATTTAAAACTTTTCTTAAATATTGAATACGATCATCTACAGGCATGTAGGGGCCATGATAGTTAAAAAATCTTGTAATTGGACCACTATCTAATAAATCTGTACTTTTCAATGCTGTTTCAGCACCTTTTGGATCATAACCTGCACGAGTCATTAAACGGATTCCAAGTGCATCTGCATCTTTCTCAATACTGTTGCGCATTTTATAGTCTTCAAGTTCTTTTGCTCTCTCAGGTAAGTTATGTCCTAAAAGAATATGAGCTAATTCATGAGCAATAAAATATGCAAGTTCTTCATCACGTTTAAGCAGTTTTGCCGCTCCCAAATCCACAACGATATTCCTGTTGCTAGCACTTGCACTGTGTTTATCTGAAACATTCAAAATAAAACTGTAACCGCAAGCCTTATCTGCTGATAAATTCAACGTTTGCTCGATGTTGTCTCGCAGTATACCTAGACGCAGGCCTGGTGATTGCTTCGCCTCAGATAACAGCTTGTTAAATGCATCATGAGTCTCAGCATCAGACCAGCGACTATCATTCACAGAGATAATAGCATCGCCAGTAAGTAGACCGGCTCTATCCGCAGCACTCCCAGGGGTTACATAAGTAACAGTTGGTTGTTTTTGTAGATTAAATGCCTTGATCCACAGTTTATTTTGCTCCTCGTCTCCCTGTTCTTTTACAGCCATGGATATAAAGCCATAATCTGTTTTTAGCCTGGAACAAATTGTGTTATTTGCCACAAAAATATTGTGAGAGATTGCTGTAATCCTGTTGAACTGTGTATATAAATTACGTAATCCATCAACTGTCTGAGGAGGAGTATAAATTGGGGCCGATGCGCATCCAGTAATGAGAGTCATGGCAAGGAGGAATAATATTTTTAACACTAAATTTTTAATTACTCGTTCAATTCTGTTTTTCGGATGTACACTAAATTAAAAATAACTTTTCTTCTATATCCTGTCAAATATCTAACCAACAGCAAAGAGCATGCTAAGAGTCTAGCAGGGAAAGTGCTGCTTTCTATCAAAGCGCTTTCCTGTTACAACTGGGTTTTCGTTGTTCTCGTTCCCACGTGGAAATGCATACGAAACAAATTGACTACGAGAGATATGGATAGCAAAGCGTAAGCACGGAAAACAGAATAAAATCACTCAGACACTATAAAATAAATACCCTTATCTTCAACTCATTATTTCAGCTCTAGTCATTTACGAAAGTTGTTCGCTACCTGTGGTTATATAACAATGGACCAGGCCGCGACTGTATCGCGACCTGTCCTTTATTATGAAACGATGAGTTTATTCTCATTGAAGTTAATGCCCACCGGACGCTTGAGCCATAAATTCAAATAAACTGTCGCTGATACCATGATCCTGTCTAGCTTGTGGTTCATTATGTAGCATATCATTAAAAGCTTTCAATTTTTCTTCATCATTATCACTGAGCTTAATTAACATTTCATTCCAATGATGCATCAAATCTTGAACTTCTTTCGATTTTGGATCTGCTCCAGATAATAACTCTGACTGCATCTTGCTTACCCAATTACTCCATGCATCTTCGATACTTTCATTAGTTTCCGCACTATGCTCAAGATTGTGCATTGCATCAATTTCATTTTGCTTAAAATATTTTTCATACATTGTCATACTCTCCAGGGTTTGAAATAAGATTTCATCCAGATCATCTTGAGGTAATGGACGTGTTTCCAGCATATCGACAAGTTTGGAAACCTTATCTTCAATGCCTTGAATTGCCTGACGTTGCTGTTGTAGCTTCGATAATTGCCGTTTGAGCCGGGGTATTATCTGGCCTGTATCATTTAGCAAAGTAGGCATATCAGACAAAGGTATACCCAGTAGTCGAAGTGTTCTTATCTGCTGTAACCTTAACAGATCCGTTTGATTATAAATCCGGTGCCCCGCTGAATTTCTGGAGACCGGGCCAATAAGACCCTGCTCTTCATAGAAATGTAAAGCCCTTGCGGTTAAACCTGTTTTCTCAATAACTTCACCAATTTTCCAGACCACTTTTTTACCTCTTTGATGATGGACAGTGGAAAGTCTAGATGCTCACGTAACGTAAGATGCAAGCGTTTTTTATATCAATATCAAAACTGTAGAAAATAGTCTATTTAAGGATATTGTATCAAGCAGTTTTATTTTATTTTTAATTCTGTAACTCTGCCTTTTATGACTATTTTTCAGGATTTGCGACTACCCTTCCTTGTGAGTTTTTGATTTAGCACCGGACAACAAGCTTTAATCCTGAAATCCGCAGTTGGACGAGTTAATTGTGGGTTTGAGGTGGTGTAGATCAAGGCGTACGACGCTAGCCAGCTATTCCAGAGCGTTACATCGAAGAGATACGCTGCCGCAAACCTGCAATTTAGTTCGTAGCGGGATTCACCGATTGGGTGATTATACTCATCAACTGTCATGGTTTAAGAAACGGTGGGTTAACCTCTATTGCAAGCGGTCAACTGCGGAATCCAGGTTTAAAACAAACTAGATGATCTTTTACGACTTATGTTACCCACAAAGAATTGAAACAAATAGATACTTTTGAATTTATTTATATTTGATTTTCAAAAATAAAATCGTAAAAGCTAAAATGAAGGTTACCGTATTTGCCAGAATAATGGGAAAATCACCAATTAATATTCCATAGATTAGCCATAAAGCTATACCAATCGTAAAAATAATATACATGCTTAAGGAAATATCTTTTGTATGTTTGCTTTTAATGATTTTAACCGCCTGTGGTAAAAAAGATATCGTGGTGAATATCGCAGCAAAAACACCTATGATTGAAGTTATCATCTCTATACTTCTATAATTTAAAAAGGGACATAGTCTGTTATCAATTAGTTGATTTTTCTATCGAATCCTATAACCAGTCTGTGGATCAAATAAAACAGATTTGCTGGTATCAACATGTACTATGGTGGCCAAATTGTTAAAAAATTCCATCACTCTATACGGCAATCCTATCTACCAGTGTCATTGCTTCCATCTGGTCATACGGAAGATAAATTATAATGGTAGCCAGTCACTTATGCACTTTTTAATTTCAATCCAAAAACTAATATTGCAGCTAAGTTCATTTTCTATCTTCACTTAAAACAGGAATCAGCAGTTGACAGCTCGCGATAGAGGTTTAACTTTTGATTATTTTTTAAATTCAACAGCAAAGTGAACACTGTAAATCAGAGTTTATTCCATAATTTTAAGTTATATGACATTTTGTTACAGAAGGAAATATTTTCGACAATTTCTACCTGGCAAGTCATTGTTACCCCGCCATACTTTGAACATACAGGGATAATTGCTCCAGTAATTGCTGTTCTCTTTGGCCCTGCACCCGCTGAGCCAGGGTAAGTAATTGCTGCTGAAACTGTTCGAGGGTTAAACTTGCTCCGTAATCGCCATCCAGTAAGCGACTTTGGCAAAACTGTATCCAACGGCGGGACTCTTCTTCAGTTAATGTTTGCGGGTAATTTCTTGCTCGATAGCGAAAAAACAGTTTTCTCAGTCGAATATCGTCAAACATATCAGGAGTCCAGGAAGCTAATTGATCAGCACTGGAGGCAAGTAGTTGATTACAGCGCAAACGATCTTCTCGACTGATAAAGCCCTCGTAAAGCGCACTATCAGCATCGCTATTATCAAATTCACGATCTCCATTATAAACTTCTTTTAATCTTGCAATTAGAGATGGATCAGATTGCAACATTTGTAAATGTAAGTTTATTTCATTCCAGTCAATCTGCCATTTCTCAGCTTGCTCACTGGTTAAAGTGTTGACAGGTGCAAGTGCTGGAGATTTATTGGTATGTATACCTTTAATCGGAATTCGCAACTCCCCTTCGGCAAGTTCACTGGTTTTTGTATATAGTTTCCGGCTAATTTGCTCAGCCGTTAAATCTAACAGTTGCTGAGGATTAAAACGCAGGTTGTAACATATTATTTCATTTGGATTTTTAGGGTGTGCCAGCAGAGGAAACACAGGTGCCAGGCAACCCTCGTGGGCTGGAAACATTCCACTGACATGCAACATGATCTGAGGTTTTATTAAGCTAAGCAGATCTGCCACTTTCTGTTTATTTCTTAATTCAAAGTAAAAATCAAATAGTCTTGGCTGATGTTGTTTAACCAGTTTTGCCATGGCAATAGTTGCTTTTACATCAACCAGAGCATCATGAGCACCAATTTGTTCAATATTATTGGCGTCGGTTAAATCTGTTAATTTAAAACTGGGGACTCCGGATTTATTTTTTGGCCAGTTTATACCTTCAGGTCTTAAGGCATGAGTTAAGCGCATTAAATCCAGTACATCCCAGCGACTATTGCTATTTTGCCAACTATAGGCATAAGGATCATAAAAATTTCGATAAAATCCAAAACGGGTTACTTCTTCATCAAATCGAATACTGTTATAACCGACCACACAGGTACCAGCCTGAGTAAACTCTTTATGAATCAACCTGAAAAACTCTGCCTCACACACACCTTCCCGGGCTGCTTGCTGTGGCGTAATTCCAGTAATTAGTACTGCTTCAGGATGTGGCAAAAAATCTGCCGTTGGTTGACTATAAACCATCAATGGCTGTCCAATGATATTCAACTCCCGGTCAGTTCTAATACCGGCAAACTGACAGGGGCGATCGACACGTGGATTAGCACCCCAGGTTTCATAATCGTGCCAATAAAAACTGGCTTGATGCCGGCTGTCTTGAGTTGTCTTTTTATTCATGATTTTTTTGTTTTATCTGATACCTGACTGAATATTTTATCTTTTCATTTCAACCTAGAAAAATCAGTTGAGCGTGAAAAAGATGCGTAACAGATTGATGTACCTGGTCATATCAAAAACACCGTAGTCACCTGATTGGTGAAGAGTGTGTTTTTGATTTTATCAGCTGCATTAAGCTGTTACGTAGACTTTCATGATTCAACTGATTTTTCCAGGTTCAACCCACTAGTTTTAAAAAAGGCATAAACATTGGGAAAATTACTTATAGCTCTGATCGAGGACTGATGCGTACTGCGCAATATTTAAACTCGGGAATTTTCGCTACAGGATCAAGTGCTTCATTAGTTACCAGATTAGCAGCTGCTTCATGATAACAAAATGCCATAAATAAAGATCCTTTCTGAATACCATCATCTGACCTGGCGATAGCTGTAATTTTACCCCGTCTGGATTCCACATTCATTAACTCTCCAGCTTTAATGTTATATTTCTGACAATCTTCAGGGTGAATACTGATAACAGGTTCTGGCTCTAATGCATCCAGTACTGTCGCACGACGAGTCATACTACCGGTATGCCAATGTTCAAGCTGGCGACCGGTTGTAAAAATAAGTGGATAATCCTGATCAATTAACTCATCAGCATGGGTATATTCGGCTGCCACAAATTTACCCCGACCATTAGCGGTAGGAAAACCATTTATAAATATCGTGGGGGTTCCTGAATCTCCTTCATGGGTTAATGGATAAGTCAGACTATGTTCTTTATCCAGACGATCCCAGGTCATACCTGCCAAACTGGGCATAGCCTGACGTATTTCTGCAAAAACATCGGATGGCCCTTCATAATGCCAGTCCAGGCCCAGACGTTGAGCAATTTGCTGAATAATCCATAAATCCTGTCTGGCTTCTCCCGGAGGCATAACCGCCTGTCGCCCCATCTGTACTCGTCTATCAGTATTAGTAAAGCTACCATTTTTTTCCGGAAAAGCTGAAGCAGGTAAAATGACATCAGCAAAACCTGCTGTTTCTGTAAAGAATATATCCTGAACAACCAGATGCTTCAGCGATGACAATGCTTTACGAGCAAAATTTAAATTCGGGTCAGACATGGCCGGGTTTTCACCCTCTATATACATGCCCTGAATTACCCCATCATGAATTGAATGCATCACTTCTACAACCGTTAAACCGGGCTTATCACTAAGCTTACAGCCCCAAAGCTTTTCAAATGAAAGTCTGGCTGACTTATTGCTGACATGTTGATAATCAGGAAACATCATTGGAATTAAGCCAACATCTGAAGCGCCCTGAACATTATTCTGACCACGTAAAGGATGTAGTCCCGTACCATCCCGACCTATTTGGCCTGTCATTAGCGCAAGAGCAATCAGACATCTCGCATTATCTGTTCCATGAATATGTTGAGAAACCCCCATACCCCAGAAAATCATGGAACCCTTTGATGTCGCGTATAATCGAGCAACTTCTCGTAAAGTTTGAGCCGGTATACCACACAGAGCAGATACTTTTTCAGGACTGTAATTTTTTACATTTTCCTTTAAGGTTTCAAAACCTTCAGTATGTTTTTCGATAAATTCATCGTTTTGTAAATTTTCTTCGATAATACAGTGCATTAATGCATTCAGCATAGGCACATCAGTATCCGGACGAAATTGCAGATAATGAGTTGCCAGTCTGCTTAATTCAGAACGATAGGGATCAAGAACTATTAGTTTCGTACCTGCCTTGATAGCATTTTTCATAAATGTCGCAGCAACAGGATGATTAACTGTCGGTTTAGAGCCTATTATGACAATAACTTCAGCTTTGCTAACATCAGCTACCTGATTTGAAACAGCACCGGAACCAATACATTCCAGCAGGGCCGCTACTGAAGAGGCATGACATAAGCGTGTACAATGATCAACATTATTAGTGCCAAAGCCAGTGCGAATTAATTTTTGAAAAAGGTAAGCTTCTTCATTACTACCCTTGGCAGAACCAAATCCTGCTAAGGCTTCCCCTCCTCGTTCATTCTTAATAGTTTTTAAACCATTCGCAGAAAAATCCAGTGCTTCCTGCCAGCTAGCCTCACGAAAGACTTTCAACATATCCTGTTGTGAAACAAGTTCAGTCGTTTTCGCAACACCTTCACGACGAATTAAAGGTTTAGTCAAACGCCCGGCATGATGGATGTAATCAAATCCATAACGACCTTTGACGCATAATCGGCTTTTATTGGAAGGTCCATCTCGACCATCCACATGTGTAATATGGCCATTCTTAACATTGTAAGTCAATAAACAGCCAACACCACAGTATGGACAGGCAGTATTTACTTTTTTATCGCTTTCCAGATGACTATTTTCATGAGCAGGCATTAATGCACCGGTCGGACAGGCTTGCACACATTCACCACAGGAAACACAACTACTCTGTCCCATATTATCATCCAGATCAAAAACAATTTTAGATTTATTGCCACTATAGGCTAAACCTATAACATCGTTAACCTGTTCTTCACGACAGGCTCGGACACAGCGTGTACACTGAATACAGGCTGATAAATTCACAGCTATAGCTGGATTAGAAGAGTCACCAGGTGGATTTTCCCGTGCAGTAAAACGTGGTAAATCTACCGCCAGTTTGTCATACCAATAATCAAGTTCTGAAACTTCTTTAAAAGGAGACTGGCCCTGATCAGGCATATCAGACCTAAGTAATTCCAGCACCATTTTCTGAGATTTTCGAGTGCGTTCATTACTGGAATAAACTTCCATACCTTCTTCAGGCTGACGACAGCAGGAAGCAGCGAGAACCCGTTCACCTTTTATTTCAACCATACAGGCACGACAATTGCCATCAGCTCTATAACCTTCTTTAAAACAAAGATGCGGTATTTCAATCTGTGAACGACTCGCAGCCTGTAAAATTGTTTCACCCTTGAGCGCCGTTATTGGCTGACCATCCAGTATAAAATTTACTTTAGAAGTTGATGACATTATACAAACTCCTGTGGAAAATATTTAATCGCACAGAGAATGGGATTAGGTGCCGCCTGCCCCAGTCCGCATATCGAAGAATCAATCATGACTTCTGATAATTCTTTGAGTAAAGGAATATTCCAGTTTTCCTGTTGCATTAAATCTACAGCTTTTGTGGTTCCAACCCGACAGGGCGTACATTGTCCACAGGATTCATGTTGAAAAAATCGCATCGCGTTAAGTGCCATTTTTTTAACCGAATCACTTTTAGATAAAATGATAATGGCAGCAGAACCGATGAAACAGCCATAATCCTGTAAAGTATCAAAATCCAGTGGAATATTATCCAGTGAAGCAGGTAGAATTCCTCCAGAAGCACCGCCAGGAAAATACCCATAAAGTTCATGCCCCTGTAACATACCACCACAGTATTCATCGATTAATTCTCGAATTGTTATACCAGCAGGCGCCAGATGCACACCCGGCTTATTCACCCGACCGCTAACAGAAAAGCTACGTAAACCTGTTCGACCATGACGCCCCTGTTTACAAAACCAGTCTGAACCTTTTTCAATAATATCCCGTATCCAGAATAATGACTCCATATTATGTTCAAGTGTGGGTCTTCCAAACAAACCGTTTTCGGCAACAAAGGGAGGTCTTAAACGAGGCATACCTCTTTTTCCTTCGATGGATTCAATCATGGCCGATTCTTCGCCACAAATATAAGCCCCAGCTCCACGACGTAAATGAATTTCCGGTAATTCAAATGGTAACTTAGATCGAACCATCAGCAATTCAGATTGCAGCATTTTTAAAATTGCGGCATATTCATCACGAATGTAAATATAAATTTCTGCAGCCTGTATAGCCCACGCGGCTATTAAGCAGCCTTCGATAAAACGGTGAGGATCTCTTTCCAGATAATAGCGATCCTTAAAAGTACCCGGTTCACCCTCATCGATATTGACTGCCATCATGCGAGGTTGAGGTTGTTCAGTTAATATTTTCCATTTACGTCCGACAGGAAAACCAGCGCCACCCAGGCCTCTTAAACTGGAATCCTGTAGAGTTTGAATAAGATCCTGAACCGACAGCTTGTCATTAAGGCAATCAGTCAATAACTGATAACCACCATTATTTTGATAGGCTTCAAAAGTGATTAGCTGATCGAGTAATTCCGCATCAACTTCATTTAATTTTATGGCTTCAGATACCTTATCAACATCTGCTTCCAGTACTGGATATTTACCAATCACAGCCACTGGTGCATGCTGACAACGGCCGACACAGGAAACTTTCTGAATACGAACATTTGAGCCATATTCAGTTTCAAGTTGCTGAACTAAACTTTCACAACCAGAGATTTCACAGCTCACAGAATTACAGACTCTCACAGTCAATCTTGGCGGATATGACTGCCCTTCTCTGATCACATCAAAATGATGATAAAAGCTTGCTACTTCATACACTTCACTTTGAGCAAGTTTCATTTCCTGCGCCAAAGCGGTCATATGGGCAGTTGAAATACCATTATATTTATCCTGAATCTTATGCAGGTGCTCAATAAGCAAATCTCTGGATCGACTACAGTCACCTAATAAAGATTTAATTTCCTGCAAAGCCTGAACATCAGTCTGGCGACCTCGTAACTGGCCTTTTTTATGCTTTCTTTTCATCTGTTTCTCATTTCTCTGCACAAGCTCGCCCCGGATAAAAAACAATAAGTACTAAATTAGTATCTATATCTATCATTTTTCCTAACAATAATGTTTTTTTCTACTATATTTATAGGTAATTAATCCATCACAACATAATTTAGTTTATAAGGCATTACTCCAAATATATGAATGGATTTAACAGTATTCTGTTATTTTATAAATAATAACTTCTATTTAAAGGCATACATAGATGAATACCAATATTATTCAAAAGTTATGGTTATATTCGGGATTATTTTTCACCCTTTTGATGGTTCAATTGATTTTAATGATGAATTTATCCAGTCAAATAAAAAAAGATATGAATACTAATATTCATACCACACAGCCGATCACTGATAATTTCCATCAGTTACAAATCAGTGTTATCCAGACCCAGCAATGGCTTACCGATATCAGTGCCACCAGAGGACTGGATGGGCTCGATGATGGTTTCAAGGAAGCGGAAAATTCTGCTCAATTATTCACTCAGGCAATCAATAATCTGGCCAGACTGGATCCTGAACAAGCTTCACAATACCATTCATTAGAACCTGTTTATAAGGCTTATTATGATACTGGCGTTAAAATGGCACAAGCTTATGTTAGAGAAGGACCTCAAGGTGGAAATAAACTCATGTCCGAGTTTGATACGACCGCTGAAGCTATCTATAGCAAGGTTGATGAATTTCAGCTAAAACTCAAACAATCAAATGCAGCGAAATTAGAGAAACAAATAGCTGAATCCAAAACACTTGAAACCATGAATTATATTTTTTCAATAGGATATTTAATTTTATTAAGCATATTAATAGTGGGTGGTATTTTTTATGTGACAAATCCAGCTAAAAAACTGGTGCAATCATTAAAAAGAATTGCATCGGGAGACCTGACTCAAACTGTTGAATATAAAAACCAGGATGAATTAGGAGATATCGCTAATAACACCAATAAAATTGTTACTGATCTGGGTGGAATTCTGGCAAATGTTGCATCTCAGGGCGCATTAATCGGGGCTTATTCACAAGCTACAAATCTGGTCGTCAATGATACCGCCAATGGTATCGACAGACAGAGGATACATGCTAGTGAAATAACCCGGGTTATCTCAGGAATGAATCAGTCTGTTGAACAGATAGATTCCCTTTCGATACAGGCAAAAGAACAGGCTTTACAGGCGAGCAAAGAAGCAAATGCAGGAAAAAAAGTGGTAGAAGAAAGTATATTAGCCATCAATTCGCTGGCTTCAGATTTAAAATTAACCGAGCAAAGCATTCAATCTCTTGAACAGGATAGCATTCAAATAAGTACTGTTTTAAAAGTAATTCAGGATATAGCAGAACAGACAAATCTATTAGCATTAAATGCCGCAATAGAAGCAGCACGTGCTGGAGAACAGGGACGAGGATTTGCTGTAGTAGCAGATGAAGTACGGACCCTGGCTGCACGTACACAGGGTTCAGCACAGGAAATTAAGGCAATGATTGAAGGTTTACAGAAAGGGACAAAAGAATCTGTTGATATGATGGAAAAAAGTTATGCAAAAGCTCAATCCACCGTTGAACAGTCCGAAAAAGCGGGTCAATCATTACAGACAATTGCCGATTCAGTTAATCAGATTAATGAAATGAATAATCAGATTGCTACTGCAACGCATAGCCAGAAAACTGTTAGTCATGAAGTAAATGATAAAGTAAGTGAAATCATCAAACTGATTGAAGAGGTTCAGCACCAGAGTGATACAGCAACTTCCATGGGTAAGCAAACAAGACAACATGCTTCAGAATTCTCATCCTTGATTCTGGGTTTAAAAGTGATCCGTAATGCTTCTTAAATCGTTTTTTAAGTTTTATCCTGGAAATATCAGTTGAGCTCAAAAATGATACATAATATGTGTAAGGGCATTGTCAAAGCTGAACAGGCTTGTATGAAAATACTTTTTCTGCAAGTAAATCTAAAACCTCATCATCATTATAAAATTCATCGAAATGATAGATGAAGTCAGAATAATTCGGGTCAGGCGAAATTCGATCCAGTCTTTCCATTATCCTAGATTCCGCAGTTGACCACCTGGATTTCAAATTTCTATCTTTGCTCCAATGCCAATAGGTGAATCAAATGAATATGGGGTTCCAGGGACAATTACGCATCCTCTATCACAAATATCAAAAACAGCTTCGACTTTCTCGATGAATATCATTTTCTTTCTGGAAAAATAATGCCTTTTGTCAGTTGCGTTTTGTCTGTAGTGGAATATTGAGATGAATTTGCATCCCCACCTAAAAAGCAGGACGTAGGCCAAAACGTCAAGTGGTCAAACTTGATAGGCATTTTTTCGCTCAATTTCTATAATGTTTTTCCAAAGGCTAATGGCTGCTATACCAGTATACCCGCTTTCTTGTCCATCATTACATTCTATTACGATCCATTGCCCTTCTTCTGTCAGAGCCAAATCTACAACCAGAAATGGCACAGCTACAACATTTGATACTTCTCGCGCTAGGCTCAGTGCCTCAAACTCTTGTTCTTGAGACCAGCCGTACTTAACAAACTCTGACCAATAATGGCCAACCCCTACTAGCACCCCTTTGTACCAAAAACTCCTGAACTCAAATGAAGGAGCTACCTTTTCGGTTTGCATGGCCTCAACAGGCATGAGCTTTACATATTCTCTACAAACTAACTGTTGCCAATGAAGTATTGGATTTAACTGGTACTCCTTCAATATGCTAAGACATTGCTCCCTGTTCTTTGCCACACTCAAGCTCTCTTTGTGTTTGGCTGTTTGCCTGGATCCTTTTATAAATACCGGATACGAAAAACCTTGCTCTATTTCAGTAACACCCGGAATTTTATCGTACACCTTACTTCTCGGAGTATATTTTTCGATTAACGGGTACCATTGAGATAACTCACTAGCTCGAAAATGTTCATCCACAGAATTTATTAACTTAAAGCCATTTTTTTCGAATTGTGAATATGCTTTTCCATAATCATCAAAAGCCCCTATCCTACAAATAAGTTGCGCTTTTGAAGGGAATTCATAGGGGCGACGACAATGAAAAAGAGGTTCGAATGTAAAGTCATAAGCAGATACACCTACTTCTTTAGCTCCCACCCATACTGATTCTTCCAAATGAAAAATATCTATCTTTTTAAGATCCATGACGTATCCGTGTAAATTGCCAAATCGATATAGAGGGATGCCGACATCCCTCCTCCCACACCACCAGGACACGGATCACGGATCACGGCGGTTCAAGTCTCTATGTGTTCATCTTGCTACTAACTCTGGTAGCCCCAGGATCATAATCACACTCATCAATAAATTAATCAATGGTCGCTCCTGATACTCCAGTGACATTCTAGATAAACGCCTGAATGATCGCTTCCAGAAAACAAAAAAAGGATCAGCCCATTTGCTAATATCTCAAAACATCATCTTAGCTTCAAATTCTCCAGTTTATGCACTGCGCAAAACTACTCAAAACTATAGTCCTGTATCAGGTTAAACCTAGATTCCGCAGTTGAGCGCTCGCAATAAAAGTTAATCCACTGTTTCATAAACCATTACAGTTGATCTGTATAATCACCCAATCGGTGAATCCCGCTACGAACTGAATTGCACATTTGAGGCGGCGTATCTCTTCGTTGTAACGCCTTGCAATAGCTGGCTATTCCGCGTCGTTACGCCTTGACCTACACCACCTCAAACGCACAATCAGCTCGTCCAACTGCGGATTCTAGGTTAAACCTTCCATAAACCAGGCAACAAAACTAAGTTTGCTGGTCGTGCCTGACTTACTATAAACACTGGTCAATTGATTACGGACAGTTTTTTCTGAGGTGTTTCTCAGGTTTGCTATTTCTTTCGCACTCAGGCCTTTCAGGCTGAATAAGGCAACCTCAGCCTCACTTTCAGTCAGTGCCCAGTCTGAAAATTGCTTTGTTATTTCTTCTCCAAAGATTCGCCTGGCATCGATCAGTTCTTTAGAAGCTTGAGTTGATCGGGCCATTGCTTCATTTAATTCTTTTAGTAATTGTGCGTTATGTTTCATTTGAATCTTGGTTCTCTGATACAGTATCCACAAAAGTGTTATCGCAAATAGAAACATCAAAAATTCCTGTATCATATGTAGTACATGCGCGCCTTGACGAATATCAGCATAGACATCCGAAATACTGGTAATCGCGACTACCCAGAAAAAAACTCTAACAAGATAGTTCCATTTTTCATTACTGATTATTGATATCACTTTTTCCATCTCCACTGGACTATCAGAGGGCTTTAATCTTGCTTAGGGACATATGTCCTATGCTCAAATAAATAGCCTGTTCAAACGATTGTGGGACATACGCCCTATGTAAGCTCAAAACTCAGTCACTTAAACTAAGCTGACTATTTTAAAACACAATACAGGAAAAATTCATGAAAATAATACACAAAGTTACTGTTCCTTTTTTAACCGCACTATCACTGACTTTTGCTTTACCACAAACAGTCCTGGCACAGAAATTGGACCTGGGTCCACTTGCCCCTTTAATAGGTAAATGGAAAACTGTAGAATCTGGCGTTGATGTAGCCCCCGGCAGAACCGGTTCAACTATGGGTGAAGGTGTTCCCTCCGTAGAGCCGTTTTATGAAACCCGCACATTTGAGGTTGCGGCCGATGCAGTAAACGCCAGTGACCAGTACCTGGTGGCTGTTTATTACAAACAGGAAGTATTCAGAAAACGCGATAACGCAAAATTTCATGACCAGCGTGGCTATTTAATATACGACAAAAAAAATAATATGGTTTACAACTCTTACTGTGTACCTCGTGCGGTATGCGTTGTAGCAGAAGGTAAAGCAGGTAGTAAAATGACCTTGACCTCAACACAACGCGGTGTTGCTGAATCTTCTTACATGAATAAAAAAGCAACGACAACCAGCTTTTCTATGACTCTGGATATTAGCCCGGACACTTTTTCATACAGCCAGACAACGAATCTGAAAATATATGGTAAAGAGTTTCCTCATACTGATTCAGCTACTCTGAAAAAGCTACCATAGGCCCATACTGGATAGACCCCACCATTTTTAACAATCTCGATTTTTTCAAATAAATCGATTTGTCAGAGTTGTTGGAAATGGTGCTGCGGGTTGAAGTTCAGGAATTAATTTGCGTTTTATTAGATTTTTCCTCAGTTAAAAATTTAACTCTGGATTCTGCAGTTGACCGCTCGCAATAGAAGTTAACCCACTGTTTCATAAAGCATGACAGTTGATGTGTATCATCCTAGATTCCGCAGTTGAGCGCTGCAATAGATGTTAACCCACTGTTTCATAAATCATTACAGTTGATGTGTATAATCACCTAATCGGTGAATCCCGCTACGAACTGAATTGCACGTTTGATGCGGTGTATTTCTTCGTTGCCTATAGGGACATAGGTAAGGGGCGTGAGCAGG
>JBNKKI010000149.1:0-28305 GCA_050291745.1 Gammaproteobacteria bacterium | reverse complement strand
TTCTTCACGTACAAATTCAGGAGTGATATGAGTTTGTAAATTAGCACCAAAACTTTGTCCAGGATGCTGCCGGCGTAAAAGCTCACTTTTAACTGCCTGAAAATTTTGATTTTCTCGTAGCGCAATATATTCCATTTCAGGCGTGATAATACCCTGACGAGCGTAATGCATCTGGGTTACGCATTTGCCTTGTTTAGCTTTGCGAACCTTTGGTAATTGTGGAAAGCGCAAATCATCTAAAGCGGCGTTTTGTAAACGGGATTTTGCAAATTCAGATGAAACATGAGGCAGTGGGATGCTGTCGTTACGCTGCTCAATCCAGCGAGCTCTCATCGCAGAAAGACCCTTGTAAACATCTATCTGTTCTTTAGGGTCAGCATAAGGACCTGAACAGTCGTAAACATAAACAGCTTCATTGGCTTCGAATGTAAGATGCTTCGGATCAGAACCGATAGGCGTATCGGTTAAGTGAATTTTACGCATAGGTACGCGGATTGATGGATCTGAGCCGCTTAGGTAAATACGTTCGGAGGCCGGAAAAGGCGTCGCGCTCAAAGACTCAATAAATGACCTTGCTTTCAGACGAGACTGTTCACGGTTTTTCTTTGTTGGTTGTTGAATTTCAGTTTGCATAGACATAAGCATTTCCCAGTAATTTAAAGTAGAGAATTGCTTGTCTGGGGTGCGGTTTTATCTGTTAAACGTATTAAGAAAACGTTTAAGACAAAACCTGAATCCTGAATTTAATGAATATACTGATAATGACAGCATCGAGTAAAATCATAAAAACAGGAGTTCATTCGATGCAGATAAGAAAAAATAGATTTCTTGTTTCCTACGCGGGTGTTAGCCCGATCAGGTTCTGCGGATCCCGCATCCAATGATGCGATCTCAGCCAAATGGCACTCCGACAAGTGGGGCCAATTATACTTAATGTATTTCTGATGTCTATCACAAAAATGACTCAATACTCATGTGACTCTAATCAATCTGGCGTTTTCAGGTATGCCATGTTCGCTCGACATTCCTGTCGAGATTACTGAGGAATTACCTGTGAATAAAAATTATTCTTACGAATAAGGGATGACCGGTTTTTCCATCAACTCTTACTCTATATTTCCTTACAGCTTTACAATTTATCTGTTATTACTTGGGCGGCCGCATCAATATATGTCACAATTACTCAGGCAAATATCCATCGATAGCATCGGGATCTATCCCAATGTGCTCTCCACTTATGTAGTGCATTTTATGTAGTGCATTTTTCGAAAGGATGGAGTTTCATTAATGATAAGGCTAACAGGCAGCTCTTTGATAATCAGGGAGAAAAATGCGATAAAACCAATACGTAGTAAACAGGTAGATAATGAAGGACAATATCAATATTAAACCGCGCTGGATTCGAGATCTATTGCGCTTTGCACCGTTAAAAAGTCAGTTTGTATTAACCGGGAATGTACGAGATTTTCAAATTCGAGAAGTCGGTTCGGGAAATTTCATCTGGCATAATTTAGAGGATTATCTGGCATTAGAGCTAAAAGATCATGGCTATGATGCAGTGGTTCTTTTTGATCCTGTTACTGGTTTCACCTTCCCAGCCATTATTGGGCTTAGCGAGGAGATCAGGCATGAAATTTCTAAAGCAGGTGGATTCGATCCTTCACCTGATACAGCCGTTAGTCTTACTGATTTCTCTAACACCCTGGAAAATCTGGCCTTAAACTGTGATCGCTCTGTTGCACTAATCGTCAACTTTTCATCTCAATTAGTGGTTCAGGCAGAAAATTTGAATAGAAACGAGCATGAAACTTTCACTAAAATTCTGGTGACTTCTCATAAAGCTCGCTCAAAGCCAGTTGGCGATCCACCAAGAGCTTTTTACAACACGGTTGTCTGGGTAGCAGATAAGGAAGGTGATCTTCCTGACTGGTTAATCGTTGAAAACCCAAAGATTCGAAGCATTCCTGTCAGTAAGCCGGATCACAATGTAAGACGTGTATTCACTCCAGGGCTTTTACAAATGCTAACAGGTTTTGATCAGCTGGATGAAGCTGGCAAAGCTGAAACTGTCAATGCTCTGGTAGAACAGACAGAAGGGTTCCTGCTTCTTGATCTGGTAGCAGTTATCGAACTGGCTCGAGCCGAAAATATTCCTGCAGTTGAAATATCGGATGCTTTACGACGATTTAAGGTGGGTGTTACAGATGATCCCTGGAAGAAAATTGATCGACATAAAATACAAAACGCTGAGAATTTCATTAACAGGCGTGTAAAAGGACAGAAGCATGCTATTACTCACTCGCTGGATATTGTTAAAAGAGCTATAACCGGCGTTGGTTCCAGTGGCAAAGGTGGACGCCCAAGAGGGGTTATGTTTTTAGCTGGTCCTACAGGTGTGGGTAAAACAGAATTAGCCAAAACAATTACCAGTTTGTTATTCGGTGATGAAAATGCCTACATCCGTTTTGATATGTCTGAGTTTAGCGCGGAACATTCTGATCAACGCCTTATCGGATCGCCTCCCGGTTACGTCGGCTATGATGTGGGTGGGGAATTAACCAATGCCATTAGAGAGAAGCCCTTTAGCGTCGTATTGTTCGATGAGATAGAAAAAGCTCACCCAGGAATTCTGGATAAATTTCTGCAAATCCTTGATGATGGAATATTAACCTCAGGCAGAGGGGATAAGGTATATTTTTCAGAAGCGTTTATTGTATTCACTTCAAACCTGGGAATTTATAAACAACTTAACGATGGCACTCGTATCGCTAATGTGACTATGGAAAACTCATTTAAAGAGGTTGAGTCACAGGTCAAAGATGAAATTGCTAATTATTTTAAACTGGTATTGAATCGTCCTGAAATACTGAATCGAATTGGTGAAAATGTTATCGTTTTTGATTTTATCCGACAGGATGTGGCTAAAGAAATTTTTCATTCAATGATGGGGTCAATTTTAAAAGGATTATCCGAGAATCTAAAAATCGACATCAGTCTGTCTGCTGAAGTAGATTCCAAACTTGAAGCGCTTTGCTTAAAAGATTTATCCAATGGCGGTCGGGGTATACGCAATATGATTGAAGTTTATTTTGTTAATCCTTTATCCAGAGTATTGTTTGATGAAGATGCTCAAAGTGGAGAAGCTTATACAGTAACTGGCCTGGAAATTGATGATTCAGGTAGCAGGCTAAGTATTAATTAAGCTAAAAAGGGAGTTAGATTGAAAATAGCAGTTTCAAGAATGCATTACCCTGTTACCTCTTTAGGCCCTGGTAAAAGAGTTGGCCTCTGGTTTCAGGGATGTTCTATTCGCTGTGAAGGTTGTATCTCCACCGATACCTGGGCTACTGGAAAGAATAAAGTCAATATCGCTGAAGTTTTCGATCTACTGGATAGTTGGCTGCCTGAATCTAACGGTATTACTATTACTGGTGGAGAACCCTTTGACCAGCCCGATCAATTACTACAAATTCTCAATCACTGCAGAAAATATGATCATATTACTACCTTCGTTTACTCTGGATACTCTCTGGAAAATTTAATTGAACAACTTAACTCAATGGATGGTTTAATTGATGCATTGATGACTGATCCTCTGGATATTTCTCAAACGCAAAATCAGCCACTTCGTGGTAGCGATAATCAAAGATTACTGTCTTTTTCTAATAAAGGAAATGCTTTACTCAGGCAGATTGAACAACAATCTACAGAAAACAATAGCTTAAATTTTATGTTCGATGGAAATACTACCTGGTTTGCCGGTGTCCCCAGTCGAGGTGATATTTCAAGAGTGGTTCAGGAAATGAAGAAAAATGGAGTTGAGGCAAAAACTGTTGAAGATAAAAGGGCGATTGTTGAAAAGTAATGAGCGAACTCATCAGAAAATGTCCAAAATGTAAATCGGAAAGATCTCCCACTGAGATGCGTTGCGAGAATATTGTCGATGGTGTTATCTGTCACTGGACTCTATTCAATGAACCCCTGACGAATCCGACAGTCGAGCAGATCACGGTTGAAAATTTAAACAGTGAAGAAACAATTCCAGCAAGTCATCAGAGAGTCTGTGTAGAAGGGCATCCCGTCGAAGACGGCGATATTATCTGTATGGTTTGTGGTAGTGATGTGGTTGAGCCTGGCGAAGATACGACAATTGATTATATAGGTCAGCAACTCGAAGACTGGCGTATCGAAGCGCAAATATTTCAGCAATCTGAATCAGAAGATTATTTTATTGTTAAGGGGGGAGGGAATGACAGACAGGCATTTATGACTCTCTACAAAGATGATTATGAGCCTGATCCCAGCATTTATCAGGTGATGGAACGAATGAATCATGATCATCTCCCTGAACTGATTTCTACCGGTAGATGGCATAATCGTCCTTACGAAATTCATGAGTGGATAAATTATGGATCATTAGTTGATGCTGCTTTTACGGGGCCTGATGATTTTGATGGCCTGAAGGAAATTATCTTCGAAGTCGCAAAAGCGTTAAGAGACTTTGCCGAAGTAGGGTTAAGACACAGAGATATAAATCCTCAGACGATTCTTTTAAGAGAAAGAAAACCACTTGATCTGGTTATCACAGATTTTGGCTCAGCACGTTTATCAGATTTCGATCTGGATGTTATCTCGCCATTGACCCTGACCCGATATTCAGCTCCAGAAGCTATCGTGGGTGCTATTAGTGCAGCATCAGACTGGTGGAGTCTGGGAATGATTATTCTCGAGCAAGTCACCGGAGGTGATTGTTTTCAGGATGTCAATGAAAAGGCTTTTCTGATTCACGTAGTTACGAGAGGGATAGATATTCCTGAAAACCTTGCACCAGAAATTGAAAATCTGCTTCGAGGTCTACTTGTTAAAGATCCTTTACAAAGATGGCAATGGGATGAAGTAGAACGTTGGTTAAAAGGTGAGAAAGTCGAGCTTCCTCAGCAGGCAGCTGTACAGGATATCAATCTCGGTGTACCGATCACTCTTGCAGAACAGGATTTCTTTTCACCTGAACGATTTTCACTAGCGGCTGCTGAGGAATCACATTGGGAAGAAGCGGATGGTCTTTTTAGAAGTGGAGAACTCTTCACCTGGCTAAAAGAGCATGAATACGATTCGAGTAAATTAGCTTTACTAAATCGAATAAATGCCCGATACGACATAGACCCTCAGTTTAAGTTTGCACTCGTATTAATGGTGCTCAATAGTGCACTGCCCCTGACGCAATCAGGGGTCATAGTGACACCGGCGTGGCTAACACAAAATGCCAATGAAGCCTACAAACTAATCTTCGGTCCTGTACCAGATATACTGGAGGAGATGTCCAGAGAAGCCTGGCTCATTTCCTTAAAATTCCGGGCAGAAAAGGTTCTGCATCGAGCCAATGTTTTGGAAATCCAATTAGATGACTTTCTTTATCAGCAATATTGTATTGTTTCCTCCAGAGCCAGGCTGGATGCAGAAGAGGAAATATTAAGAGAGGCTTATCCTGATACTGATCATGCAGGTTTAAGTTCACTGATGATGAGAGCTCGTTTGAATGAAGAGGATTTAATCGTTCTTCTTTGTGCCCAAAGAGATCAGTTTACAGCTCTTTCTATTGTCGTTGACGAAGCATCTGAATTAGCCGGGAGATACGGCATTGAATTATTCAGCAAGACTGATGCAATACAACTACTACGAGAGAATCGAAGAAAGATCAACGAAATTGTTGATGAAAGAATTAAAGATTTTTCCAGATGTGGTATAGAGAGAATCGACGAATGGGCTGATACATTTCGAATAGAACGACGATTGCCACTGCAGCGTATCCTGGTTTTATTGAGTATAGATTCAAATCTCTGGATGCCTCCAGAACGTCAGCAATATAAAGAAAATATTCTCAGCTTCTTCGAAAATCGAGTCATGAATTCAGTGCTTCGAGGGCCATTGATTCGTTTAACTGTTGGTAAGACAAGTTCAAGAATTGATATGACTGAACTATCTCCCTACAGAGATGAAGTTGAAAAATTACTCAACCTTGTTGTGGATAGATCGGGGGCTAAATTAAAGATTGACCCTCAGATATTTACCGAAAATTACGCACTGGAATATAGACTGAGAAGGCTAATTAACCAGGCGGTCGCTTACAATAGGGATACCGGCATAGATACTATGTATCTTGGTTTCCCATTTGTATTAATGAAAGAGTCTTCTCTGACAGGCAGAAAACCAAGAATTGCACCCTTATTACTTTGGCCCGTCAAACTTGCTCAGGAAACAAATCGAGCAAGAAACTTTACTCTCTGTTTTGATAAAGAGCGTGAAGAGGTAAGGCTAAATCCGGCTCTAGAAGGGCTACTGGGAGCCAGAGATTTTGAGAAATATAATTCCTTAAGAGATGATTTACTTTCTCGTTCGTCAATACGCCTGCCAGAAGTCATGGAAGTAATGAGCGAGAATTCTGCAGATGTACAGCTCAAAAAACACCCTGGAGTTCATTTTGATGTGGATGTTGGTCACTTTGAGATTATTTCTTCGGCAGTAATCTTTAATGCAAAGTTCATCGGTCAGGCAATAAGTGAAGATTTAAGACAGTTAAGAAAATTGCCTGTTGAAAATACTGCACTGGATGTATTACTAAAGGTTGGAGAGATTCCTGAACAAAAAGAAAATACTTCTGAACGAACAGAGGAAATCTTCAGTGTTGTTAAATCAGACCCATCACAGGATGTTGCGGTATTAAGTGCTCGTAAAAGTCCCGGTATCGTTGTTGAAGGCCCGCCTGGAACAGGTAAGAGTCAGACAATTGTCAATATTGTAGCGGATTGCATCGGTAGAGGAGAATCAGTATTAATTGTATGTCAGAAACAGGCTGCCCTAAATGTTGTCAGGAAGCGTTTGGAAGCAGAGAACCTTGAACAACGCATTTGCGGTGTTGTTGACATCAATAAAGATCGGCAATCTGTTATCAGGCTTATAAGAGAGCAGATAGAGGGGCTATTCAATACAGATGACTGGGGCCAGAAAAATGCGAGAGAAAAAAGAAAACAATTAATCGACAAGATCGATCTGATCGAAAACAGCATTAATAGTTTTGAAGATTCAATCAGAACTACAGATGAGCATTACAGGATTTCATATAGAGATATTATTTGTAGGCTCATTGAGATAGAAGAGCAGTCAGGCAGACATTTTGTAGATGCGCCTGAACTGAGAAAACTTTTAGAACCCCTCACAGATAAGGAAATTTACTCTCTCCAACAGGAATGTTCCGCGCTTGCAAGAGACTGGATTGATTCTAATTATGAAAACAGTCCTTTTCCTGGTTTGAAACCCTTTTCTGCAGATACTTCTGTGATTACAAGCCTGAAAACCAGGCTGGAAGCATTTCTAATAGATGAAATTAAAAGGGATGAAATACTTACCCGCTATACAGGAGAATTCGATAGTCCGGATGCGGCTAATTATAGTGCCTGGGTCAATGAAACTGAAGCTGCTTTCAGAAAAATCTCTTCTGTTGAAATTGATAACATAAAAAAATGGCATAAGCTTTTCTTTGACAGTAATGGAAGCACTGTTGATCTGGCTACACAGATTCACACTGAATTAGTAAACCTGCAGAGTGATCTGGATAAGATTAATAATAGAACACATGATCCAGTATTCTTTGACTCATTAAGAGAGGCAAAGCCCAAAGAGTTGGCAAAGTTGCTTAAATATTGTGAAAGCATGCTAGCCCCTGAAACAAAATTTTCTTTTCTTAACTTGATCAGACTCTACCGGAAAAAGAAAGCCCGGCAAACCATTGAGAACCTGGATGGCATTTTCCAACAGCAGCGTATTGTAGATTTAAAGGCGGCCATCGAATTAGAAATTAAGGTCAGGCCTCTACGTTTAAGATTATCTCGAATACTTATCAACCTTGAAACAGATGACCAGAAACTTCAAAAAGCTAATTTATCAGGATTGAAAGTTCGGTTGGCGGAAACGAAGGATCATTTTGAAAAGGTAATAAAAGTTATTGACCTGTCTAATACATGTCCACGCAAGAATGAAGCTGTTAAGCTTTTTAAAAATTTCTCAACACAAGCGATAGATGAATTCTTTAGCAATATGAATAGCGCTATTGTCCGGGCTAAGCAGAGAGATATTTGTGTCAATGAAATAGATAAGCTTAAAGAATGGTTTAAAGATGACTGGATTGAAGCTAAAAAGCAGGAAATTCTGGATAATAAAACGCTTCTGAATGCACTGACTAAAATGCTGGATAATATTCACAGGATCGGGGCATTTCAGAATTTTCGTACTCGATCATTACAATCGGAACAACTCGTGTTTGAGGTTTTTTCCAGATTAAGAAAATACGAAACCGAATTGAGAAAAATTTCAAACCTTGAAGAATGCATTCCAACTGTTATAGAAAGAGAAGCTGCATTAGCCTGGAAGAATCATATAGAACAAAAACATTCTTCAATTATGTTGAGTAAAAAAGATTTAGACCGATTAATATCTGAACTCGATACAGCTGGCTCTGAACTTTTAACGGCTAATAAAAAAGTGCTTGCAGGAGATTTTGACCTCAACTCCATGGGAGCCCGAAAAGACTGGGAATCGATTACCCGATTACGAGGTCCAAGAAGCAAAAAGCTCAGAGAATTTCTGGGCATGGCTAATGACCTTGGGTTAATGAGAATGCGCCCGGTCTGGCTGATGAATCCGGAAGTAGTGAGTCAGGTTTTACCTTTAAAAGCCGGATTATTTGATGTGGTCATTTTTGACGAGGCTTCACAATTATTAGTAGATCATTCGATACCTTCGTTATTCAGAGCCAAAAGAGTTGTAATCAGTGGTGATGAGAAACAAATGCCTCCAGCAAGTTCTTTTTCCAGAAAAATGGATATGGACGATGAAGAAGACCTGGAGGAAATGGATGAAGATATGTCTGAAGCTGAAATTTCTTCTATTGAGGAAAAATGGAACCAGAAGGAAATTAAGGATTGTCCTGATCTACTTGCGCTTGGAAGAACAACATTACCATCTACTACTTTACAAATCCATTATCGATCAGAATATAATGCGCTCATAGAGTTTTCAAATTATGCCTTCTATTCAGGCCGTTTGAACGTACCTGCCAGACACCCGATATCTGAAATCAGAAAAATCAAACCGCTAGAGCTAAGGCAAATCGGAGGCATTTATCTGGACCAAACCAATCCTGAAGAAGGTGAAGCCATTCTGCAGGCGTTACAGGATATATGGCTTACAAAGAGCAGACCACCGAGTATAGGAGTGGTTACCTTTAACCTCAAGCAAGCTGAACTCATTGAAGGACTTATTCAGTTAGAGGCTTCAAATAATCCGATGTTTGCAGAGATCTATGCCCGAGAATCCATCCGCCAGCAGAATGGTGAAGATATGGGATTCTTTGTAAAAAATGTTGAAAACGTACAGGGCGATGAACGTGATGTAATTTTATTTAGCACAACCTTCGGTTACAATCAGCACGGCTCATTTCGGAGAAATTTTGGCGCACTTGGTCATAAAGGAGGAGAGAGACGATTAAACGTGGCCATCACCAGAGCACGTCAAAAAGTTATAATCTTAACTTCAATGCCGATTGAAAAAATCTCAGATAGCCTGACAACGGGTAAGAAACCGAATAAACCGAGAGATTATCTACAGGCCTACCTGGACTATGCCAATAAAAAGAGCGATGGCCATATAGAACAGGCGAGGCGTAGTGCTAAACAATTATCTCAGCTAACTGAAAATAGTGTAGATACTGTGATGAAAATTGATGCTTTTGTATTATCCGTACAGAAAACAATTGAAAAATTTGGATATCAGCCAGTTTCGGTTAATGAAGGTGACGCCTTCGGAATGGATCTGGCCATAGAAGACTCAAAGACAGGACTTTTTGCACTAGGGATAGAGTGTGACGCCCCACGTCACAAGCTCTTGAAAAAAGCAGCAGCGAGGGAAATATGGAGGAAAAATGTATTACAAAATTCAATTCCCAGTATCCATAGAATTTCCTGCTTCAACTGGTACCAGAACAGAGCACAGGAAGAACGTGCATTGAAAAAAATCATAAACGAAACGCTTAACAGTTAAATAGCAACAGGAAAGAAAATGAGTGGACTCCAGGTAGTAAGAACTGTAACCGTACAGGAAAAAATCGCTATATGCGAGACGCAAATAGCACTGCTGTCTGCTGCGGTTGAATCCCTGTTTGATTATCTTGAAACTCATGCAATAAAAGATGAAAAACTGGAAAAAAAACTTAGGATAAAATTGCAACATTACAGGGAACTGGCGACCCCGGATAAATACAATAAGCTACCAGAAATGATCCAGCGAGAACTGGATTATATTTCATCAGAACGTGATCGACTAAAGAACAATCAGTTACAACAAGCAAAATTTCGTCAAAGTAAATTACGGAATCTATCGGAGTCCATAAAAACACTACAAATGCTGGCTTCCGGTTCAGGCACTGAAGTTGCCCCCGATATTTTGTTAAAGCATTCTGAATTATATAACAAGAATGAGGCTGAACTTTCCGTGATTCAGCAAAAGATTGCTGCCGAACTTTCACTGCTTTCTAATAGACATCAAAAAGAACAAGTAGAAACAAAGCTGACAGATGAACAAAAAGATATCAGGAACAGGCTCATATCGACAGAAGATGAATTACTGGTATCTGAATGGAAATTAATATCTGCCGAATTTGATAAGGGCGACGAGCGAAGCAATCGGATAGACCGCATAATGGCTGAGCTGGAAGAGATCGATTTTCCTGAGTCAAAAAAGAAACAATATCAAAAGCAGCTAGAACGTATTTATGAAGAGACATCGGATCAACAACGGGCGTTGCGACTGGATTCTCTTATCATAGAACTGGCTGATAAATCACGAGATTATCATAAACTACAAAAAACACGACATGACTTATTAATGATAAAGTCGCAGCTTGATATTCTTCAGGAAGAAAACGCTACCAGGCTTTCTCTGCAAATTGAAAAAGCACTGGAATCTGAAAATATTTCTGTTCTTGAAAATATGTTGAAAGCCGCTAAAGAGAAACTGAAGTCGATTATCACTGGTCGTTCTGTTGAACAAGGTAGAGGGGCATTAATTGAAGCGCTGCAGTCACTTGGCTACACAGTAAACGAAGAAATGAAAACAGCTGTTGTTGAAAATGGTCACCTTGTTGTAAAGAAACCAGCAGAGGAAGTTTATGGGATTGAGCTACAGACAGTCGCTGCTACCGGTAAATTCCAGCTTAGAGTAGTCAGTGGCCTTCCCGACAATGAAAGAAGTACTACAGATGATGTAGCACAGGAAGAAAAGTGGTGCGATGATCTGGCAAAACTACAGCAGTCTCTTGCAGGGTCAGATGTAGAGTTAGACCTTGAAAAAAATCTTGACCCTGGCACGGTTGCTGTGAAACATTCACCGATCATGACTAAAATGTTAGAACGCGAAAATCGAACTGTATCGACTAAAGGCGTGAACTGGATAAATAAGGTTTTACGATTATAATAGAGAACCAGTAATTAGTGGTTAACGGCAGAATTCAGGATTACAGGACATAGAGATGCAATTGTATTGGGTGACAACTGAAGACCATTGTGAGGACTGGTTTATAATTGCCTCCAGTAAAGCTGAAGCGGCTAACTGGTTTGAACTTGAAGAAGGCTACGACAAAGGCGATGCAACAGCACAAGAGATACTCGAAATTCCTGCAGGTATCCAGCTTGAGAGGATTGATGCTGAATATAGCGATGGTTGGCCTGGTTGGCCTACTGAAGAAATATTAATCGCACTGGGTGCGACATTCACCAATTACGAGTCACCTAGAATTGTTAAAATAGCTGGTAAAACCTTTTGCGAAGGTCTACTTGAAGATATTCTCATAAGTTTAGGTGATGACGCATTTGAGTCTCTGGGGCAGGGACGACCCAATGGATCAACGAAGAGTGTTTTGTTAAGTAAGAAGACTTCTAAACTTGACTCATGAATATGGAAAAGATGCGTAAGAACTTGACTCTCTAAGTCCGGGATGACTTGTATTGTCAAATTAAGTCTGAACTACAACTAATACAATTTAATTTTTCTAGCTATTTGTGTGATTTTGACCTAACTTCTACAGTTTACCTGAATCCACAAACCCCAAAACACTGTCTTTGGGTGTGTATTACCGACTTCTAGAGCTTTGATAGTGGAGTAATTGTTGAGATGTACTCAAGACCAACATACCACCTGCCATCTACAGAATCCTGTTTTAGGACTTTATAATCCGATGCATTCAATTCTATGGTTGAGGATTGTTGAGTTCTTATTTTTGTATCGTTAAAAGTTCTAAATGTATTGATGCTTCCCGTGTTTTCAAACACACTATTAACTTTAACTTTCACCATAAATGATAAATCATTTCTAGCATTGGCTTTCGCTTCATTTAAAGTATCTCCTTCACCATAACCGATTATTTTATTATTTGTTGAAGGGTTACTAAACCAGTCAGGAACCTTAGCATTTATACTATTAGCAATATCAATATACCAGATTTCTTTTTTAGAAGTATCTACTATGGTAGCATCCTGCTGTTTATACTGTTTAAAGTGATTATTTATTTCTTTTTGAATACTTTCCTTCATACCCACAACGGAAACACTGACCATTTCCGGTTTGAAATTAATATTAGTATATTGAACTTCATAACTTTCATTTGATATCGGTTCTAAAATATTAAAGCCGGCTAATTGTAAACTGTTCCCTACTACTTTTATGTCTGGAATTATTTTGAATGATTTTTCCTGCTTTATCCTTTTAGCAGTTTCAGTTGGTATTGCTGACACTACTTCCTGACTAAAACCTTCATTTCTTGAATATATATCAAAATACAATTTTTCTGATTCAGCATCATATTTAAAGTTATTAGCCTGAAAGCCGGAAGTATTTTCCAAAAATAATACCTTTGATAAATCTGTAATATTTTCTTTTAATTCTTTTAGTAGCTCATTTTTTTCTTCTGCTTTCTGCGCTAAATAAAATTTATAGGATTGTTGTAAATTATCAATATAATTATTTCTTTCATATACATCTAATGAATATTGTCTTTGCAGGTTTCTTATTTCTTTCTCCCGTTGAGCAACTGCATTTTCAACTCTTTTATTAAATGTCGATTTTTTTTCAAACTCATCTTTGACTAATACAGGAATAGCAGGAATCCTTGGTAAAGGAATATTGTCTGGAATATAGGGAGTTATATCATCATATTGCAATACTAATGAATTATCCTTGTTCAGAGCATTTAACAATTCGCTAATTTGTAATGAAATGGATTCAATTAAATTTTCATTTTTAAATTTATCAAAAATAGAAATAGCTAATAATTTATTAGATTTCTCTTCAATAAATATGACACCTGCTTTTCTAGAAGAATCTATTAAAAGTGATTCATACTTGCTGTCAAGCTGATCTTTAATATCACCTTGCTTCAGATAAATCACATCCAGACCACCTTCAATATCATATTGACTGGTGATATGTATTAATTCACTTCTAAATGTTTCAATATTTGAAATATAAATTGAATCAATAAATTCTTCATGATCGAATTTAACCGTGTGCATGGTTCCACCAGTTAATAAAGGAGTAAGGAATGTTAATAAACCAACACCAAGTCTATCCCCTATTTGTGTGCTATCCAGTTTGGTATATCGACTATTACACTCTTTTGGATTTTTTTTGTTGTAATTTGTAATTGCGTTAGTACCAATTATATTACTCCCGGAGTCACTTCCAAGACTGTCTGAATTAAAAATGGCTAACCATCCCCATAAACTTCCAACTCCACACTGAACATTTTTAGTTGATGGAGAGATATTGGGATAGTAGCCATCGCTATTAACCCAAAAATATTCTTCTTCTGGAGTCCCATTTCCATAACTATGCTTTTCATCAGTTTCATAATTACAACTACTTACATAATCTTGAAAACATAAATATTTTAACTCATTGTTTTGATTTATATAGGCTTTGAAACCATTTGCTGATGATAGATTAATATTGTTTTTTAAATTTTCCTGTTTATTATTTTCTATTTGTGTCATTTTTGTAGAACAACCGCTAGACAAAAATGACAGCACAACAACTAGCACTAAAATGAGTTTTGTTTGATTTTTCACCTGAAATATCCTTATAAGGTTAATGGTTCAAAAAATTGTTCCGTAATTTACACTGTTTGAAGCTCATGATAATAAACATAATATTACAGTTTACTGGAGAATTAGATAATATATTGAAAAGTAGATTAAAAATTAAATTATGAATAGAAATATATTAGTACTACTTAAAGATGTCAATATCCAAAACACGAGGGGTAGGTCAATAATAATTGGCATGACTAGAAGTTGAGCCTGTTCTGTATTTTCAGCATTTATTACCAGATCAGGGTTTTCTAAAGCTAATCTTACTGCTATTCAGAATGACCTCTATGTCTATTCTTCGCTTATTACCTGCATCTACTCGTTTAAGGTATAAGTGCTGAGTTTATTTTAATTGTATTGTAATATATCAAGTAACCTAAAATGCAACTCGATATAATGTCAGAGACGACTCTTTTGTCTTGCATTGGAAGATACGATTAATATTGACACCAGGGTTCAGAACAAGAGCATCACCTATCCAATGGATACCAGGCTCGCCATCAAGATCATTAACCGGCTGCATAAAGTGGCCAGATTTCACTGCATTCAACAACGTCGAACGTTTGTTAAAGAAATCAAAAACCTTCGTTTATCCATTCGTCACTTTCGTCATGTTAAAAAAGAGCCAAAGCTAGAAAGGCATTGAAACGATTAACAAGCATCGCCTATATTTTGATTAGAGAGCCGCGAAGAGAATTACCACAAACCTGTCTATTTAACCTAGAAAAATCAGTTGAGCGTGAAAAAGATGCGTAACAGATTGATGTGCCTGGTCTAAGCCAGAGATGGCTGTAGTTAGAGCAATGCAGGAGCAATTACCGGCAAATCAAAAACACCGTAGTCACCTGATTGGTGAAGAATGTGTTTTTGATTTTATCAGCTGCATTAATGTGTTATGTAGACTTTCATGATTCAACTGATTTTTCTAGGATTAAGTGTTACCAGAAAGACTTTATCTTTTATAAAGGCATACTGGCACAGTAACCCAAAGACAGCCATAAAATTAACGCCCTACATGAACCACAGGTCTATTGCATCAGTAAGGGCAAATATCATAAGCTGTATGAGTATGGTACTAAACCTGAAAAAATCTGTTAGACATCTTTTTCACGCTGAACTGATTTTTTAGGATAAAGTCTCCATCGACTGTACTGCAAAAATTAATACAGGCTCATAAAACCTGGAAGGATTTATTATCTACAATAGATTGAATTCATTTGGAGAGGGTTTTCTATTTCCTGTAGATAGTTATTTAGTTATACTGCATTTTTTACGTAATCTATATTTTAATAACAGATCCCGACCATCGGGATAAAACTGATTTCGTGATTATGGATTTGGTCATCGCAGGTGGCCAATCACATCAAACTGGAGGAATCCTAATGTTAAAAAAAGCGCTATACAGCACCATACTTGCCGGCACCTTACTGGCATCCCCAGTCACTTCATTCGCAGCCACAGAGATTCAATTCTGGCACGCCTTTACTGGCCGGCTTGGCGATCTTGTTGCCGAACAGGTTAAAACGTTCAATACAAGTCAGAGTGATTACAAGGTTGTTGCTTCACATAAGGGAAACTACTCGGAGACGCTGAATGCCGGCATTGCTGCATTCAGAGCAAAGAAGCAGCCTCATATCCTGATGGTATTCGAGGTTGGCACCGCGACCATGATGGCAGCCAAAGGTGCGATCAATCCAGTATACAAAGTGATGGAAAACGCTGGGGCCACATTTGACCCCGATGCTTATATCAGTTCGGTTAAGGGTTATTACACCACAACAGATGGAAAGATGTTATCACTACCTTTTAACTCATCCACACCGGTGTTATGGGTAAATAAGGATGCCTTGAAGGCTGCAGGTATCGACCCGGATATAGATCTGTCGACCTGGCAGAAAGTCGGAGAGGTGCTTGACAAGCTCAAGGCTTCGGGCAACAAATGTCCTTTAGTCACAGCCTGGCAGAGCTGGATTCATCTGGAAAATCTCTCCGCCTATCATAACATCCCTTTCGCTACTGAAGACAATGGATTCAAGGGTCTGGATACCAAACTGGTATTTAACGGGCCGGATCAGGTCAAGCATATTCAGACTATGGGAGACTGGGCGAAGGATGGTAAATTCATCTACACCGGACGCCGTAACGAGGGTGGTGCCAATTTCCGCAGTGGCGAATGTGCGCTATTTACCGAAAGTTCGGCTGGTTACGCAGGCATCAAGGCCGAAGCCAAATTTGATTTTGCTGTGCGCCCATTACCATACTGGGCCGGGGTTAAAGGTGCTCCGCAAAACACTATTATCGGCGGCGCATCACTATGGGTAATGAACGGTCACACAGCTGATGAATACAAGGCTGTTGCCGCTTTCCTGAACTTCCTGTCGTCTACCGATATCCAGGCCAAATGGCATCAGGATACCGGCTATCTGCCGATTACTATCGCTGCAGGAGAAAAGACCCGGGCTGACGGATTTTACAAGAACAATCCAGGAACCGACATCGCAGTGATTCAGATGACAGCCAAACAGCCAACAGCGAATTCCAAAGGTTTGCGTCTGGGATCGTTTGATCAGATTCGCGGTATTATTGATGAAGAACTTGAAGCGGTATGGTCTGGTGATAAAAGCGCACAAACAGCGCTGGACAGTGCAGTTAAACGCGGTAACAAACTGTTACGCCGCTTCGAAAGGGCAAATCAGTAATCACGTGGGTTTCATGGATCAATGGTGGTTTTGTTCTGTCATTGATCCTGTCTGCGCCTGAGTTGAATTAATGGAAAAGCTGGTCACTTTCAAAGGCTGGTTGTTGCCACTAGCATTAATATTTCCACAGATTGTCATTTCGGTGGTTTTTTTCTTTTATCCCGCCGGACAGGCGGTCTGGCAATCCCTGTTCATCTCCGATCCTTTTGGTATGTCGTCAAAGTTTGTCGGTCTTTCAAATTTTGAATTTCTGCTGACCGATGAATTCTATCGAGCATCATTTCTTACAACTGGTATTTTCTCACTGCTGGTAACTCTGGTATCAATGGTTCCAGCCCTGTTCCTTGCGGTTATGGCGGATCGCCTGATCAAAAGTGCAGGCGTTTATCGCACCATGTTGATCTGGCCCTATGCCGTAGCGCCGGCGATTGCTGGAGTATTGTGGTTGTTTATGTTCAACACCCGGGTAGGGGTTGTTTCCTGGTATCTAGGCCAATTAGGATACGAGTGGAATCATGTACTAAATGAAAGCGAAGCCATGGGCCTTGTTGTGGTCGCTTCAGGATGGGGCCGCATCAGTTACAATTTCCTGTTTTTCTTTGCTGCATTACAGTCAGTTCCCCGCTCGGTGATCGAAGCCGCTGCCATCGATGGCGCGAGCTTCTGGCGACGGTTTTTTAGCATTGTACTTCCGCTAATTTCTCCCACTACTTTTTTCCTACTAGTAGTTAATATCGTTTACGCTTTTTTCGAAACCTTCGGTGTGATACATACCATTACTTCGGGTGGCCCCCAACAGGCTACAACCATATTGGTGTACAAGGTGTTTTCTGACGGTTTCGTTGGTCAGGATCTAGGATCGTCTGCGGCTCAATCGGTAATATTGTTATTACTGGTCGGTGCCCTGACTGTGGTGCAATTCAAGTTCATCGAGAAGAGAGTGCATTACTGATGGATGAATTGAAGCACGAGCCAGTTGCAGGAATGGTAGAAAAACGCGGTAGTGCACTTTGGCTGACACATTTGTTTATGATAGCCGGTGTACTGATTGTGTTTTTTCCAATATGGCTGGCCTTTGTTGCCTCGACCGTGACACAGACAGAGATTGTCAGTCCACCTATGCCGCTATTGCCGGGCGGCCATTTTATAGAAAATTACACTAAGGCATTGTTTTCAGGTGTGAATGTACCTGTGTCTACGATGCTGTTTAATTCGTTGATCATGGCATTGGGAATAGCCATTGGCAAAATTTTCATTTCATTATTATCTGCCTTTGCCCTGGTATATTTTCGCTTTCCCGGACGTCTTTTCTTTTTCTGGATGATCTTCATCACCCTGATGTTGCCGGTCGAGGTTCGTATCGTACCGACCTATGAGGTAATTGCTGGCTTTGGAATGCTCAATAGTTATGGTGGCCTGATCTTTCCTCTGATCGCCTCGGCGACCGCAACCTTTCTGTTTCGCCAGTTTTTCATGACCATTCCCGATGAACTGGCTGAAGCTGCTCGCGTAGATGGAGCAAGTCCGATGCGATTCTTTTTCGATATCATTCTGCCGATGAGCCGAACCAATATTGCAGCGCTTTTTGTCATTCTGTTTATCTATGGCTGGAACCAGTATTTATGGCCATTATTAATTACTACCGATGTAGAGATGAATACAATTGTTATGGGCATAAAACAAATGTTTCCATCAGGCGACGATACCGCAGACTGGCCAGTCATTATGGCCACCTCAATCCTGGCCATGGTTCCACCAGTTTTTATCGTGATTTCGATGCAGAAACTGTTCATTCGTGGTCTGGTAGATAGCGAGAAATAATATGGCGAAACTGGAACTCAAAAACATCAGAAAGCGTTTTGGCAAGAACGAAGTCGTGCATGGGGTAAATATCGATATCACTGATGGAGAATTTATCGTTATTGTCGGTCCGAGCGGTTGTGGCAAATCAACGCTGCTGCGCATGGTGGCCGGACTGGAGTCGGTTAGCGAGGGCGAAGTATTGATTGATGGCAAGCGGGTCAACGAGAAAGAACCGATGGAGCGCAATATCGCCATGGTTTTTCAGAACTATGCGCTTTATCCACATATGTCGGTGCGTCAGAATATGGCTTATGGACTCAAGATCGCGAAAATGCCGAAACCACAAATCGAACAAAAAGTAGCCGAGGCTGCAAAATTATTACAGCTGGAGCCCTATCTTGATCGAAAACCGAAGCAACTATCGGGGGGCCAGCGTCAACGTGTCGCCATGGGACGCGCTATTGTGCGAGAACCGTCTGTATTCCTGTTTGATGAACCCCTGTCAAACCTCGATGCCAAGCTCAGGGTACAGATGCGCCTGGAAATCAGGCAACTACAGTCGAAACTCGGAATCACTGCACTCTATGTGACGCACGATCAGGTAGAAGCCATGACCATGGCCGACCGCATGATTGTCATGAATGACGGGGTTGCCGAACAGATCGGTAGCCCACTGGAAGTCTATCAAACCCCGCGTACTCTATTTGCCGCACAGTTCATCGGTAGTCCAGCGATGAATGTACTGGAGGGACGGATTGAAGCTGGTGAGTTACGCCTGAAAAACCAGTCAGTGATACCTTACCAGGGTGATTATACTGGTGATGTAATCGTAGGTATAAGACCTGAGCACCTGCATCCGCATGACAGTGGGCCTATTGAATTACTGGTCGAGTTAGTGGAACCGCTCGGTGCTAATACTCTGCTGCATGGCAGTTTGAATGGAAGTGATGAGATGCTGACGGCTAGCCTGGCTGGTATTCATTACTTGCCACAATCTGCCGAGGCTGTAAAACTCTCTGTTGCCTCGGAAGATATTCACCTGTTTGACAGTAAAACCAAACTGCGTATCGATCAGGGATAAAATACGCTGTTCCCATTACTGGAGGTGTCGTTTACTATCTGAAAAATCTGACAAGTCTGGCTTATAAATTTTTTGTATTTAAGAAGAGAGGCAAATTTAATTATTTAGATACTGATACCACACAGAAACTGTAATTCACTCTTTATCCGTGACTTCCAGCCAGGCAATGAACCTGGATTCCGCAGTTGGACGAGCTGATTGTGCGTTTGAGGTGGTGTAGATCAAGGTGTAACGACGCGGAATAGCCAGCTATTCCAGGGAATTACAACGAAGAGATATGCCGCCTCAAACCTGCAATTCAGTTCGTAGCGGGATGCACCGATTGAATGATTATATTCATCAACTGTAATGCTTTACGAAACAGTGGATTAACCTCTATTGCGAGCGGTCAACTGCGGAATCCTGGTTCAACATCTTTTCTTTATTTTCCATTTAACTGCTTTAAAAGACTATCAGGAATGCTATTAATGATGAGTCGTTTGTTAGTGGCATCAAACTCAATAGCTTCCCCCAGTAAGTTAGCCGAAAAGCTGATACTTAAATCCTTGTTTTTTCCGCTATAACGAATAAATCCTCGCAATTGTTTTCGATCAGGAATGAGTTCCGCTTTTATGGCTTTACTTCCTTCATTCAAGGAAGCTTCCTGAACGGCTTGTTGCTCAGGGTTCAAGCTGGAATTGTCGGGCTGCTGACGTGTTTCTTTTTTCTTCTCAATGATGAAGTTAGAAAATGCTTCGGCAGGATGTGCTTCGGTTTCACTGGCCAGGTGATCTGATAACTCATGAAATACAACGGGATCACCACGTAGATCCTGTTCCATACAGTAATCGACTACCTTCGCCTTGTATTCAAAACGTTGTTCTTCTGGAAGTGTCTGACTGTACTCATCAACGATTGATAAAAATTCTTCGGTTTCTGCTTCAGTATTTAAAGCATCGGTAAAACCTATGCTGGCTGACATGTGATTTTGCAGAGGTTTATCACCCCGACCAAAAGAAAAGGTAATGTACTTACTGTCACTATCCTGTTGCCAGTTCGTCAGGTTAATGCAAACACCAAAACCACTATTGGAAAAATCAATGTAGCGAGTTTCTGTTAAGCTCATGTCAGCGCTCACGCTCACACTTTCTTTAAGACGCAGGTGAAAGATATAGAGTTTATCGTGATCGGCAAGGGTTTCGTAAAAATAAGCCAGGTAGCCATCAATCTCAAATTTACTGCTATCAAGCGTTGTACTTAGGTGTTCAGTTATTCTTTTAGAAAAAACCTGGAAGGATATCCCATCGTTTTGCCAATCTTTTATCAGACCACTCACAATGGGTTGTTCATCTGAAAACACACCATAACACTTACCGCTACGCTGCCTTAATATATCTTTAAGTTGCGATGCCGCTTGCTCGTAATAGGGGGCGAGGGCACCGTCATCGGCATTTCCATCGAGTACGCTACAGTTAAGTTTGGCGCTGGAATCCTTACTTGCTTTTGCTATCTGGTGGGTAATAAAAAAACGTAATGGCATGATGAACTTGTCAAATTTAAGAACGGGTAATGATAACACGGTAAAATATTCTATTACCGAAATGGCTCTGGTATTTTTCTTTTTCCGATTTTTTTGTTTCCACTCATGGTTGTTTCCAGCCATTAAAAAACATGAATTGAGCAGATATAACTGAAGTAAAGTCGTGAAATTCTTTCCATTCTTAACTATAAGACATAGAGAATTAAACCTGGAATCCGCAGTTGGACAAGTTGATTGTGTGTTTGAGGTGGTGTAGACACGGAATAGCTAGCTATTCCAGGGCATTACAACGAAGAGATACGCAGCCTCAAACCTGCAATTCAGTTCGTAGCGGGATGCACCGATTGGGTTTTTATACACATCAACTGTCATGGTTTATGAAATAGTGGGTTAACCTTTATTGCTAGCGTTCAACTGCGGAATCCAGGTTAAAACATTGGAAATAAATTTAAGGATTCCACGGATTTTTTTGTGGTCTCATAGGAACTTCTCTATCAAAAACATCCAAAGAGTGAAATATGACTGACTCTACAAAGCTAGATAATGATAAAACAGTTGTCCTGCAACCGGATAGCACTGAAAAGATCGTAAACCAGCAGGTTACGGTGGAACAGCTCATCAAGGAAAAACTCGGAAATCGCTTCACGCTGCATGAGCAAATAGGTATAGGTGGTATGGGTCAGGTTTTCAAGGCGAAGGATCGGGAACTGGATCGGATTGTCGCTATCAAGGCAATTCATCCCAACCTCATCAAGGAACAATGGATTTCAGAACGATTGCGTAATGAAGCCAAAATCGTTGCTAAAATGAAGCATTCCAACATTGTACAGATTTACGACTTTATTGAAATTTCAGGTCATTACCTGATGGTACTGGAATTCATTGAAGGGCATGATTTCAAAGTAATTACGGATCATGGGCTTTTAACCGCAGAGCAAATGCTTGAAAAATTCATCGATATCTGTGATGCCGTACAATATGCACATGTTCAGGGTATTATTCATCGAGACCTGAAACCTCATAATATTATGTTGACATCTGATGGCCAGGTGAAAATCATGGACTTTGGAATTTCATCGATTGTTCATAACAGTAACAATTCGGAAAACCAGGCAGATACCATCCTCGAAGGCAGTCCTATGTTCATGGCACCCGAGTTATTCCAGAATAATAATGCGGGTATTACATCAGATATTTACTCACTGGGAATAACTCTGTTTTATTCACAAACCTCCAAACGTCCATTTCCTCTAATATCACAACAGGATCTGATCGACAAAATAGTTAATACCGGGATTCCAGCACCATCAACTAAAAATGATCAAGTGAGTAAAGAGGTGGATGCAATCTGTTTGCAAGCCTGTGCATTAAACCCTGAGGACCGCTACCAGAGCGCACTTGATATGGGCAGGGATATCAAACGCTTTATTCATCGTTTGCCTGTCAGTGCAGTCCATTACCCTTTGTTTGAATTAGTGCGCCGGTCAATTTCTTTCAGGCCGATGATTTCTCTATTTTCTTTTTTCAGTATTGCACTTCTTTTCGTGGCCGTATTCCTGGGTAGTAATTATGTACACCGAATAGCTGAACAGGCCCTGCTCACTACTTTACACGATAAGGTGGGGAATACCGCTTACAGTATGAGTCTTTCGTTAAATCAAAACTATATCCACCGACTTTTCGAATCAACCGATAATAAAAACCGCATGCTATACCTTGATATTGATCGACCTATTGCATCATTGCAAAGGTACAATACTGAGATTCGTGATGCCTATTTATTACAGCCACTAAACGAGGGCAGGGATTTCAAGGTTGTTTTTGCTCGCCATGGTTCAGGTAATTTGAACTTTGATAAGATTAATAAGGGACATGATACCTGGTCAGCAAAGCCTGTAGTGGAAAGTGAACACGCCAAAAGTATGATGCGCCAGACTCTGGTTGATAAGATAATCATTCAGGAAGAACTCGATGCCCATTCAACTCATGGTCGATACTGGCAGAAACGTATGCTTGGTTACGCGCCCATCTATGGTGTTGATGGTAAAGCATTTGCGATATTAGTACTGGAAATATCCAGTAGCGGGATTGCGAAAACCTTCCAGCAGATTGAAGATGCTTTCCGCTTTGCACTCGTCTTTACAACCTTTGTGACTTTATTATTACTGATGGCGGTTACTGGAACGCTCGTTATGCTCTGGAAAAATCAGTCATTGCCGCAATAAATGCGTATTAGTAGAACAGATAATTAATAGTAAATTGAAGTGAAGATGATTCAAGGCTTAATTGATTGTCTTCACTACTTTCTATGTCAACTTTCAGTAGTGTTAGTTCAGAAGTAAAATGATTTGAAAATTCATAACCAATGCCATATAGATTTGCACTACCGGAATCATAGGCAGGATCCGTTTCTAATGGTGTAAACATATCACCAATACCAGTGGCTAGCATCATGTAAAAAGAAGGTGATGATGAAGAGAAATAATACGTCATACCAAGCCCATTTATTCCAACTGTGTACACGGTATCCGTTGCCGAATATCCATCATAATAAGAATCGTTATACCAGGAGGCATTTCTTATATAGTAAAGCGCAATCTGTTCTGTAACACCGAAACCAATTTTGAATGAGGTAGCCAAACCACTATTTGAATTACTCTTCAATTCAGTTCCTGCATAGATAAAATCGTTATCTAAACTATGAACACCCAGACCAAACGCCATAAAGAAACCATCCCTGTTATCATCAAAAGCCATAGCCGGAGAAATTGATAAAAGAATGAAAACGGTGAAAAAGCTTTTATAAATATGCATCTACCAGTTCCTGATCCAGGATGACTTAAATTCGGCAGATTATTCTAAGTGACAGGGAAAGTTATATCAAAACTATTCTTCACAAATGGCTTCAAACTGGGAAAATCAGTTCAGCGACTTTCATGAGTATAGAGTCGGCATCCTCATTATCCTTGCTATCCATTTTACAGACAGAGATTTAATTTCAATCCAGCCTTTCCATATCATCACTTTCCTCACTGTCTTCATTTTTTTTATGAGTCTTGTTCTTATCAATTTTGCCGGGTTCCGGAGTACTATTCGTGCCGGTAGCATGATAATGTTCAGTTGATGCACATCCGGCTATCACTAGCAAAGTACTTAGAAATAAGGTAACAAATAATGCTTTTAATTTTTTCACGAACATTTCCCTGTATTTTCTCCGTTAATTTGTTTAATAAAATACTCCGCTGTTAATACCTTCTCAATCGCCCATTTAAAGTCGACTCCAGCAGATATGGAATTGTAGTTCAGGGGTTTGTAATCCAGCTTAGTGAATTTATCACTGGCATTTATTAACGCATTATAAAAAAACTTAACATCTTCCTCATTTTTAACAAACGAGCTAAATCTTAAACAATTACGTGCAATGCTCCATTGAAAAGGCTCTGCCTGCAAAGTGATTTTACTGTTAGGAATATAGTTTGATTGCCTGAGATATTGCAGCACATCGGGGTCGCTACTGCGTTGCTCTTTCACAACTGCATTTAGATAACAGGCGAGTATATTATGCCGAGCTTTATAGAGATAGCTGGCTCCAATCGGTTCACCATTTTGCAGGTTATATTTCTCTATGGTACTAACGCTAGCTTGATAATAATCAATTGCCTGTTGTTTAGTTTCATTCAGCTCAAGTTTCTGGCCATTATCTCGCATAGTAGGTATGCGATCAAAATGAATATTACCCAACAACCAGGAAATACGAGCTATACGCAGCAAATCCTGTTCATTTTCCCGTTTTAACTGTTCACTTAAAAAAAATTGTAAATCCTCGATATCTTTATCCAGCGTGAGATGTTTTTTACAACTGACCAGATGATTATAAAGATTCATCAGGCGATTTATCTCTTCCGGAAAGGGGTTTGGAAAGTATTTTGAATGCAGTTGATTAATGAGCCTGGTCACATGTGTTGTCGGCTTTTTGTGGGGTTGCCGATAGTGACTATAGAGTGTCTTTTCATCCATTCCAGTCGGATGAATCCGGTCGATTTCTGATAAAAAATAATCCCAGGTCCAACCTGGTTGACATTTTAGCCGATGGATCTGGTTAAACACTGTCGTCATGCTGGTATCAGAGTATATCGCTGGATAGATTGAGTTGAATTACTAAGCATTTTTCCCTGACTAGCACATTTTTTACTGAATTTGAAGCCCATTTTAGGATACATATTGCCTAACGGCAAGCGCGCCAAAGTTTCTATTCTATCTCAGTCTTCACTACTCATTAAGGAGTTAATAGCATGTCAAATATTCGATATATAAGATCCATAGTTCTTGTTTTTTTAGCAGCTTCATTAATCTTACTAACCGCTTGTAGTTCTACTTACTCGCAACCTTTTATCCCGCAAATCAATTCAATTGCAGCGACATTTGAGGGTGAGAATTATTCAAAACTACCAGAAAATAAGACGTTTAAAGTAAAGAATGAACCCATTAGTACTTTCAGTATTGATGTAGATACAGCGGCCTATGCCAATGTGAGAAGATTTATCAGCAATGGTTACCTGCCACCGCAAGAGGCAGTGCGCATTGAAGAAATGATCAATTATTTCGACTATGATTATCCGACAACAGAATCTGCAGATGTACCATTTCGTATCACCTCGGAAATTGCTCCGACCCCCTGGAATACAGGAAGTTACCTGTTACATATTGGAATTAAGGGCTACCAGTCGACACAGTCTGAGCAGCCTGATCGTAATCTGGTATTTCTACTGGATGTTTCTGGTTCCATGAATGCAGCAAACAAACTGCCATTACTCAAAAAGTCATTACGTTTGCTAGTTAAACAACTCACAATACGTGACCGGGTAGCGATTGTAGTCTATGCAGGAGCTTCTGGAGTTGTGTTACCTTCAACTCCCGGTAATCAACAACATGAAATTATCCAGGCTTTTGAAAATCTCAGGGCAGGTGGTTCTACCAACGGTAGCTCAGGTATACAACTGGCATATTCAATTGCTCAGCAAAACTATATTAAGCATGGCGTTAACCGGGTAATACTGGCGACTGATGGTGACTTTAATGTGGGGCCTTCAACTACGCAAGAGTTAAAACAATTGATCAAACAGAAAAAAAGATCTGGTGTCGCATTAACTGTACTTGGCTTCGGTATGGGTAATTATAATGATCAGATGCTGGAAGAGATATCCAATGTCGGAGATGGAAATGCAGCCTATATAGATACTCTTCAGGAAGCACAAAAGGTTCTGGTGCAGGATCTTGGCGGTACACTACAGACAATTGCGCGAGACACCAAAATTCAAGTTGAATTTAACCCTGAACAGGTTAGTAGCTATCGTTTGATCGGGTACGAAAACCGTATGTTACGAACAGAAGATTTTAATAATGACCATGTTGATGCCGGAGATGTCGGGGCTGGTCATACGGTAACAGCACTTTATAAAATCGCATTAAAAGATGGCTTACGTTATCAGCAGGAAAAAACGGAACAGAATATATTTAATAATGAACTAGCCTATCTGAAACTACGCTATAAAAAACCAGCTGAAAGTAACAGTCGTGAAATCGTCCATAGTTTAAAAAAGGAGGATATAAAAAATGACTTGTCAGAAACTTCAGACAAATTTCGCTTTTCAGCTGCGGTTGCCGCGTTTGGTCAACTCCTGAGAAACAGCGATCAGCCAGGTGATTTTTCTATGGCAGAGGTTGAGACTCTGGCTCAGCAAAGTCGTGGTATTGACAGATTTGGTTATCGAAGTGAATTTGTAAAACTGGTACGTCTGGCAGCATCATTATAGTCAGCCATATAAAGCGCTATTAAAACATATCCGGGGGTCAAATGATTGCCCCCGGTTCCGAAACTTTTTCCTGTTTTTAAATTGTGTTGTGGCATGAACCAAATCTGATTCTTATTAGGGTTAACCCGGGTGGCGAGCATTGAAGATATTCGGTTCAAGATTTAAATGAAATAAGATTGAACTTCAGTTCTTTGGGCAATTTTCTCCAGCCATTTACTTTACGGAAGACGCTAATTCATCTAACATCTGGTTCAGACTGGACTACGTGGTAAATTTTTTAAAATAGATCATCACATAATTGACAGGGATTCCTAACATACGTCATATGAAAACATTTCACTATATATTATTACTCCTGATAGTTTTACCGGTATCTTCAGTCAGCGCAAAAGAAATCGTAGCAATTAACAAGCTGACCGAATTTAATGAATTTACTGAAAACTATTACCGGACACCTCGACCTGATTTAGTTGAAAGTGCCTTACACTATTTTACTTCTTCTGATTTGATCAAGCATAGAAAAGTAGCAATTCCAATTTTCATGACCTTTAGCTGTATTATTTCAAATAGTACTGAAATTAATAGAGAAAAATGGATCAAAACTTTACCTGACATTGATAAAAGCTACCATTTAATTCTGGGGGCTTTATTTGAATATCCTCCTGAAAAGTTTCTAAATGAGGCGGCTATTGATGATTCATTGAGAATTGACATGAATTGGGCCTGTTTTTTTGCATCAGGTAAAACTAAATATTTGAAAAACATTATAGATAGACTTAAATATCTTAAAAATGAAGACCCGTTACTATACATCATTGGTGCCTCGGCCAAATCGTCTCTATCCAGTAATGCCAGAAAACATAAGTTAGTTCGTAATGTAATTGAGAATATTCAATTGACTGAAACAACTGAACTAAAAAAATCACAAAAGAAATAATCGATAAAACGCCTCTTCAAATTCAACAAGAAACAACAGCCTTTATAAGAGAACAGAGACTCAAAGGTATCTGGTAATTTTACTTTTCCTGACCTATAACATGTCAGATAAATTTAAACTTACTAGTGTACTGTCCTAAACTGTATGTAGATTATAGAAGCCCCCAAATTTCCCAAGACAAGGCGCAGTTCGCAGGCAATGGCGCTTCCCTTGTCAAGAACTGCAACGCCGGATTGGGGGATTTGGGGGCTTCCCTTCGGG
>JBNKKI010000148.1:0-3624 GCA_050291745.1 Gammaproteobacteria bacterium | reverse complement strand
GGCGAACGAATTGAGTGAATACAAAATTTGTCCATTCACCCATAGAGGAGGAAATGAAACACTGATGATTCTGTAAACTAATCTCACGGCAAATCAACACGATTGATGCTGATGGATTCACTCGGATACCATAAAGTGATTATCGTCAACTTCAACTCCATTCCCCAGGCACAGATCAAGCTATTTACTTTATATAAAGCCCACTACCGGGCTTGTCCAACACCGGATTAAGTCGCGGCTGCGCGCGACCTATCCTTTTTTGTTAGGGCTTGTTCCAGGTAATATTTTCAAACTCAATTGATAAGCACTCTTTTAGTCGAGTTAGGTCGTTGTATTTCCAATGAATATCTAAACCAACATCCCGTGCAAGCGGCATGACTACATAGTAGGTGCTGTCACTTAAATAGATATTTATTACTTTTCCTTCGCGCTGACCAGTTTCAATCGGGTTCTCTTCGTCAAATTCTTTATGAAACATGCCAAACTTTGGAAAAGCATCCTGTATTTGTTCATTTTTAAGCAACTTCCATAGATCTCGGAGAGACAAATAGAGTCTGGAGTCTGCCGAATATGCAAGTTTTTTGGACGTGTTCTTTCTATTACATACGACTGACACCCTAGTGCCCAGCTGAACTAATGCGTCAACCACTGGCTTAAAGTCAAGATCACCAGCAAGCAAAAAGGCGGTGTTCATATTCTTGTTGTGTGAGTGCATTAGCATATCTACTGCCAGTAGTACGTCGACTTCTTTTTGACGACGGCGTCTTGCGTTCCCAGATATGGTGCCAAGTCTAACATGATAGCCATCTTGCTCTCTTATGTGGTCGATATTTTCCTGTTGGCGTTTCAATCTGACGCTATATTGATCTTCACTTTCACTATCGCGTTTGATTTCATCCAAGCAATCATAATAAAAGACTCTTTGAGCCGAGAATCTAGTCTTAAGTACAGGCCAACTTATTTCAACTTCTTGACCGATAATCGGAATAAGTACATCTGCAATTATTCTTCGTAGATAACCGGCATCTACGAATAGATAATTAGTTTCATCATTTGCCATAGCTTATCTACGCCCTAACGCCCGGGCTCACAGGAGAGCGAGCGCAGCGAGCGAATCCTGTGAAGCCCATTGTTAGGCTTTTACCTGAATGTGTTGCCAGTGGATACATTAAGATAGATGCGGTTGCTGTTTGTCATGCCACCACAATATGTGAAATATATAGGCTTAGGCTTGTGGTTACTCGATCTCCACCACCCCCCCATTTCTTTGAAATCTCCAAGACTACATACACCAGACTTAATTAATTTTTCGGATGCAACGACAAACACACCTTGATGTTCTGAATAATCATCTGATGATTTTATTGCCTTTGCTATAGGAGAATTTATATTTGTTACTTGCTCTTCAGCGGGACGCTCAGAGGAGAGATACTTGGCAAATACCCAACGAGCAACATCTCCAGACACTTCCTCAACCGAGCCATCGTAATAATGAGAGATCCTTGCCCAGCCATCTTTGACCTCAAAGACTTCTACTTTTTGTCGTTTGTAGAGAGTGTTAGTAATTTTCCCTGATGTATTTGGCGCTAGGCGGACATTTAGCTTGTTTGATACCACGAAATAATCACCAGGAGCATTTGCGACAGCAAAAACAGAAGCAGGAGAAAAGAAAATAATAACAAAGAGGATTCCAATTCGTAGCATATTATCTCTCCGTATAAATTCCTTTCCAGTATATTCCTTTTGTACCTGACCTTTCTTTATTACATTGCCACATCGAATTACTCGTGTATCCAGAAACGCTTTCTGGGCCGTCAGAAACTATTTTCAGTTTACGACCAATTGCCTTTTCAAGCCCGGCCAAACATTCCTTCAAGGTATAAAACTCTGCTTCAAAGGTCTCCCCATGTGCTCCCATTGAAATCGATGGATAAATCAAAACCCCAACTAACAACGCATAAATAGCTTTTTTCATACAAATCTCCATTTTCGTTTATAGCCTAACGCCTACGCTCTGCGGAAATTTGAGAGCGATAGCGAACAAATTATCCGTAGAAGCGACTTGTTATACGTTTTACTGTGTTGACACAAAAACAATTTCTTGTGCCTCTGGTTTTATAAATTCTGGAAAACTAATTGAATCATAGTGGACATGATATGGTGTTGCTTCAACTCCATTAGGAAGATTATTAGCGATGCTCTCAAAAAAATCGTTACTTCCTGAGAAGGTTAACGTATCATTTTTTATTTGCACATCACTTCCACTAGTCTTCGAAAGTTTTAAGTTAGATAACGCAGTATCATAAGGTGAAGGGTCATAGTAGGTTTCTAAATTCAAACTAAGAGTTTTTTTGTCAGAGCAAACAAACTCAATAATTGTGACCGAGAGGCCTCCCATCTCTTCCTGTGTACCTTCGATAGATACTTCACCATTTTTAGAATATTTGATTTTCATTTTTCACGTATAACATTGTAATTAACGCGAAAAAAATTCGCTGTATTTTCTCTATATATACGGACTGTAATTCGTTGTATTCGGATATTCAAGCAATAAAACGTAAAAATATCATGTCTTCAAGTTCTCACGTTAATCCTGATAAACCACGTTTTGATCCTCAAGCAGAACGACTGATGGATCGAGTCCGTGAGGTTCTCCGCTACCACCATTATACCATTCGAACTGAAGAGGCTTATACCAGGTGGATTGCGGCTTTTATTCGCTTTAACGGGTGGCGGCACCCTGAAACCATGGGTAAGCCTGAGATTGATGCTTTTTTATCTGATCTAGCTGTAAAAAGAAATTGTGCACAATCAACACAATCTCAAGCTTTGAATGCCATCGTGTTTCTCTATAAACAGGTTATGGATATGCCGGTATCGGATCAGTTAGCACCAACTCGTTCGAAACGTCCAGTACGTTTACCGGTTGTAATGAGTCAAGCTGAAGTTACTCTGGTTTTGAGTCATATGTCTACAACACCGGGATTGATGGCACGTATTATGTATGGTTCAGGCCTTCGGATGTTAGAGACATTGAGGCTCAGAGTACAGGATATTGATTTCGAAAACAGTTTGATTATGGTTCGCTTCGCTCATGCTCAAATTTATCTGGAATAAATTTGAGCAGCTCTGCTGACCAGCTTGCTGGTGAATCACAGGGAAGTGATTCATAATTTCGTTCCTGACGAATTTGTCGACCCTCTTGTCGGGTTCAAATCCCTCATCCTTTATAATTCAGACATAAAAAAACCCGATCAATTTACTTTCGATCAGGTTCAGTTATGTGGCGGAGAGTGAGGGATTATTCGGCACATCCCTGTGCCTCTCCCTACGGGTTCGCTTCGCTCATGCAAATTCGTTCCTGACGAATTTGTCGACCCTCTTGTCGGGTTCAAATCCCTCATCCTTTATAATTCAGACATAAAAAAACCCGATCAATTTACTTTCGATCAGGTTCAGTTATGTGGCGGAGAGTGAGGGATTCGAACCCTCGATACGTTGCCGTATACACACTTTCCAGGCGTGCTCCTTCAGCCACTCGGACAACTCTCCAGTTCTTTAAACATGTTGCTTCCGTTACAGTTTCTTCCGCCTTTTAGCTAAAGAAACACGCGTGCTCGTTAT
>JBNKKI010000147.1:0-20544 GCA_050291745.1 Gammaproteobacteria bacterium | reverse complement strand
CACAGTCTTCACCAATCAGCTGACTACGGTGTTTTTGATTTGCCGGCAATTGCTCCTGCATTGCTCTAACTACAGCCATCCCTGGTTTAGACCAGGTACATCAATCTGTTACGCATCTTTTTCACGCTCAACTGATTTTTCTAGGTTTAAGAACTTAACTGTATATCGACTCCCCATATTTATTCTAAACGAGATAAAAATAGTTATTTCCCAGACAAAATAATCAGCTCAGTATCATTAGGCTTATATATATATTCAATAAATCTTTTAAGTCCTTTCTCATTTACTTACTAATACTTCCAGGATGAGCAATTCACTTTCATTGATGCTTACATAAAACTATTTCAGGTAAATTTTAAATGGCTACAGACAAATTAAAAAATAATTCAATTGCACTATCATCAGCTCTACAGAATGTACCAAAGTCTGCCACACTAGCAATAAATGAAAAAAGCAAAAGTCTTCAATCCAGAGGAATAGACGTCATACGTTTTGGTTTAGGACAATCCCCTTTTCCAGTACCGGATATAATGATAGAAAAACTGAGCGTTCATGCTCCAGCCAAAGACTATATGGCTGTTCAGGGCTATCTGCCTTTACGGGAAGCTATCGCAGATTTTATCCAACGAACAGAAAAACTTAAGCATACCGCAGAAAATATTATTATTGGACCAGGCAGTAAGGAATTGTTATTTGGTCTTCAAATGGCGCTGGATTGTGATTTGATTTTACCTGCACCCAGCTGGGTATCATATGAACCCCAGGCTAAACTGCTTGGAAAAAAAGTTCACTGGCTCCCCTGCTCGGCAGAAGATGGATGGAAATTAACAGCTAAAACACTTCAGCAACATTGTCAGTCACATCAATCTAAACAGCAATTACTCATTTTAAATAGTCCTAATAACCCTAGTGGTGCCTGCTTTTCTGAGACAGAATTACAAGTACTGGCCGAAGTGGCATCAAAAAATAAGCTGATTATCCTGTCTGATGAAATTTACAGTGAATTACACTATCAGGGACAACATCAATCAATTGCCCGTTACTACCCTGAAGGCACTATCATCAGTAATGGAATTAGTAAATGGGCCGGAGCAGGTGGCTGGCGACTTGGATTTTTTAGCTTCCCTGAGTCATTAAAATCTATTCTCAAATTAATGATTGTTTTAGCCAGTGAAACTTATACATCTGTCAGTGCTCCGATACAAATGGCATCAATCAGTGCTTTTGAAGCCTCTGCGGAAATGAATAATTATATTTTAGCTACCAGAAAAATCATGAATGCTATAGGTAGCAATTTCAGTCAGCTATTAAATCAACAGCAGTTAAAGGTAGTTGCACCGGAAGGTGGATTTTATAATCTGGTAGATTTCTCTCATTTCCAGCAAAAATTACTAGCGATTGGCGTGACTAACGCTTTTGAATTAAGTCAAAAATTACTGGACAATACCGGTGTAGCCGCATTGCCAGGAAAAGACTTTGGATTGCATCAGGGCTTACTTATGCGTATGGCCTTTGTTGATTTTGACGGCTCAAAGCTATTACAGCAAGTCATGTCGAATCCTGATATAAATTTGAATACAGAAACAGAAGAACTCCGGCGCCTTTTCTCAGCAGTCGAACGAATATGTCATTGGTTACATAATTTGTAAATATTTAATAAATTATGAAGCTCAAACAGTACACATAAAAAAAAACAACGTGCTAAGATCTATCTATATCCCCATAACAAAAATCAGAAGTATTAAATATCATGAGTAAAAACTGGATAAATGACCTCGAAAACCACATTAATAATTCCGACCTGGCAGATTTTCTGATCGGAAAAAATATTACTGAAATTTTTCCACGAGGATATCGTGACGATTTTCAGGTAATAGATGCTTTTGAAGATTTTATAAAAATCAGGCAATTGTTAAAGTTGCAGAGTCTACAGGTTCAATTAACGGAAGATAGTGAATCGGATCATTTTTCAATTAAACTTTACTCGATAGATCATGCCGTAACTCTCTCACAATCTATGTCCATTCTGGAGTCTATGGGTCTGGAAGTTCTTATAGAAAAACCCTATAGACTAATGGTAGAAGAACATGAAGTATGGATTCATCATTTTACTTTAAAAAAATGCAGTGATTTATGCGCCAATGATCATGGCAAAATGCCACGTTATTTTCGTGAACTTTTTCTATCAGTGTGGAATAAAGAAACAGAAAGTGATGATTTCAACCAGTTATTATTCTCTACCTGCCTGAATAAACATAATATTAATATATTGAGGGCTTATACGGCCTATCTGAGTCAAATTAACTTTCCTTACAGTCGCTCATTAATTATTGAAACATTCAATGCCCATCCATTGATTACCTTAAAGTTAATCAAATTATTTCTTCTGAAATTTGATCCAGAGGAAGATACACAAATTTCATATGATGAGACACATAAGGAATATCTGGAATTATTAAATGAAATTGAATCACTGGATCAGGATTTGATATTCAAGCGCTTTATGAATTTGATTGATGCTACTGTTAGAACAAATTACTTTCAACCATCCAATCAGCAGAATGCCTATATCAGTTTTAAGTTGAAATCTACCAATATTCAAAAATTACCACATCCCCATCCAATGTTTGAAATATTTATATACAGCTCCCGATTTGAAGGTATTCATTTACGAGGAGGAAAAGTAGCACGTGGGGGCTTGCGCTGGTCAGATCGCAAAGAAGATTACCGGACAGAAGTTCTGGGATTGATGAAAGCACAAATGGTGAAAAATGCAGTCATAGTACCCGCAGGTTCAAAAGGTGGTTTTATTACAAAACAAACCGCTAAATTAGATCGCGACGAAACATTTGAAGAGGTAAAAACCTGCTATCAACTCTATATCCATGCCCTGCTGGAATTAACAGACAATCTCGTAGAAGGAAAAATTCAACACCCCAAACTGACTCGCTTACATGATCAGGATGATTCTTACCTGGTTGTGGCGGCCGATAAAGGAACAGCCACTTTTTCTGATACGGCAAATTTAGTATCTGAACAACATAATTTCTGGCTACAGGATGCTTTTGCATCTGGTGGCTCAGCTGGTTATGACCATAAGGTCATGGGTATCACAGCCCGTGGAGCATGGGAATCAGTCAAACGACATTTCCGTGGCATGGGAAAGAATATTCAGAAAGAGCCATTTACGGTACTTGGCATTGGCGATATGTCGGGAGACGTTTTTGGAAACGGTATGCTGCTATCGCCGACTATTCAGCTTGTTGCTGCATTTAACCATATGCATATTTTTATCGATCCGAACCCGGATATTAAAGCGAGTTTCAAGGAAAGACAGCGACTTTTTGCATTACCTCGCTCCAGCTGGCAGGACTACAATATTGAATTAATCAGTCGGGGTGGAGGTGTTTTTAGCAGGCAACTGAAAAAAATTCAGATGACTGATCAAATGAAAGCGTTGACTGGTACAAATTCAAATTTCCTGACACCTGATGAGTTGATTCAATTACTACTTAAATCACCAGTAGACTTACTTTGGAATGGTGGCATTGGAACCTATGTTAAAGCTTCTACAGAAACCAATGAAAAGGTTAAAGATAAAGCCAATGACTCATTAAGAATCAATGGTGTAGAGCTTAAAGCTAAGGTAGTTGGTGAAGGTGGTAATCTGGGTTTTACTCAATTAGGTCGAATTGAATTTGCTAAAAAAGGCGGTTTAATCTATTCCGACTCGATTGATAATTCAGCAGGAGTTGATTGTTCTGACCATGAAGTTAACCTGAAAATCATGTTGTCTCAACTGGTACTAAAAGGACAATTGACAATGTCGGATAGAAATAAGCTTTTATCCGAAATGACCGATGATATTGCTCAATTATGCCTGCAAAATAATTACGACCAGACTCAGATTATAGATACGATTCTAGTCAATGCACCTGAATTGATGCATGAACATAACCGCTTTATTCGTCACCTTGAAAATACAAAAGTTCTTAATCGAAAAATTGAATACCTGCCATACGAAGATGCTATTACCGAGAGAACTTCGCAAAACCTCGGTTTATACGGCCCTGAATTATGCATACTTTTATCCTATAGCAAATTGACTTACAAAGAAGCTTTACTTGAATCTGATTTGGCCAATGAACCTTTTTTCCAGCAAACCCTGCTGGAATATTTCCCTAAACGTATGCAGCAAGATTATAAAGAAGAAATTTTAAACCATCCTCTAAAACGTGAAATTATCGCAACTCAATTAAGTAATCAGGTTATTAATCAAATTGGCCCTGGGTTTGGCTTTAAAATGCGGGAAGAAACAGGTACCAATATTGCCAGTATTGCTAAGGCATTTGCTATAAGTAAAACTGTTTTTAATACTGATAAATTGTGGAAACAAATTCAGAACCTTGATTTTGTGGTTAATGAGCAGCATCGCTATGCAAGTTTTCGCATGATTAGTGGCTTACTGGAGCGTTCTATCAGCTGGATTTTACGCAACCATACAACACATCTTGAGGTGGAAGTTTTAATTAAACGATATTTAAATGATTTTAATCGTTTAAGAAAGGTTATCCCCCAGGCGTTGTCCGGTCAGGCCAGAAAGACTTATACCATAACAAAAAGGCAATTATTAAAACAAAAATTTCCGGTTAATATTGCTAAAGAATTAGCTGAAATAAGTGTTTTGGCATCTTCATTCGATATTACTGAAATTAAAATATCGCAGCGATCTAATATTGAAAACACTGCACGTCTATTTTTTAGTATCTCAGAAAGACTTCAGCTCAACTGGGTTAGAGATCAGGTATCAGAAACCAATGTACGCAATCACTGGCATCAACTGGCCATAGTTAATATGCGTAATGAACTACACCGCATACAACGACAGTTAACAGAGTTAATCTTACAGTCTGTAAAAAATAAACGTCATACAACTATGGCTTTAAAAGGGTGGATGGATAAGTACGAATATGCGATTCGACGTTATGATCAAATTATTAGTGAATTACAGGCTCAAAGAAAGCTCGACTTTACTATGGCCAGTGTCGCAGTATTTGAAGTCAGACGTTTATTGTCCCTATCATCTTAAATTGCTGCATTAACAGAGTTAGCTGAAAGTACAGATATCATTCTGAACTTTCAGTAATTTATGTATTCAACCTGGAATCCGAAGTTGGACGAGTTGAACCTGGAAAAATCAATTGAACGTGAAAAAGATGCGTAACAGATTGATGTGCCCTGGTCTAAGTCAGGGATGACTGTCGTTAGAGCAATGCAGAAGCAATTGCCGAGAAATCAAAAACACCGTTGTCAGCTGATTGCTGAAGTGTGTATTTTTGATTTTATCAGCTGCATTAAGCTGTTACCTGGACTTTCATGATTCAACTTATTTTTCCAGGTTAATGCCCTCATTTCGACATAAATTTCAAGTTTGGGATAACAACACTAAAAAGCATAAAAAACACGCCTGATATTATTACGTTCAAAATTGACTTTATTGCTTGCAGCGAAAGCCAGTCCATTATCATATTCAGCATGCTTATCTACTCTTTTTGATTAGGCTGAAGCACATATCTGTTTGATAAAGTTCATATAATTGTGGTTAGCTGAAATCATGCTAACACTTAATCAATTTTACTGGGCATATAGTCTTACAAAGCAGTGTTTTCAGGGGAAATCAATTAACTTTCAATATCTGGAATTTATCTGACATCATGGTAGCTGCGCAGATGATAAAGTTCGAGTTTTATTGGAAATAATTTAAAATATTATGATTGCACTTACAACGTATCCCTGATCTTATAAGGGTATTTTCTTTTTCAGTTACGTTGCCACGTTGCTTAATATTTGTATAGATTAGATATATTGAGATTTTTTAACCACTCTAATTAATACAATAATAATTGAAGTGATTTTATCAGGAGTAATGTTTCAATTGTGGCTGGTTTAGCAAGTTTAGCGTGTCAGTTTTTATATCAACTGTTTTAATGATACATTGAGGTTAAAGCAAATGTTGAAAAGCCTTGATATGTTTTTTCAATCAATTAATAAATATCTATTTTTAGTAATGATGTTTTTTGCTATTTGTGTATTAGGTATTATTGATTACTCTATTGGCCCGGAATTGTCATTTTCAGTATTTTATACTGGACCAATTATGCTTTCAGTCTGGTATGGAGGTTTAAAGCAAGGTTTAATTATAGCTGTTTTATCAGCATTAATCTGGATGATAGCTGACGTTTCAGTTACCTCAACCTATACAAATTCTTTAATTCCAATATGGAATAGTACTGCCAGATTAGTATTTTTTTTGGTCATTTTGTATCTTTTACGTATTGTAAAAGAGAAATTGGCTTTAGAAGAAAGTTTAGCCGATACCGATCCTTTAACAGGATTAGCAAACCGAAGATGTTTAATAGAGCAATTAGAAAATGAATACAACCGAATGACTCGTTATCCAGAGTATTTGACTATTGCTTATATTGACCTTGATAATTTTAAATATGTTAATGACACACTCGGACATGATATTGGTGATGAGCTATTGGAGGTTGTAGCGACTTATCTTAAAGAGAATACCAGACAGATAGATACACCAGCTCGTTTAGGAGGCGATGAATTCGCAATTATTTATCCATATATGGATGAAATTTCATCCAGGATCATATTACATGATCTGCAACAAAATCTTTTGAAGATAATGAAAGAAAAAGATTGGCCAGTGACTTTAAGTATTGGCGCTATCACATATAATAAACGTATGCCATCAACACGAGATGCCATAAAAGCTGTAGATGATTTGATGTATGAGGTTAAAAAATCAGGTAAGAATAATATCCGTCATGAAACTGTAAATTAAATCCTGTAGCTGCTTTTTGTCGATAAACCTGAATGAAAAAGACCTGAATAATATTCAGATCCATGGCACTCCCATAACCACAGTATTTACAACAAACTTTACTCAATCATATTCCTTTTTCAAATATCAGGATAATATTTGCGGGCGAGCTTATGGTGGGCACGTTTTATATCATTATATTAACATTCCATGGCAGCCTCGATTAAAATTATGATTTCAGATATCAATACTCAATGAGAAATACAATAGACCAAACCACCATACTGATTATGATGAAAAGAATAACTGGAAAAGTTTAAAATCGCCACGTTTACAATAAACTCAAACAGGCATAAAAAGCTTTCTGATTAAAACTCAAGCTCCATCAGTTCACCTAAATCAGGTTTCCAGCCAAATTTTTTCAGATTTACCCGGTTATTCGACACTATGACATCTTCTTCCTGTAGTAGCGCTTTCTGTTGCTGTGCCTGTTTGGAGTTAACAGGAAAGGCTAGCTGCCCATTACTTTTTAAAATACGATGCCAGGCTAAAGACATTTCCTTTGGTGCTAATTGTAAAACGGAACCAACCAGGCGAGCTCTGCCAGGTAATCCTGCTAAATCTGCAATAAAGCCATAACTACTGACTTTCCCTGCAGGAACGCGGTTTACTATTGCCCATATTTTTTTCGCTTTTTGTTGATCGTAAGCCATAAATTAATTTACTTTTTTAAAATAATTTAAACATATTATTGAATTTGAACTCATTTTTAATTCTGTTCTCTGCTATCTTATCGTTTTATTCATTAAAAGATTAAACATATTATGTTACAGCCATTAAAACTATTTTCAGCAATTATTATTTTCTCCCTACTTTCAGCCTGTGCGACGAATCTTGCGGGTCGTAAACAAGTTATGTTTGTTTCTGAAAAAGAAGCAATCGAATCATCAAAGCAGGCTTACATAAATACGCTAGAACCCTTTAAACAAAATGGCAAGCTTGATAATAAACCATCAATGGTATCTCGAGTTAATAGCATTACCTCAAAATTAATTACTCAGGCAAAAATCTTAAGACCAGATACTAAAAACTGGGAATGGAGCGTTAAGGTTATTGATGATCCGAAGACCGTTAACGCCTGGTGTATGGCTGGTGGCAAAATGGCCATTTACTCAGGTTTATTAAATCAGTTAAACGCTACTGATGATGAAATTGCTCAGGTCATGGGGCACGAAATATCTCACGCTCTGGCAAACCATACTGCAGAACGTATGTCAGTCGCTATGGCCAGTGATATGGCAGTAAAGCTATATAATGATGCAATTGGAGAGTCAACAGGTACTGCATCACTCGCGGCGGCAGCAGCACAGGTAGCACTAACTTTACCTAATAGTAGAACATCTGAATCTGAAGCAGATAAAATTGGTATTGAACTGGCGGCTAAAGCTGGCTTCAACCCAAATGCAGCAATTACTCTATGGCAAAAAATGTCAAAAATTGGTGGCGGCGGAGGTTATGAATTTATGAGCACGCATCCTTCACCAGAAAATAGAGAAAAGGCTTTAAACAAAATGATTCCTAAAATGATGCCATTTTATGAAGCCGCAAAGTAAATTCTGATAATACAGGTGGCAGGATTTAACCCTGTCACCTGAGCACATAAATCATTCAGGACAGTTCCAGAACATCCATCATATCGAATAAACCTTTATCTTTTGAAGATAACCATTGTGCCGCTCTCAAAGAACCTTTTGCGTATGTCATTCGGCTGGATGATTTATGAGTTATTTCAACACGTTCTCCAGGACCGGCAAACATCACGGTATGATCTCCGACAATATCGCCAGCACGTATTGTTGAAAAACCAATAGTTTTAGGATCCCGGGCGCCGGTTTGTCCTTCTCGACCATAAACTGCACATTCTTTTAAATCTCGTCCCAGAGTGTCAGCGACAACTTGCCCCATTTTTAAGGCAGTTCCTGATGGAGCATCTACTTTATGATGGTGATGAGCTTCAATGACTTCAATATCAACATCATCTCCAAGCACAGAAGCGGCCATCTGTAATAATTTCAGACATAAATTAACGCCAATACTCATATTTGGAGCATAAACTATCGCAATACTTTCAGATGCCTTTTTAATTTTAGCCTGTAATTCCTCATCGCAACCGGTCGTACCAATAATCATTTGCCGATTATTAGCCACACAATAATCAATATGTTTTGTGGTTATACTCGGATGTGTAAAATCTATCAAAACATCAAATTCATCAGTTTCCTGTATTGATGACGAAACTTTCACATTGACAGAACCAATACCAGCCAGTTCACCAGCATCAGTACCAATCAGACTACTATCAGGACGTTCGGTTGCTGCAGTTAAAACACATTTATCAGATGCATGACAGGCCTCGATAAGGGTCTTACCCATGCGACCACCAGCACCAACCACCGCTATTTTAATCATATCTCTCTCTAGTTCTATTGATACTCATTGAGAATTCTATTCATGAGGATGCAGATTTTATTCAGAATAATTCAATGCATAATCTCATTTTTTCTTAATGATAATTATTGACTTAAGATTTCATATCTTCGAAAAACTTTTTCACACCATCCAGCCAGGTATGTTCATTTGGACTATGCTTATTAACCGATTTGCCCATAGATTCAGAAAATATTTCCAGTAGTTCCTTTTGTTCTTTACTGAGCTTAACTGGTGTTTCTACGATAACACGACATATTAAATCACCAACTGGTCCACCGCGTACCGGTTTTACACCTTTGCCACGCATACGGAATAATTTATGTGATTGTGTTCCAGCGGGTATTTTTAACTTTAAACGGCCATTTAAACTAGGTACTTCAAGTTCTCCACCGAGAGCTGCAGTTACTATACTGATAGGTACATCACAATAAAGATCAGCATTATCACGTTCAAAAATAGAATGCGGTTTAACACGCATTTGAACATATAAATCGCCTGGAGGAGCATCTCTTTCGCCTAAATCACCTTCACCACTTAAGCGAATTCTATCACCATTATCGACACCGGCAGGGACTTCAACAGATAAGGATTTATAATGTTTAACCTGTCCTTCACCATGACAGGTGTTACAGGGATCTTTAATGATTTGTCCTGTACCACGACAAGCTGGACAAGTTTGCTGAACAGAGAAGAACCCCTGCTGCATTCTGACCTGGCCATGCCCGGCACAGGTTGTACAGGTTTCTGGAGAAGTTCCTTTTTTAGCACCGGTTCCAGCACAATCCGTACAGGTTTTATGAGTCGGTACCTTAATTTTCACAGTGGTCCCAGCAACCGCATCTTCCAGACTTAACTCAAGGTTGTACTGCAAGTCCGCTCCTTTACGAACACGCTGACGCCCTCCTCCACTAAAAATATCACCAAAGATATCACTGAAGGCATCACCAAATCCGCCACCACTAAAACCGCCACCGCCTGCTTGCTGGTTAACGCCAGCATGACCAAATTGATCATAGGCGGAACGCTTTTTATCATCGGTCAGTATTTCGTAGGCTTCTTTAGCTTCTTTAAATTTGTTTTCACTATCTTCATCCCCATCAGTATTTCTATCAGGATGATATTTCATCGCAAGACGACGAAATGCTTTTTTCAGTTCTGCTGTTGAAGCCGTTTTACTGACACCCAGGACTTCATAATAATCTCTTTGCGACATAATTTAATTCTATTTGGAGTTTAGTGACAAAACAGACTTCGAGATGTCATACATTTAAACCAAAGAAGCGGACGAGTGTTTTCACACTCGCCCGCCAAGGTTACCAATTATTGATGAATGCTTATTTTTTGTCGTCTTTCACTTCTTCAAATTCAGCATCAACAACATCATCATCTGCATTGCTTGCACCAGCATCACTAGCAGTTGAATCACCAGCAGCCGCATCTGCAGAATTTGCAGCGTAAGCTTTTTCAGCCAGTTTTCCAGAAGCTTCTGCAAGCGCTTTAGTTTTCGCTTCTATCTCTTCCTTATCTTTTCCTTCCATCGCCTTCTTAAGGTCTGCAGTAGCTGATTCAATAGCTTCTTTATCCGCTGCGTCAACCTGATCACCCAGGTCTTTCAGAGATTTTTCAGTGGCATGAATCATCGCATCAGCCTGATTGCGAGTTTCTACCATTTCGCGAACTTTACGATCTTCATCAGCATGTGCTTCTGCATCCTTAATCATTTGTTCAACTTCATCATCAGATAAACCACTGGATGCTTTTATTACAATTTTCTGCTCTTTACCAGTCGCTTTATCTTTTGCCGAAACATTCAGGATACCGTTAGCATCAATATCAAAAGTTACTTCTACCTGAGGCACACCACGTGGAGCTGGTGGTATATCAGATAAATCAAAACGTCCCAGAGACTTGTTCGCCGTAGCAACTTCACGTTCACCCTGTAAGACATGAACCGTCACAGCAGTCTGATTATCTTCAGCTGTTGAGAAAGTCTGAGATGCCTTAGTAGGGATAGTTGTATTTTTATCGATCAACTTGGTCATAACACCACCCAGAGTTTCTATACCCAGAGATAGTGGTGTAACATCAAGTAATAATACATTTTTAACGTCTCCACCTAATACACCACCCTGAATAGCAGCACCTGAAGCAACAGCTTCATCAGGATTGACGTCTTTACGAGGATCTTTTCCAAAGAAGTCTTTAACAACTTCCTGGACCTTAGGCATACGAGTTTGTCCACCAACCAGAATAACTTCATCAATTTCTGAAACGGACAAGCCAGCATCATCCAGTGCAGTTTTCAATGGCTCGATGGTACGAGCAATTAAATCATCTACCAGAGACTCAAGTTTGGCTCGGGTAATTTTAATGTTAAGATGTTTAGGGCCAGTAGCATCAGCAGTGATATAAGGTAAGTTCACATCAGTCTGTGAACTTGCAGATAGTTCGATTTTAGCTTTTTCAGCTGCTTCTTTAAGACGTTGCATAGCCAATGGATCACCACGTAAGTCCATGCCCTGCTCTTTTTTGAATTCATCCGCAAGATAATCGATTAAACGGAAATCAAAGTCTTCACCACCCAGGAATGTATCACCATGCGTTGATAGCACTTCAAACTGATGTTCTCCATCGATTTCAGCAACTTCAATGATAGAGATATCAAATGTACCACCACCCAAATCATAAACTGCCAGTGTTTTATCACCAGAAGATTTATCCATTCCATAAGCCAGTGCAGCAGCTGTTGGTTCATTAATGATTCGTTTTACTTCAAGACCAGCAATTTTACCTGCATCTTTAGTAGCCTGACGCTGAGAATCATTGAAATATGCTGGTACAGTAATGACAGCTTCAGTCACTTCTTCACCAAGATAATCTTCCGCTGCTTTTTTCATTTTCTGTAAAACGCGAGCAGAAACTTCTGGAGGTGCCATTTTTTTGCCTTTCGCCTCAACCCAGGCATCGCCATTATCGGCTTTAAAAATTGTATATGGCACAAGGTCTATATCTTTCTGTACAGCTTTTTCATCAAAACGACGGCCAATTAATCTTTTAACAGCATACAATGTATCTTTAGGATTGGTAACAGCCTGACGCTTTGCAGGCTGACCGACCAGTACCTGATCATCATCAGCGAATGCAACAATTGAAGGCGTAGTACGATCACCTTCAGCATTTTCAATAACCTTAGGTTTATCCCCCTCCATAACAGATACACAAGAGTTGGTTGTACCCAAATCAATACCGATAATTCTACCCATTTTAAATCTCCAAATTCTAAATAATTTAACTTGTACCAGAAGTAAGGTCTTTTTCCCTTCTTTCAAGGGGTTAATTTACAAGTTTTATAAGTTTTCAAGGTGTTTATGAAAAGTTAAGTTTTGATCTCAATTTAATGACATCACTATCAATAAAAAATTGAGAGAGCTATTTTTATCTAAATCACATTTAAGATGATTTAGCTTTTGAAACTACAACCATTGCTGGTCGAATTAATCGTTCATTCAATACATAGCCCTTTTGCATCACTGTCATGACTGTATTCGGTTCAACATCATCAGTTTCAATCAAACTCATAGCCTGATGAAGTTCAGGGTTAAATTTATCATCCTGTGGATTGACTGAAGTAATGCCATTTTTTTCCAGTGTTTTGGTCATTAACTCCAGAGTCATAGTAATGCCCTGCTGTATTGATTCCATATTGGCATTTTCTGCTGTTGCAGCATCCAGTCCCATTTCCATGCTATCGACAACAGGTAATAAAGCTTCAGAAAAATTCTTTAATGCAAATTTATGTGCATTTTCAATATCTCTTTGAGCCCGTTTACGGTTATTTTCCGCTTCAGCGTTTAGACGCATAATTTGATCCCAGTAATCCTTAATGGTCACTTGCGCTTTAGCCAGCTCGACAGCAATATCGTTTTCATCAGTGCTATCTTCATCATCAGCCAGTTCATCTACTAATTCACTTGTTTCGTCTACACCTTCCAGAGGCTCATTTTGTTCTGCTACTGGTGGTTCTTGTTCAGGTGTATTAGGCTTAGATGTCATATTTATACTCCATAGATAAAGATTGAAATAAGAATTTCAGAAAAAAAATTAATACTGTCGCAGTATGTGTGGATTATTTTTGAGTATTCAAGGCTGAACTTAATAATCTTGCAGTGATATCAACAGCGGGGATCACTTTTTCATAGGCAATCCTGGTAGGACCAATAACACCCAGTACACCAACCACTTCATTTCCAACGGTATATGGGGCTCCAATCACTGCACAATCACTCAAAACATTATACCCGGACTCATTACCAATAAAGATTTGAACACCATCTGCATCGGAACAGCCCTCGAGAATATGTAAAAGATCACGCTTTTGATTAAATGTGTCAAAAATTTCACGAAGCTTATTAATATCAGATAATTCAGCGAACTGCAGAAGATTTGACTCACCAGCTGTTAACAGGGAATCCTGTTCATCACCTTCTCCACAAACGGATCCCATTACATCAAGAACTGATGACATAATTTTATTTACATCATCTTTTTGTCTTTTTATTTCTTCAAGTAATTGTTTTTTTGCAGTACTAAAATCAGATCCAATTAAATATTGGCCCAATAGTTTTTCCGCTTCAGTTAACTCCAGGTCAGTATATTCACGATCAACCTGTATGACCTTATTGTGTACCTGATCGGAATTGATAACCATGATAACCAGAATTCTTCGATCAGACAGTTTCATAAATTCAATATGTCGCACATTAATTCTGGCAGGTCGGTTAACGCTTATTAAACCGGTTAACTGAGTCATTTGAGATAATATCCCACTGGCACTCTGGATTAAGTCGTGTGAAGTTTTATCCACACTAAATGTCTCATTTAATGTTTGCTTTGCTGACTTCCCAATTTCACCAACTTCTAATAGACTATCAATAAAGAATCTATAACCAGCCTGTGTAGGAATACGTCCAGCTGAGGTATGTGGTGAATCAACCAGACCCAGCTTTTCCAGTTTTTGCATAATATTGCGGATGGTTGCAGAACTAACATCGATTCCGGATTGTTTAGCCAGGCTTTTAGATCCAACAGGTAGACCATCTTTAGTGTAGGATTGAATCAGGTGCCTGAAAAGAGTTAGAGCTCGTTCATCTAGATCGTAATTTTCTGACATCAGTTTTCGAGTAAAATATGAATAGTAACCAAACACAGAATTGTAAACCGAATTATCATACTGTAAAGCGCTTATGCTGAAGACTTCATTTAAAACTATTGGATTAATCATTCGACAGGACAGTGATTTACATCAAAAGGAAATTGCGACAATCTGTGAAGCTCTCATCCCTTATGGCGACTTATTGATCCATTTTCTGGATAATAAGGCAATATCAAATCAATACAAAAAGGTTAGTCTGGAACACATAGGTCAACAGGCCGATATAGCTGTCTCTATAGGAGGAGATGGAACCTTATTAAAAGCCGCAAGGCATATGGTCGATTATGAAATTCCTTTATTCGGTATAAACCTTGGAAGACTGGGGTTTCTTGCAGATGTCACCATGGAAAAGTTGAATGAACATTTAGATGGCATCTTTAATGGTCAATTTAGTGTTGAAAAACGCTTTCTGTTAGAAGGAAAAATATTGATGCATGAACAGCAAAATATTCATCATATCGCTCTCAATGATATTATTCTGCATAGCCATCAATCAGTCAGTATGATTGAATTCGAAGTATTCTCGGATAATCAATTGATTAATAAACAACGAGCTGATGGCCTAATCGTATCGACGCCAACCGGATCAACCGCTTATTCATTATCCGGAGGAGGCCCTATTATGCATCCTTCTCTGGATACACTTGCACTGGTTCCCATATGTCCTCATACATTAAGTCATCGCCCCATTCTGTTACCGGCAGATCAACAAATTGAAATTAAATTGAGTAAACCTAATATGATCGGTCAAATCAGTTTTGATGGTGCAACACAGGCTCTCATAAATTATAAAGATAGAGTCCAGATAAAACGTTATTGCAAACAAATCACCCTGCTACACCCTGCTGATTATGATTATTTTCATATTCTCAGGGCTAAATTAAAATGGAGCAACCAACCCTGATGTTAGAATCCATTGTAATTAATAATTTCGCTATTATTGATCGAACACATATTGAATTTGAAAAAGGTATGACGGCACTCACTGGTGAAACCGGTGCCGGAAAATCGATTCTACTGGATGCTATACAGTTAGTATTAGGAGATCGAGCTGATAGTGACTGTGTTAAAGCTGGCAGTGATAAAGCTGATATCTCTGTGAGTTTTGATATCTCCAGGCTTTCAAATGCCCAGTTATGGCTGCAACAACATGAATTAAATGATGCAGGAGAATGCCTTCTTCGCAGAGTTATTCAATCAAGCGGTCGTAGTAAGGCTTTTATTAATGGGTCACCAGTCACACTGAGCCAGTTAAAATCACTGGGTGAAATGCTGGTAGATTTACATGGACAGCAAGCTCATCAATCTTTACAGAAAAGCAGCATTCAACGCCAATTACTGGATGCTTCACTAGCAGATAGTGAATTACTGGTAGAAACCAAAAGACTTTATAACGAATGGTCAAGCTTAATAAAACGGCAGAAACAGGTACTGGATAATTCTTTACAGAAAGAACAACGCATCGATTTATTAAAAATATATACCCAGGAATTTGAAGAATTATCACTCACTGAGGGCGAAGCAGTCACTTTACAGGAAGAGTACAGTCGCTTATCCCATGCAGGTCAAATCATTGAAACCACAGCGTCTGTGCTATCAACCCTGTTCGAAAATGAAGATTTAACCGTACAGCAACTATTATCTCGAAGTGTTGATGATCTGGAAACATTAGTACGGCTGGATCCGACTCTATCGAATACAGCTGAACTGGTGAAAAGCGCGCTAATCCAGGTACAGGAAGCTTCATCTGAGTTACGTCTGTATCAGGATAATATCGATATAGATCCAAAACGACTGGACTGGCTGAATGACAGACTAAGTCAGGTACAAAATCTTGCCAGAAAACATCAAACCGCTATTGAACAATTAGTGAGCTATGCCCAGTCAATCAAACAGGAACTGGATATATTGTTAAACGACGAGGAAGATATTGAAAAACTCCAGCAACAAATAGACCTGGCTGCCAGTGAATACCGGCAAACAGCGAACAGACTTTCTGAAGCTCGAAGTAAAACAGCTATCTCTTTATCCGAACAGATCACTGAAGTCATGCAAACACTCGGTATGCAGGGTGGCCAGTTCGAAATAGACATAAAAAGAGATGATCAAACAACTGCATTTTCTGCGCATGGGATTGACCAGATTCAGTTTATGGTGAGTGCAAATCCCGGTCAGTCAGTTAAAGCATTAAATAAAGTTGCCTCCGGTGGAGAATTGTCTCGAATCAGTCTCGCGATTCAAGTTATCCTGAGTGAATCGAGTCAGATACCCACTTTAATTTTTGATGAAGTTGATAGTGGCATTGGGGGTGGTATCGCTGAAATTGTGGGGCGTAAATTACGTCAAATAGCCTCAAATCGACAGGTTTTTTGTGTTACCCATCTACCACAGGTTGCTTCACAGGCTCACCAGCATTTACAGGTAAATAAAACTAAAACTGATATTGAAACAAGCACGGATGTAATTGCACTGGATAAGCAGCAAAGACTTGAAGAGATAGCCCGTATGTTAGGAGGAATGACGATCACTGAGCAAACTCGTGCTCATGCTCAGGAAATGATAGAGAATGTGTAAAGCTTATAAGTTATAAGAATTGATTGTCAGGATAAATATTACTTATCAAAATGACCATATAATATCATCGTGTGCTCATTGATTGTAAAACCGTATTGCCTGGCAATTTCTTTTTGCCTTTTTTCTATGATTTCATCATAAAACTCAACGACTCTTCCAGTTTTTATATCGACCAGATGATCATGATGATCTCCATCATTGAGTTCAAAAATAGCATGACCACCTTCAAAATGATGTCTGTTAACCAGTCCAGCCGTTTCAAACTGGGTTAAAACCCGATAAACTGTCGCTAATGCAATATCTTCACCGGCATCCAGCAATAATTTATAGATATCTTCGGCCTTTAAATGCCGTTCACCACTGCTTTCCAGCAATTCCAGAATCTTCATTCTGGGTAAAGTCACTTTAAGACCTGCTTTTTTGATATCAGAAGTTTGCATGTTAATCTCTTTTCCCGTTACAGTCATTGCTGTTTTATCAATTGCAAAGTATCATCATCGGCCTGTTAATCAACACTGCCTCCATTTGAAAATTATGCACGTCAGAAAATTTATATTCCTTACTTTTTTAATTATATCATCTCAAGCCTGTGTTTACCGCATGGATATTCCACAGGGTAATCAAATTGATGAGCAAAAATTGGCTCAATTAAAAACGGGAATGACTAGAAAGCAGGTAGAATTTCTGCTTGGCACACCTGCTGTCAGTGACCAGTATCATGCCAATCAGTCACATTATGTGTACTACCTTTATAAGGGTAATGAGAAAATATCTGAATTAAAAAGTATGATATTGACTTACGAATCAGATAAATTGATTGATATAAAAGGTGAACTGTAAATAATTTCAAACAGATTTTTCGGGTGTCTTATCTGATTTTTCATCGTCTTTGCCACCCCCTTTTTTCATTTTCATACCCTCAGCAGCACGTCTCTTACGCACTTCCTTAGGATCAGCTAATAAGGGGCGATATATTTCAATTCGATCACCATCTTCAAGCACATGTGCACCACGGATGACTTTACCGAAAATACCGATATCACAGTTCTGTTTATCAATTTCCGGAAAATAACTATCGATATCTGATTGCTCTACAACATCTCTTGGTGTTGTATCCTGAGCAACCTCTAACTCAAGAATCATTTGTTTCAAAGGCGTTGCATAGGCAACTTCAATAGTGATTTGATCTGACGCCATAAATTTCTATTTCCTGTAAATATGATGTGCTCTCTGACAAAAAGCATCCACCAGAGAGTCCGCTATCTGGGTAAATACCGGGCCAATTAGCATCCCGACAAGACGATTTGAAAACTCAAAATTTAAATCTAATTCAATTTTACTGGCCTGTTCAGACAGCTTAGTGAATTTCCAGTCCCCGTTTAAACTTTTAAAAGGACCATCAATTAATTGCATATGGATGAGTTCATTCTCTATCAAACTGTTTTTAGTACTAAAACTATGATTAAGTTTGCCTTTTTTCATCAGGATAGAAGCTTCCATCGATGTTTCGGATTGCTTCAGTATTTCACTCGATGCACACCAGGGCAAAAAGTCGGGATAGTCTTCTACATTATTAACAATATTGTACATTTGACCATTTGTATAAGGCATTAAGGCACTTCGATTAATTGCAGCCATTTATTCGTTAACCAGTCCAAGTGTTGAAAGAATAACAATAAATACCAATATGGGCGTGATATAACGGATAGTAAAATTCCACACTTCAAATAATTTTCTATTAGGTAAATTAAGCCCTTCAAAACTAACGCTTCGTGGTAAAACCCATCCAACGAATATAGCCAGGAATAAAGCAACAAGTGGTTGTAATATGTGACTGGATAAATAAATAATCACATCGTGAAAACCAGCCTCATTAATAATTCTAAAAGCATTATCGCCAAAGTACAGAGTCATGGTAAACCCGGAGTCATTCCATAGACTGTAGGAGAAAATAGTTCCCAAACCTAATAGCCAGATATAAAAGCCAATTGAGGTTGCGGCTCGCAATCTGGTTTTATTATATTTTAATTTATAGCATGTAATTAAAGTTTCCAGGATAGCGACAGCTGTCGTTATTGCCGCCAGAGTCAGCAAAAGATAAAATAAGGCACCAAAAATATTACCGTATTCAAAAGATCCAAAGACAACTGGAAGTACTCTGAAAGCCAGTTCATCATCCAGTACAGGTTTTAAATTGACCGAAAAAACCAGCGCATTAATGGCAAGTCCGGTAAAAATAGAAAATAGAAAATCTATAATGACTATTTGAGCTGATGCATAACCTATTGACACTTTATCATCCAGATAAGCGCCATAAATGACCATCACACCCAAACCAAGGGCTAATGTGAAAAAAGCTCTCTGCAAGGCTAACAAAGGCATATTGGAGTCTACTCTTGACCAGTCAGGGTAAAGAATATAATCAATACTTTCCGTCATACCAGATGAAGAAAAAGCATAAATTAATCCTATAACGAGTAAAACCGCCATAGCCGGAACTAAAATCATAAAAAGCTTTTGCAAGCCATCTTTCAATTCACGAGAACCAATTGTTACTATGATAATAACAAACAGAGTATGCCACAGCATCATTGCTTCTGAATTAGACTGAAAGTGATTAAATAAGGCATTCACTCCATCAGAAGTTGCGCCGTTATAAACACCAAGCCCGGTTTTAACAAAATAAGCTAAAGACCAGCCTGAAACAACACTATAAGAAGAAAGAATTAGAAAGCCGGCAATTAATGCCATAACACCGACTATTTTCCAGTAAAAAGAAGCATTATGCTCTTTTGCTAAAGCACCCATCCCATCAACCAGATTTTTACGGGTTATACGACCCAGTAAAAATTCACTCATTAACAGAGGTAAACCTAGCACCAGTAGAAAAAAGGAATACAGTAGTAAAAATGCACCGCCGCCATTCTCTCCTGCAATCACTGGAAAAGTAAGAAAATCCTTCAGGCTCAGGGTGGCACCGACAGAAATAATGATAAATGTCGTTTGCTTCTGCCAGAGAAATTTAGGTTTGGTGATATTTTCAGTTTGCATAAAGCACTATCATTCACAGGGATTCGACATTATCCTGAACATCGAGAGCAGAGTAAACCAGACGGGTGAAAATAATTTTATTAAACTTAACTAATGCTAATAATGACCGTGAATTGTCTTTCACAGCAGAGTCATGTTTTTGATGAAATGCAGTTAATTAAACCTAGATTCCGCAGTTGGCCGCTCGCAATAGAGATTAACCCACTGTTTCATAAACGATTACAGTTGATCTGTATAATCACCCAATCGGTGAATCCCGCTACGAACTGAATTGCACGTTTGAGGCGGCGTATCTCTTCGTTGTAACTCCTTGGAATAGCTGGCTATTCCGCGTCGTTACGCCTTGATCTACACCACCTCAAACGCACAATCAGCTCGT
>JBNKKI010000146.1:0-49365 GCA_050291745.1 Gammaproteobacteria bacterium | reverse complement strand
GCCAGGGATGGCTGTAGTTAGAGCAATGCAGGCGCAATTGCCGGCAAATCAAAAACACCGTAGTCACCTGATTGGTGAAGACTGTGTTTTTGATTTTATCAGCTGCATTAAGCTGTTACGTAGACTTTCATGATTCAACTGGTTTTTCCAGGTTTAATATCCATTCTCAATATCATAATTTACTATCTATCCATTTAAAGAAACGATCGGTTATATCCCGAGAATATTGAATCAACTTCAACAAATCATGTGTATCGAAAGTGAAAATATGGGTTTTGCCCAGACTAAAATAAAACAGGCGAGCAAAACTAAACACTTGCCGCCAAAAACGATTAACAAGTGCAGGTTTATTGGTGATATTTCTTCCAGAAACAACGCCACCAGTTGCTTCAGCAAAACAATGATATCGATCAGCAGAAGTTAATCCCGATGCCATACCGGGAGGAGCACCATAATAGTCCAGAAAAAGGCTGGAAATCGGTGTGCTCGGAGAAGGCATTCGAGTGTCTTTGGTACTGGAGCATGGTACACCACGCAGGTTCGCTCTAAATACAAAAGCATCGATATCACCTGTTAAATCTTCGCTGCTTGCAAGCGACCCCTTAGTTAAAAAATAGTTACTCCAGGGTGGGTCACTTTTAAAAATCCAACCACTCGCGTTATAACCATTGAGTCTTCCTGCAGCGGCTGAACCAATATCTCCTCCCCAGGTAAGAAAATCTTCGTTGGACATATCTACCGAAGGAGCATACCAGACAGGACTTGTTTCAGTCGTAGGACAAAGCATTCCTTCCAGACCCGTAAATATATGTCCGACATCGACTCCGTTAGTCACTTTAGATTCTCGCAATGCTTTCATTAATAGAGGTGCTGTGCGATTCAGAGTAGAAATTGTGCCTGATTCGCTATCACCACAGGCGGCATTGTCAAACTTACCACCACCGTAATAGAGTTCGCGTAATGTTCTGAGAATATCGACTGGGCCATGAGTAGTCGATAGCTGGGTTTCAAGACAACGAATCAAAAATGCATACTGAGTTAAGCTCGCTGCTTTTGTCGGTGCACTACAATCCATACTATCAGCTGTGATGACTTCTTCAGGCATGTCGATATAATCTATAACCGGCGTTGGACATATTTCTACACGCCGATTCATGGCGAGACTACCCATGGATGTATCTTCACCCACAGCAACTCCGACAAGATTGACAGGAGCAATACCTGCAGCTTCCAGCAAACTCTTGACTACCGCTGCACGTCTCCTCGCCAAATCCAGATTATGCATTTCATCTCCTTCCTCACTTGCAAACCCGTACAGGTAAATACGCGCATCAGGACCAGCTACAGATATATGCCCCCTGGCTCTCTCTGAGGCCATCATCAAATGCACGATACTATTAACCCCTCCACTGTTTCGAATATTGGTAGAGTTGTAATCAAACCAGATTACCGGATTAGATTCATTAATATCACAGTTATGTCGATGGACTGAAACAGGATGTTGCTGTTGCCCTGTGTCAGCTTGAGATATCGATTCGTCTGTAGTTCTACCTGTCGGAGACGGTCTTCCAGAGGACGGAGCTGGACTAGTTGGCCGTGGTGCTGGTGCTGCTGGTGCTGTTGGTGCTGGTGCTGGAGCTATTGGTGCCGGAGTTGGCGAAGAAGGCGCAGGAATAAGCGGAACCGAAGGCGCGGGTTGAGGTAGAGGAAATGCGCCGCTAGCTGATGAGCTACCAGCAATACTTTCGCGTCTCGATTCGATAGGTCTGCGAACCTTTATGGCTGTTTCACCTGGTTTCACAAATGGGTTGGGGTAATCACTGGCACTGAAACGTCGTAATCCTGTGTGAGCAACCGCTAACCCGGAATTAGTTCCAAGTCCCTGGTGATAATAAATTTTCCAACCGCCAGCACCATCCGGACGAACAACTTCAAAACGGTTACCACCAGACATAGTGAACCCAAGATGTGTTGTATTACCAGCCGAGATTGCCGAATTTGCAACTGAGACCAGACCATTCATTTTAGATGCCATATCATTAATAAATTCTGATCTGCGCTTAGGGCTGAAATATCCATGCCCCTGAAAACGAAATTCACCGGAAGCATCTATATCAGTGATAATAGCGTTCTCAAGTCGCCAGTTAGAATAGTTACCACGAACGTTATTATGCACCTCGTTTAAATCATCGAAGGCATCATGATTAAAAAACAGAACATGATCACCAATAATTAAATCACTCTCTGAGCTGAGACTAACCGATTGAAGTGACTGGTATTGACCTGCACTGGTAGCTGTATCAGCGACAATATTTTCGTAGCTGTTCCAGCGAATAACAAGATTGATATTGCCGTCCCTGACCGCCTGATTAAAATCTGTCTCCCCCATGGTATCGGCCATAACAAAGAATTGCTGAGCTGAAACCATATAATCGCAATGCATCAATGTGCGTAAACAGGCATTGCTCTGGTGATTAAAAATCAATGTTCTTAAAGCTTCGAATGCATTACTGCGACCATCGTTTGATAATTCAAACCAATAGTGTCTGTCATTGGGGTGCACTATCCAGTATGATGAAGCCGCCTGCGAGACACGAGGACCAGCTGGTTGACATGCACGGGGATATCCAGTTGGACGTGTGCCTCGAGTACGCCCCTGACTGGCACGCATAATCAAACTGATCAGTGCGCGTTTACGCACCTCGCGTACAGCTTCCTGATAATTATCAAAAAATAAATCAGTGCTTACCTGATGCAAATTGCGAATAATGGAAGCGATCAGGCCACGACGATAACTTTCGCTAGCAACAAAACCGAATTCCTCACCTGTACCACTGATGATATCATCGTAATCGTGATGTAAAGTGCCAATGTCACTAATATAGCTTTCTACCTCTGCTGTCGTCAGTATCCTAAGACTTTCGCCAGTACCAGTTGAACTACCACCGGCACTCCCTCCAGATAGAGGTGAAGTTGTACGCATCACGATCCGTCTCTGAATACCAGGCACCTGGGTAGCCGCACCCTGTTGTACAGTATGTGTAAGTTCATGGGCCATCAAACTAACATCATTAGGGCTTTGTCCAGAGCCTAGATAAATTCCATCTCGATGAGTAAATGCACGAGCATTAATACTATCCGCAGCCTGATTTACGCGCTTATCAGAATACACTCTAATGCCAGATAAATCTGAACCTAGAACTGGTTCGGTCAATGAACGAATGTGTGGCGACACAGCACTACCAGCAGTTGAACCAGATATAACATCACTAACATGACTTAAGCTATCTGTGCTGTGACCGATTTGAGACCGGGATTTAGTCTGTAGTGATGGTAATAGTGAATCCTGTGTTACACATGCGTTACATTTAGTCTGTAACAAATTAACTGAGCTGGTATTGCGACTTATAGCTGAATCATGAACTATCGAAGCAGATGTATTTCGTTGACGTTGAACCACCTGATCTGCTATATGGTCCGCTTCGCGTTCATATGGATCATCCACTAAACCCATGGTGAGTTTAGGCTGTACAGATGCATTCGCTATTGGCTGTTCCTGTTCGCATTCAGCACACATACGCTGAACAACAGCCTCTTTCCTGTTTTGCCCTTGCAGCAACTTAAGTTGCAAACTGTTCTGTTCAGGCAAATCAGGATTAGTTCCCGCGCCAAAGGCCAATTTACGTTGAACAGGAACTGAATCGTTTTCAAGTTCCTGTTCACATTCGGAACACATGCGTTGTACCAGCATTAGACCACTGTTATTTACAGACTGTTTACGCTGGAGAGAAGGTTTACAATTATCTCCAGTTGATGGTGGTGCAGTGATACTTTGATGATTAATGCCTGTCGCCATATGATGCCAGACCGGGTTCAGTTCAGCCTGAATGTCCGGAGTATCAGATTGCCTGTTATTTTTATGAGTAGATCTGGCAATCTCCGATGTAGAACTATCACCTTTCGACTTTTGTGCAAGCATGCTGAGCTACCAAATTATCGAACAGTCAAATCATTTTTTAAGCACAAAGCCACCACCTATTTTACGATTAAGATCCATCATCAATAGTTTTTCATCATTTGATGGTTTACGCATTTTGACTTTGGCTGATGCTTTAGCCAGACCTTCTTCTTTCAACATGGCCAGTAAACTTTGTGCCTTGGCTTTCTCCTTTGCATCCACCAGTGTAGCTTCCTCCTTAACCATTTCTATGGATTTGATCATGACAGCTTCTTCTTTCATTTCTGCAACTGCTTTCAGCAATGCTTCATCTTTAATCAGTGCACCACTATCATCGAATGAAATTTCCCGGGAAATCGTATTTATAGCAGTCTCAGCTAGTGTGCTGTCAGCGACCTGTGATTCTGCCATCATCACATAATTGTGAGTCGGGGCCACAGCAATCAACTCAGGGTTGACAATCAAAATGCTCACCGCAATACAATCGCTCTGCAAATTTTCCACTGTCACTATATCTAAATCAACCTGATTTTCACTACCTGCAATGGTTGAGATAATCTGTAAAGTCTGTTCCTTATATGGCTGATCATTCGGCAATCCACCAGTAGCGGGTTCCATCTGTACTACCAGAATACTGGAATAAGGCATGTTTTCAGATAGTAATTTCCAGTCATCAATCAACTGTTCACGAGAGCCTGGCAACAACGTTGTTGTACCATCATTAAACATAGCATTATTCTGTAACTTACCTACATTTAGTTGCTGCAATGTTGCATTGGCATCACTCTGTAACATTTTCCGAAGGTTCTCAATTCCCTGATCATTCATTGCAACACCATATACTTCATGACATACCGTAACGCTAGCTTGCTGAGCAGCAACCACCATGATGATTACACCATCACTCTCAGCATCAGCCAGTACATCAGGTAACTGATTTATATTGGCGAGCTTAGCTTCCTCATCCAGCGGAGTTACTGGAGATAGTAAGTCGCTTGTACGTTGTAAACGTAATTTTGCCAGTGTAATACCCTCATCATAAGCGCCCCCCTTACTCGCAATTGCGCCAAACATGAGCTTCGCATTATCGCTTTCCACCAGCGTATCCCAGTCAGCTCTTAAACCACTATGCGAAGTTATTATGGTTTGTAAACCTGGTTCAAACTCAACTATACCAGCTTCTTTGAATCCTACCTGTAAAAGAATGTCACCTTGATTATTCTGCAGAGCATTGACGTAATTGATTAATTCTTCCTTACTGGTCAGACTGTCGACCAGCAACAGGCGATAACGGCGAGGTTTACTGACCACTTCATCAATTGACTGATATCCGCATTGTATGTCTCTGCGACGATGAAACATAACCCAGTCATTACCTGCAAATATCCGCAATTGATCCGGTTTAGGCAGTGGCGGTGGAAACAGGAGACGCGAACGACTATCGGCATAACTATCATCAGCTAATGCCTGACCGATTTCAGTCAATGCAACAAGCGATGTTCCATGTAAAATATGATCAGCTTTTAAAACATCCGGATTAACATACTGTCGACCTCTTAACAATTCAACCACGCGATGTTGTGAAGTCATTTTTGTACTCTGATTAACTTGCGTAGCTATAGTCTCAGCAGTAGCATTATCCTGTTCTCCAGTTTCGACTTCTACACTAAAACTTGCAGCAGCTTTAAAACGTGCCTCAGTAGCAGATATCCATTCACGTTCAAAGCTGAGTCCAATATCAAGATCCATCCTGTTATTATCAAACCTGTTAAAATAAGAAAGCGAAGGTATACTAATAGTAAATCCAAGCTCACTACCAGCGGAACGTTTTAAATATACCTGTTCATTGACTCTCACAGATATTGGGTTTTGCTGAAGTTGACCATTAATTACCATAGTCGTATTCAATACACCATTGGTGCTTAAATTGGCACGTAAATTAGATTCTGGTGGTGATGCCAGTATTTCATTAATGGTCAATCCACCCTGTTGATTAAATTCCAGAATGAGCGATACATCGTTTTCCTGAAGTCGTGCTTCAATCATAAAGGTTAATTCCAGATTGACACTACAGCTAGCTCCACGTGCCAGAGTAAAAGGATCATGATCGCAGCGTAAGCTCATCCACATGTCAGCGCGTTTATTGACATCTTCAGGCTGTTCTGCTTTTCCAATCTCAGCATTGGGCTGTTCGCTAAAATGACTCACATCCAGCTTTTTGAGATATTCAGCCATTTTAGCCCGATCAGCTTCACTAACTGATTGACGTTGGTATTTTTGCATCACTATCGGCTCTGCAAGCACTTTAACCAGACCACGTACCAGCGGTGGCATACGACCTGCAAAATAAAATGCATAACCGCCACTATCCAGATCTTCACCTCTAGCGGCACCCTGTAGCGAAGTTTGAGAAAGGTCCAGCCCGGTCTGCTTATCTGTAGATGTTAATACCTGCCTGATATACTGTGGCGCAGTTGTATAACCAGTACTTTTAGTAGACATTTCCTCACGATACATTGCACGAGCATTCATTATGTTCAAATTCATAGGTAGCTCAGAGACTGATTTATCCGGTGGGCCTGAAATCTCCATTTCATAACCTGTTCCTGCTATTATCGGTTCATAGCTTTCAAAGCGACCATCAGGTACCAGTACATCCACTCCGGGTCTGGCTGCAGAATCTTCAATACCCTCCAGTAAACAAATTCGTTCCATGTGCTGTGCTTCTTCCAGAGCATGAGGAATGTAATCGGGGCGAACTACGCAAAAACGTAAATCCACCCCCTCACCCATCATCCGTTGAACCTGATCATTTACCGAGATTGCACTCAAATTATCTACCGGCAGATATCCAGCACTGGGTAATTCTACGATGCCACAATCAATTAACCAGCGTGTTTGTAATTTGAATTCGGGTTTCATTACCTCACTTAGTAATTGATAACTATCCCTGATTTTGTTGATACTTATCTGCGATATATGTTGAATCGGTTCTGCTATTGTTTTCTCAATATTCTGGGCAGCCTGTTCAAATTGCTTCATCAACTGTTTCATATCCTCTGCCACTTTAGCTGCCACAGCACGCTCATCAGCGCAGGGATCATCATCAGGATTAGCTGCATGACTAATACAATGCGTCAATTGACATTGAAACTGTAATACCTGCGCAAGAAATATATTCCACGAGCGCATCGCCAGCCGTCCTGCCCAGTAATGACGAGGTGGTGATGCCATACGTTCACGTCTGGCACTCCATGCATCAAGGAACAGGGTTTTACTCGCGGCACGGCCAATGATTGCAACGGGTATACCATTTCCTCCTGCAGCTTCAGCCCCCATGCACCAGATACCTGAACTCAACCCCTGTTTCGAGATAAGCGATGATATTTGTTTACGTTCCATCTCGAAATAGGCGGAAGCTACTCGTGAACGTAAATGTTTACCTGAAATTAATGGCGATTGTTTCAAATCCTGCAGTGTTAATGGTATAGCTCGAATTTCAATACCAGGTAAGATATACGGACGTTGGGTACTGCCAACACAGGCAGATTCACATAATTTTCCGTAAACATCCTCTTCTCCACAGTAAGCCTCCACATAATGCAGCACAATCAGGTATAAAGTCTCAGCCTGTAAAATAGTATCAGCCTCGCCTGACTCTGTTACTTTTTCACAGTCAGTAAAATCCCCATCCTGACAGTCGCAGTTATTCATGGAATCACTGGATGATGCGCGCGCAATTAAATCGGCAATAGATACATCAACTTCATTTCCCAGTTGTAGCACCCGCCCCTGATGGTCTATAGCCAGTCCCTGAGTCAGTTTAAAACTGTCGTTTCCCTGTAACAAACAGCTAAAACCATGAATAACACCACTACCACTCGCCTGATTGGAAATCCGAATCTGATTCAGTAAAGCATTTTGTTCCAGCTTCATATCGGGAGCACGCAGGAATTTACCATCAAAATAATTCAGGCGTTTTAACTCACTATCGTTCTCTATTACCGTATGGCCATTACTATCGTTAATAATCACCACACCGGGTATTGTTTTGTCTTGTATAGACATGATTAGCTCTCCGCTCTAAACATGGTGATAAAGTCCACACCGTTATCCAGTGAACCCGGTAAACCACCAATTTTGCCTGCCAAAGGAATTCGATTGCGTCCCAGTAACGGTGTAGGCCCCGTTCCTTTTACGATCAATCTAACCAGTCGTCCACCTGGATCATCTCGTAGTTCAATCTGCATGATTTTATTATTTGAGTCATATGAAACTTTCTTGACCACTTCTTCGATCCATCCATCACGAACATCAAAAGATGTCAGTTGTATTGCACGAGCATCAACACTCGCCTTCATCAGTACCGGACCTTCGATTGTGAAGCGAATAAATTCGCCTTTTGATTCAACCGATGCGGGATCGATACGCGGCCCGCCTGTATCTTTTGCTGCTTCTTTCTCTGCATTCGCTGGTGCCGCCTCTATAGCTGCGCTTAGTGATGAGAACAATGGGCCATTGACCAGTTCCTGAATAGTTGATGTCGGTAAATGGACAGGTCGTATGCTGTTATCCAGGTCACTCAGTTGATGCAATTGCCAGCCACTATCTTCAGATGGAATGAGTTGAATCCCGGATAGATTGGCCAGTGGTATCCAGTCTGGTGATTTGACGGGAAAAATATGAGATTCCTGATCATCACTGACTGGTCGCTGCTCCATTTCATCCTTAGCAGAAAAATAGCGGAACCACTTAAGATAGTGTGCGGGTTGCTGCTCTACGGGTAAGGCTAAAATCTCAAGCCGGGCATCCAGCACTTCCTGATCGTCGGCAATCACTGCGCCCTCTTCTTCGATGGCATCTTCCAGTCCGAACAATACACGCAGACGATGAAATGGCAGACTTCCAGGTGGAGCTCGCCATTCGGGTGCCGGACCTGCACGCAGACATATTTCCAGCGTTTCCTCAATACGAGAATAGGCTGTCATACTATTAGCGCCATCACAGGGTTCACTTAATGCAGGTACCTGACGTGATAGACATGCCTTAAATCGAATGGCTACATGCGCATCAAAGATCACATCACCATCTTCATTGGGTTCAATTTCAGACAATTCCGGATCATCTTTATGAGCTTCATACCATGCCGGTAAATTCAGACAGGCGGGAGCTGCCAGATAGAGTTCCCGACCCAGGCCATCCAGCGCCAGACCCGGACTGACGCGCACTTCACTACTGGTATTATCTGTAGTGACAGCCAGACCCCAGATAGTACCCTGACGATGTAACCAGGCACTGTGCATCCACATTTTCCCTCTGTGATATGCATCAACCGTTCGAAAGTCTTCAACCCCAAGCAACATACCAAAATGCACATTGAGTGAACTGAATGGATCTAGCCGTAACAGACCTTCCATCTCAGTCTCTGTTTCCTTATTTATAAGCTCACTCATAGTATTTCTCCCTGCACAAGACTGCTGTGGTAACCTTCATCACCCCGTACTGCGCTTATCAGATGAGCATGACGACTGTCAGCCAGAGCACTCTCACGCCCCGTCAGCAACAATGCCCGATATTCAAGTTCATCCAGTAATCGTTGAGCCTGTTCTTCACTCAGGAGGGCATCCACCAGTACAGTCTCAGCATTACTCATTGTCAGTCCAAGCGCAGCTACATCCGCTGCCTTCAGAGCACGCAACATATCAACGGCCTCGTTATAATTTATCAGGTTATTCCATATCGCATCCGGCACCGCAGCTTGCCACAATGCCAGCGCTTCCTGCATGCTTGAATCAAACTCAGTTTGCGCAGTGCTCAGAGTCGTTTGCAGAGCACTCAATTCAGTACGCCGTGCTATGACTTCACTATCAACTTCCGGATCAGCATCGATATCGGCGACTAATGCCGCATTGATTGCTGCCTCTATCTCCAGTACCTTGGATTTGACTGCAGCCTGTGCTACATCACGGGCCTGTTCTTTTAGCAATGCATCTGCATCGACAGGCAAGGCAATGGCAGCGATACGATCCTTTTCTGCATCAGTTAATTCATTACTTGCTGTAATGCTCTGCAACATGCTTATTGCCTGTGCGAAATAAGTCTCTCCTTTAGCCACCACTTCCGCATAAGCCTCCTCGGCCAGTCCATAAGCCAGTTGAGCCTGAGCCAGTGCACCTGACACACCAAAATCACTGGCCTGCTGGTCAACTATCGTCTGTTGTAAAGCGTCCAGCTGGTTTTGACGTTCTTCCAGTTGAGTATCCAGATAATCACCACGAGACAGAGCATGATTACGCAGAATTTCAGGAATATCAGTGTTGATTCGAATTGTGGCCTGTGATGCTGTTAGTAGATTAGCTTCTGCATCAACTGGCAGTGATCCACCATCAATAATATCCAGTATTTCAGTGACACTGGCCTGCAAATCGACAATGACATTATCAGTCACCTTTTGAGCCCATTCGGCATGAGTTTCTGCCTGTTCACTTACCAACGCTAATTCACTGGCTGATTCAGTTAGACTGGTATCGATTAACTGCTTTCTAGTCACCAGTCTATCGCGCGCATTTTCCAGTACACTTATCTGATCCTCAGTGCTAAGCAGTTCTGTTCGCTTTACACGTTGATCGATAAGCATCTGGCGTAACTCTGTCGTCAGAGTTTCAAGGTCAGCAGGCATCAGATTAGCGGCAGACATTGCTGTACGCTTAGCACTGATACTTCGTTGTAGTTCGCTATAAGCAGTAACCTGAGTTGCATGTACTGAAACTAAATCGCTCAAATCATCATTGGTTTGAGCTAGTTCCAGTGTGGATTCATCACACATGGTTTGATAACGGCTTAGCTGCTCTTCGAAATAGGTCTTTAGGTTTTCAGCCATGTTGTCACTCCCCTTTAGATAAATTAATGTCCATGTTGCACAGTCCGCACCGGTAGTTCACGAAATGCCTTACCGGCCTTTTCATATTCACGACGGATTGCGCGTGTAAAATGTATTTGTTTAATAAGCTGACCATCAGCCGCAGCCATAAAGGCTGCGGTGACTGCAGCATTACGGATCAGGCCGCCTACTACTGGAAAATTAGCCGCTAAACTGTGCAGATTGACATCATCTGCCAGAGGTACATTGACGGGTAGATGACAGCGCCATAATGCCTCACGCTCCTGTAAACCCGGTTCTTCATATTCAATGATATACTCCAGACGACGACTAAATGCTGAATCAATATTTTGGCGCAGATTGGTTGCCAGAATAGCCAGACCATCAAAACGTTCCAGGCGCGATAGCAGATAGGCTGTTTCAAGATTGGCATAGCGATCGTTGGAATCATTCACTTCGGTACGTTTACCGAAAAGTGACTCAGCTTCGTCAAAAAATAATACCGCTCTGACCCGTTCAGCAGTTTCAAAAACTTCAGCCAGATTCTTTTCTGTTTCTCCAATCCACTTGGAAACTACTCGTGATAAATCAACCAGCAGTAAATCCACGTTTAATGCTTTTGCTAATACCTCGGCTGTTAAGGTTTTGCCGGTACCCGGTGATCCAGCCAGTAACATCCGCACACCTCTGGAACCACGTCTTCCAGCTAGAAATTGCCAGTCATCAAGCACCCTTGCCTGCAGATCAAGTCGACTGACAGCCTCCCGTAGTTGTATTGTGTGGCTTTCCTGCAGAACAAGTTGCGACCAACCTGCAACAGGTCGTACCAATTGCACGCCACCACCAAGACTGATGGCTGCTCTTGCTCGAAGAACAGCAGCAACATCCTCTATGCCGACCCTATCGCTGTCATAATTTAAAGCCAGATCCTGTGCTACCTGCATAGCCTGTCCCGGTTCAAGCGGATAACGTGCAGCCAGTAAATCCACTTGCTGTGACATTGCCGGCAGAATTTCCCGCCACATTTCACGTAATGACTGAGGAGTGAGCGGCTCTACTAATAGATTTAACATGGGTCTTTGCCCAGCTGGAGCAGATAATGCGACCTGACTGCAAATCACGACAGTTGCCGGGAAGTCCAGCAATGGACAGGGGACAGATTTTGCTGATTCATTTTCAGCACTTAACATCCGAATCACCGGAATCGCAGCACGTGCTATGAGATGCAATTGCAGTAAGCTGTGAAAATCTGCACCCGGTTGTTTCGGCCAGCTAACTGGTATAGCTACCGATCCGGCTGCTTCCACCAGTGCCACGCCCCTTAACCAGGCTACAGTAGCACTATCCGAGGTCATTACCAGCGTGCCGGGGATTCCCTCGATCAGTACCCGGCTGGCACGTTTCACATCCTCTTTTTGTAACCACTCATCCAGACCAGCCAGAGCAACAGGTACAGACTCTGGATTAATGTCAGCAGGCCAGGCATCAATACCCTGTAATACAGGCCACATAGACTCAGCTACCTTTATATGACGAAGATATAGAGGTTCCTCACCGTGCAGAGTAACCAGTCGATGTGTAAATATCTTACCAGCCGCAATCCTGTCATTGAATTCATCACGTTGGTTATCTGGACAAATTATTTGTGCAGCCAGTCCGAGTGTAGGATAGGGTAAAGAGGAAGGATGCAGGCTTCGAAATATATCAGCATAACCTTCATGATGCTCGGCCAGACCAGCCAGAATCAGAATATCCTGTTCCAGTTCTGAAAGTTGTAATACATGCCGTAATCGATCCAGAGCTTGTGCAGTCTGCGATTGACGACTCTGTGCCAGTAATAATCGATTTTCTGCCAGACTAATACCACCCGCAATTTCTTCATAGTGATAGTCAAGAAAACCCAGTGAGCTCGCCACAGCTGATTCATCACCGGCAAAACGATGACGTAGAAGTTGTGCTATTCGGCCAGCCATCACTCCGACCTCAAACTGTAAAACTGACGGCTTGAGTTCAGAGAACATTCGGTTATCTGAAATTGCACTATTCATAGACAATTTCCACCACACGACCTAACCAGGGTAAATAACCGGGATTCAAATCCAGCATTGCTTTGCGAATACGGGTGTCGACTATATCCAGTGAATAAATCACAGACATCCAGGCTGGCTCAATTCGCAAACTGGCTGAGCGATAGCAAAACCATTCAAGCATATCCTGAGCTTCACCCTGCCACTCCAGGCGCTCATATAAACTGCTTATTAAAAAGTTCGAGTGAGATTGCAGAGCCTTCAGCTGCTGTTGATCCGGATCAATCTCGTCTTCCCAGAATAAGCTCTCGCCAGGAATTGCACCGGCAAATAATAAGCTACTGGCATCATCCCTGTTAGATAGCAGTATGCAGGCAAAGTGATATAGCATCCAGCCAAAAGAATGTTCGCATAACAGCTTATCGTTCATCATTTGTTGTGGTAACTCTAATTGATCCATCAAGCTGTAAAGTAAAAAGATTCCCCCCCAGTCTGTATGAAGCAGTTCGGGTTGATTCCACTCTGGTACTTTAGAAAATAATTCTTCCTGATTATCAGTGCTTACGGTTGCTGATATTGAGTGATCAATTTCATTAATCCGCTGCTTTTCAGTCCTGGTACGATTATCTGTTGCTGTTAGATTGCTTTCAGAATCTGCAGGGTCATCTGATAAATCACGCTTATATTGTGATTGTTTATATTGTGATTGTTTAAGCGTGGAATCTAATGGAATATCAGGTAACCAGTTACCCGCTAATATTCTCAAATCTGCCTGGGCCTGCACGATACAGTAGCCTAATAGCCTTAACCACTCTGTCAGCCAGTGCTGCGTGCGGGAAAACACTGCACAATCGATTTCTGCAGCAATAAAGACAATCAATGATGACAGAGGAACATCAGCTTCTAAGAAACTGTGTGGACTGGCTATTACAATTTGTGCAATACGTGATTTCTGAAGTTGAGTCTGAGCGGCCTGAAGCTGTTTTTGTGATGGTATTTGCCAGTCAACCCTGTGCCCGGACAATGAATCACTGCGGGAAATTAATTTACCTGCTAATGCCTGACTCAGGATAAGCCAATGTTCAGTTTGCAATTGTTTCATCAACGCCAGCAAACGATTATCCCGCGACAGATAAATGAAGAGTGGCATGATTAATTCAGGCTCTGCCTGTAAGCTGGCAAGCAGTTGCTGTGTAGCTGTGGTTCGTGTCAGCTCAGTTTCATCATCAATAAAACCCAGTTGTCGCCAGGCCCAGGCCCGTTGCATCTGGTTGTAGACCAGACCAGTGCTAAAATCGACAAGAGCATGCAACCTTGAAGCAAAGCGCACGACCTGTTGTGAGTCAGCACCTGCAATGCGATCCCGAATTGCAAGCGCTAAAGCTCTGCTCAGCTGCTTTGCAATCTGGCTATCAGTTTGATGTAAAGGAATATGTACCAGGTTATGTAATTCACGAATACACAATTCTTCATTTTCAGAAATACCGATTTCATTGATTGCTTCATCAAGCGCAGAATCCATTACTGTAGACATTACCCGATCCAGCCGGAAACGACTGTCATAAGTTTCTGAAGATAAACAATAGCGGGTTTTGAATTGATGAATATGCAATTGAGTACTCATTTAACCCACCTGTGTATTTTGACCCAGCGAGTCATTACCAATCGAAAAACCCTGTCTGGGCTGACCCAGCAGGCCATGTCCCCCCAAATGGGAACTACCGATCTGTAACTGCTCAAAGTCCGAATTTTTCCCCACTAGACTGGTTAAACCGATATGTAAACCCGAACCCAGTCGCATACCACTTTCAACACTACAGATTTCATAAATTGTGTGTGCCGGACGATGTTGTTTAAGAATGGTTTCGACAACTGCTAAACGCTGTTCATCCAGTATCACTGGTACCACCACACTAAAACGATGAGCATGAGTAGTAAAAGCATCCAGTAGCGAAGTATCATTTATAGAGGTTTCATCTTCATCTCCAATTCGACCACCGATACGAAAACCTGCACCTAATACAGAATTGGCAGCTTCAGCATCTGACTCACCGACAAATGCCCCACCTAAACCCCGCACACGGTAATGTTCGATAATGATCACACCACTATCAGGGTCATCAGCCATCTCCAGATAGAGATCGAGAAAACGTTTTAAACCTTGTATTGTTCCGCGATAGCGAAATAACCAGATAGCTTCACTGATTACCCGTCTACGTACCGACTCGGGCCAGCGCTTATCCAGAACCAGACCGACAAATCCAGCCAGCCAGGGAAGTAATTCAGCAGAGCTTGCCGCAGGATCAAGTAACAGATGTCGCCTTGCCGCCTGTAGATCCAGATCACGCTGAGATCCTTCCATGATGGCCAGATAACGACGCATAAAATCAGCAGCCACAGTATCTTTGGCGTATAGTTTTGGTAAGCGACGCATGAGTTCATGGGTATTGTGCTCGACTCTTGCACTACGGATTTTGGGAGTAAAGCGACTACTTCCGGATAACTGAATGACTAACCACAGATAACGACCAGGCTGTTCAATCACCGGAGCTTCATAAGTTACAAAAGCATCGTCATCAGCTTCTAACCACGGCAATTCAGCACCATGGTCACGTCGATGCAGTGGATAAAATTGCAGATCATCCAGCATTTCTGCCGGAGGCATGGGCGGTGAAAGATCAGGACGGTTTACGGTTAACATATGAGCGTTGGCAGGTGCGCTACGGGTTAGCTGCGCACCACTGTGAGGGGATATTTCATCCATGACGATACAGGCAACTTTTAACGAAGTTTCGCGAGGAATACAGGCATCTATAAATATCCGCCCCCATTGATTCTGATAGGAGTCACTATCCAGCTGAAAGCCGACAATTCGACCTTCATTCAGGTAGCGTAAACGTGCCCGTGTCGCATAACGAAAACCACGTTCTGTCCAATACGCAATTTCACCCTGGGGTGAAAGCACAATACCACGACCATCATAATGCAATGCTTTCAGATAGGGTAATCGCCATTGCAATCCGGGTTCAATATGAAAGCGTAAAAAATCTTCACCGGATCTTCTGGCTATGACCATTGTTGTTTCATCAGTCAGCAGTAGATCACCGGCAAACGGCACTGCCAACCAGTCATCTTCCCGCTGCAATGGTACAATGCGAGCTTGTTCAGTACCGGCAGAATCCAGCACATACAAATCTCCCTGACCACTCACTTCGATACGATCTGCCTGCTTTATAGAAGCAGGCAGCGAAGTATTTTCTGCTCTACCCCGCGCTTTAATACTGATTACAGAATCTGCTAATAAAACATAAGCAGTTTGTCCATCACAGCAAACATCTATCGGGGTGGCAGACAGTGTCAGTCGTTGTAACAGTCTTTGTTCCATCAAGTGGTAGATCAGTAATTGATTACTACCACTTTCAGCTATAAACAAATGTCCCTTATCATCTATCGCCAGAGCGCCTGGTTGCTGTAGCGGAGTTTTTGAATTTTCAATTTTAAATTCACCCTCAGTCTCCGGGGCTGCATAAAACAGTGGGTGTGGATCAGATGCTTTACCAGACTCATCCCAATAGATACGCTCTACCTGCCCTTCTTCAGGCAGGCTGCGATAAAGCCGACACCAGGGATCGAAAGCAAGCCCGGCTATTGCAGGTAGCTCGGCTTCATCATCACTAGTTGCTTCAGCGGTACGCCAGGCAAGATGAACAATCCCCTTCTCAATATCAATCGCGGTCTGCCAATGGGCTGACCGGCTCCATTGATCGAGACTGTGAATCAAAGAGAAATCACGCAGGATAGTCACAGCCTAACAAACCTCCTTAATTACAGGAACTGGAACAGGTTTAACCGTAGAAGTCGGACTCAGCGTATCATCCACAGCAGGATCAATCGTAATATCACCATCTTCTACCGTAATCGACTTCAATTCTGCTACTTCGTATACACTCAGGTTCACCCGATTAACATCATCACCTGTACGTACTTCTCCATCCCGAGCCACAACTTTTAATTCACTAATGTATTCCACCCCTTCGACCTGCAATGCTGCTGCTTCCAGTTCCGGGCCGTATACTGTTCGTCCAAGAGGCCAGCCTTCTCCTGCAGGACCATAGGGTGGTAAGGGGGCAAGATATTGACGAATGACCAGTTCCACCCAATGGTGCACCGCGTCAACGCCATATCCGGGCTTGACCTGTAACCCCACAGCGACAGCAAGTGGCCGATAAGTGGGCGGAATAACATATAGTTCTGTGGTGACCAGACGACGCATATCGAGGTACTGACATACCTGACGAAGCTGGGTACGGGTAGGTAAAGGTGCATCAGGATGAGCCGCATCCCGCGCTGGCCACACGACAACTGTTATGACCCCGGCAGCCTCTTCATCAGGAGCCTGCGGATGAAAACGTGGCAGACATTCTGCACGGCTAATAACGGCACCGGGAGTGAGAAGCGCAAGTTCCTGAAAATCACTTTCTGTTACGGCTCGATCTCGACGGCGTAATTCAGCTGGAATTCGTTCTAGCGCAGTTTCCAGACTTTCTGCATCGGCGCCACCCCAGGCTGCCAGCGGATTCGTCAACTTTACTTTTTTAGCGGGTTCCAGTTTGTTAATACTATCTGCAGCAACATTACCTTCAGAACCACCGCCATAGCTATAACTATTAACACGAATACGCTGACCAATTTGCGGTACATAACCCTGTACGCCATTACCAAAAGAAATCTGCCCTGCCTCAGCATCCACCATAAAATGCCGATCAAAATCATGACTATTGTGGAAGCCACTTACTTCCTGCCAGGCAACCCAGCCACTTGCTTCCTCTACTTCGAGTATGACAGAACCCGCTATAATCTGGCTGTTAATTAATGTCAGTAACTGGCCAGGTTGACCATCACCTGTACCAAGATATTCACTACGCGCTTTTTTACGCTGGATCACTTCGGTGGTATTCGCCCCCACATAAAGCATACTCCCGAAGCCAGTCTGATTATCCAGGCGGAAAGCACGCATCCAGAACAACAGACGTCCTTCAAGTTCATCATTCAGTGGAGGTGGAAAATCACCGGTACCGATAAGATCTTCATCTTCAATTGTTACAGGCCCCATCTGATCAAGATTGTTAGGAAGCTTAATACGGACAACACCTTGCTGACTCAATCCTGAAGTAGTGTCATGTTCTACACTGACAGCTGAAAACCGTGGTTTATCAACATCCAGCTCTGACCTTAGAATTTGCCATTGTACTGTGGAACCTTTGTTAGTTTCATTACTTGGACAACGAAAACGATCAGCATATTGCTGAGTAGCTATACCCGGTTCTATGTCAAGCTGCTGATCAGGTACAAAGCCGATATTGAGTAATAAGGGAGCTTCATCATGATTGGCCAGAGCATTCAGAGTAGTGTCACGATTTTCCTGTTTATCAGCCAGTACTGCCAGCCACATAACACCATCAACTGCCTTATCGAAATCCACAGGGACACCCGGTTCATCATGCCACAGAGTGACAGTTTGATAAGCTAAGGCAGCTGTTTCATCGATATTCGCGGCCTGATAGGCCTGCCGGAAGTACTCATCTTCTTCACTACCAGGCTCGGGTAACTCATCAGCCATTTTTGCGACAGCGACAACACTGACTGGTAAGACCCGAACTTCTGTCTGTGTTTCAAACGCTAATTTACCAGCTTTTGCTATCGAGTTTTTTTCCACCCTAACACCCTGAGCTTGATCTGTGCTTAGAGTTAACATTGTTTGAGCCGAACTGGCTGGACGTAATGGAATCTGTAATAGACGCAGAAATTCCATATAGGTCGCATCAGGAATCTGGTTAAAACGATACAACAGATTTTCACCCAGATAAGCGAACAACTCCAAAAGTGTAATACCGGGATCACTGGCGTTGTGGTCACTCCACTCCGGAGTATAGGTAGGAATACGACGGACTAATTCATCACGTAGTTGTTCGTAGGAACGGTCATCTAATATTGGTCTAGTCAATGACATACTGTCTTACTCGAGATAATAGGGATAAACCAGATTGCCCGGACTACCATCCCGGACATGTGTGTAGTGGATATGTATCAGTACCAGAGCTGCTTCGTCACCTGCATCAACACTCACAGTCTCCAGTTTAATGCGAGGTTCCCAGGCTTTAAGTGCACGTTCCACATCGCGCTTCATTAAAGCCCTGTTTGCCGAAGTATTTGGTTTCATTAAATAACAGCGTAATCCGCAACCGAAATGGGGACGCATTAAACGTTCACCAGGTTCTGTCTCAAGAATAATCCAGATTGACTGGCGAACTTTTTCAGGGCCCTGTACATAGGGCAGTTGACGATCACGAATACCCGGCACTAACGGAAGCCCCCAACCTTTACCAAGTCTTTTCAATGAACTGGTATTTCTATTCATGAAACTTGCCCCACGGATTCAAAAAAATACAGGCCATCTTCACTTTTACTTAACTTTGCCATGAGTGGTTGATCTTCCTCATCGACACCGGGTACAGGTTCATCGCTATAGTTACTACTCATATCCACCATCGAGCGCAGAATATCGTGAACATCTTCGCTGCTGCGCAGACGTTTAATCATCGCCTTTTTCACTTCTGGGTCCATAACCTTGCCTGTATCAAATTCACCATCAAGTAAATCAGCCAATTCGTTTAACGAGTTAACAAATTGTCCACCAATCTGCAGACTGGCACCCGCACTGAACTCTGCTGCAAAATCAAACTCGGGTGGTATTAATTTAAGTTCAGCGGCCAGCCCGGCATCAAATTTGATACTCGGGGGAATGCACAGACGCAGACTTAATAAAAACCATAAATTGAACAGGAATACCACTATCGGTAATACCAGACGTAACAAAAACATGGCTACGATAGTAATCAGAGGAATTGCAAAAAAACAAATTGAACTACCACCTGCTGCAGCTGGTTCAGGCATAGCAAAATCATCTCCAGTTGTTGTTGATATACCTGAATTTTCCGGAGTTGTTACACGGACATTGGCTCCTTTTCCCACCGGCCCTCGTGCAACCTGTTGTCTCAGGTTATCAAGATTCGGCATCTTGATATTAATCGGTTTATGCCCACAACCATCCAGGTCATAAAACTCAGCGAGTCGATAACTTTCAGTAGCCTGGCTCCATACCAGATCGCCGGGGCAACAGATACCTGAGTCCTCATCACAGTCAGGCTGGCGACGGACATAACAACGTAATTCGTAACCGCTTTCATCATCGAAACGGGGGGCATCCTGATCGTCTACATCAGCACTTTGAGTAGGGATAAGGCCATACCATATAGACTTTCCCTGGGCTGCATGATGCTGTTGAGCGGGATCAGCAATCACTGGATACAGAGGGAAAGTTTGTTCGCTCAACTGTTGTGGCACTTCATCTTCCAGAGTAATCCATTTACCCCGTCCTTTATGCTCACCAGCAATCCATCCCTGAGCATCCACATTAATCTTGTATTGCTCTTTGATGTTTTGCAAAGTTTCACTATTTGCTGCCAGAGCTGCATTTAACTCTGTCAGTTTTGCAGACTGCTTTTTATTTAATTTTTTGCGTAGCTCAAGTCTTCCCGGGCCATTGCCAGGAGTACTATAAAGGTTTTTTAAGCCTCGATTAATGCGATTGATTCTGGCCTGTAATATAGCTCGTTGTTTTAAAACCGGCTGCATAGCCTGTCGCTGGGTTTCAGTTAACTGAGTAGCAAATCTACGAACCACAAAACCTGCTTCGGCCACCTGTTTACGATCAACATCAGGATAGCCTGCTGTATCACAATGTAATTCACAAACCACCACATAAAAACGACTATGAGTATCAAGGAATAACTTCAACGAATTATTACTGACTCCAGGAGTGGATGGTGTCACCGGATCATTCGGTGGTAAACTGAAATTATTGACAAAGTCTTCTCCGACAAAGCGCAGAGAGTGTTCTGGATCAGTAATGATTTCGGTGGCAAAATCAGAACTGGCATATTTCTGGATAATAGGCCGTTGAGAACGTGAAACAGCCCCGCCCCCTAGCGACTGTTGACGATACCAGGGACCATCCAGTAACCAGTTATGCTTTTTTTCACTGCGGCTAGTAATCATAAATCACCACACATTCCCCGCACCGGGCGTATAGGAAGGTGATACGACGGATGCTGATGCAATCATGGTTGTACAATTGATAATACCGTCAAAATTTGCCACGGGTGCATGCACATTTACAACTGAAGCAGTCAAGTCGATGGTTGAATTAGCCTGAATTTCAATTGCCCCGGAGGCAGCAAAAGTAATTACATGACCACTTGAGTGACTAAGTTTGATCGTACTGGCTCCCTCATCCATTTCCAGCAGGTGTCCAGCAGCCATTTTAAGTGTTATTTTGGCAGCACCTTCTGTGTCATCAAATTCGAGTTCACTACCACTGCGGGTTTTTAAAGTTCGGATATTATTTTCAGATTCGGCTTCTGCTGGTGGAGCTTCGCTGCCATTCCAGGTCGCTCCAACGATATAGGGGCGACGTAAATTGCCAGCTTCAAAAGCGACTACAACCTGAGTGTCTACCTCAGGCAGGATCTGTAATCCCTGATCATCATCGGCATAGGGTGAAATAAGGGTTGCCCAGGCGCGAACATTTTCATCACCCTCACTTCCCAGCCACGGAAAACGAACCTCAATACGACCCATCGATTCAGGATCAACAATATCCGTAACCAGAGCAGGATAGACTCCAAAATAACATTGACGTCCACCATCAGGACTGAACTGATTAATCATGCAAATTCTCCAAGGCCGGGTCTCTCGGCTTCAAATCGGGTTCGATGTCCCTCACCCAGTGCAAAGGTATGACTTACTCGGGTAACAATGTAGCCATCACCATCAAAGGGTGAACCCAATTGTTCCAGATTGAGCTGACTGCCCACGACTAAATCAGGTTGTCCGCGACTGACGCCATCAACTGTCACAAAACGACGTGCCCGACGTAACATTTCGGCACGCGCCCAGTCACCTGCTTCGGAAGCATCCAGCGGTACTTCTTTAACACGATGAGAAATCCGATCACCGAAAGCAGACTGCAAAACGGATGGCCCACTTCGACCACTGCTTATCTCACTCTGAACCACATCGTCCCCGGCAGCTTCATCTATTACTTCACGTTGATTGGCATCATAACCACTGACTCGCACTTCGGTACGCTGTTCTGATAAGTCAGCTCCTACTCTTACGCTTAATAAATCGCTTCCTCGAACCAGAGTCAGACTGGTGCCATCCCGTCGATCCCGACTCTTGAAATGCAAGCTATCTCCATTTAGCCAGATTTCAGCCTGTAGAAGACGAGCTCTTTCACGTAAGAAAGCCAGATCGCTCATATTCCACTGCTGTATACGATCATAGGTAGGCCCTTGCAGATCAACCTCGGCAGATAAACCATGTTCACTGGCAATAGACTCGGCAATGTCAGCATCACTCATGTCTTCATAGGTTTTCATGCGTCTGGTCATACGAAAATCCATTAGCCTGTCTTCGGCACATAAAGATAGCTCTGGCTCAGTTCCTTCCTCATACAGAAACTCCAGGGCACTGATATAACCATCAAAAACAATACGCTGGTTATGTTCTCCTCCCAGCGCCAGCTCCAGATGCTTGCCAAAATCTAAAATACGACCATCCAGATAAAGTAATGTTTCTGTTTCCTGACCCTGCTCCGGTCCAACTGCGACAAAACGGGCATTTAGAGTTTTCATCCCATCGACTGAATCTTTAACCTCCAGATGTAAAACATCACGTGCCAGTTCGCCACGGTCTTCACCATCAATTCGAAAAACCGGACTTGCATCAATGATCAGAGGATCAATCATCAAATCCCTCCGCTGCTAAACGCGTCTGCAAACGTTGTTGCTGTTGAAGAGCAGATCTAATTCTGTCCTGCTCGCTCCAACGTGGGTCTACACTCTCCCCTTCAGCATTGCTTTCAGGCTGAGGAATAATTTCTGTGATGGCAAAATCTATATGTGTTGTCATGCCTTGCCTCTATTACAACGACAGTCTCTGGTTTTATTTTGAACAGGAGTAGAACGTGTTAATGGTCCTGACTTAGCTCGCAGGGATAAAGCTTCCCAGGCTGGTGTAGCCGGATCAGTTGTCACCGGAGGTCCATCAATCCCCAGAGTCGACTGTTTATTTCTAATGCTTGATTGCGTCTGTTCTAATGCCAGTTTGATTGTCGGCCGCAAGGGTACTCCGGCACCAAAACTGATTGCGCGAATATCTGCTTGCAGCGGTGAAGGTGCAGAAGCAGCATTTCGTTGTTCATTAACGCTTCGAGGACCACTACTTTGCAATGGTGTATGAGCCTGCCGAATACTGGCTGCCAGAGTTTGAGCAGCTACCGTATTACGTCCTGAATCAATACTGTCGACCAGACTGTTGTTTGCTGATCCGCCTGAAGATTTAGAGCTTTGAGCAAAATTATTCCTGGCCTGATCAGCAGCTGCATGACTATTAGCAACTTTAACTGTTTCAATCGCAGCCACTACACCGCCGGAAGATGCCAAAGCGACTCCAGCACTACTTCTGCTAATTCCACCGATATTCGTTTTGCCAGATACTGAGCTTTTAGTACCCACTTCCAGGCCCAGTGCAGCTTCCAGTGATACATCGATTCCTGCATTGATTCCAGCGCTAACGCCAATCCCTGCATTAACATTTAATCCGGCACTAAATCCGACTTCGACGCCTGCTGATAAACTCAGACCAGCACTAAGATCAACATCAAGTCCACGCCAGGCATTGGGATCCAGTCCCTGGCGTGCAGCAAATTCGGCAGGGGTTTCTCCATCCAGAGCAGCAGCAGATTGATCGCTATTGTTGTTATCAGCATTGTTTTGACCTGGTTGTGTCGCATTGTCACTAGTTTTCAGTTGATACTTAGGTTCCTGCTCTTTGATACTAAGACTAACTTTGGCCCGTAATGGCGTACCATTAGCAGCAAACAGATCAAAATCAATATCGACACTTTCTACCAGGCCTGATACCACCAGATCATTCCATTCAAAACGCAAACGTGGAGGGGTTTCTGAGTTATCACTATTTGGCACTACATAACGTTCGACAATTGCTGTTTTACTTCGCACAGATACCGGATGATCAGCACTGCCTTCATCGGCTGTATCAAACACCAGATCCATGCTGAGCACTGTATTACCAGCACCACTTTGTTGACGACGTACACGTCCGTTAGAACGTCCGCCTTCCATTTGATTAGTGAGTCTGAGTCTTAATGAACTCGGATTAAACTGAACAGGAACCGCATTACCGATGGTAGTTTCATGTTCGTCGGCAGAGACTTCCTGTAATTTAGCTTTCTCCAGAGCAATCATCAGATTCCTCCCAGACGCAGCCCTTCATGGGCAATATGGATTTCTTCAATGGCGATATCACCGGATTTTGCATTCAATTCCGGACCACGAATTTTAGCTGGCAAACCCCGATCAAATATCCAGCTTGCGACTGTTTCACCACTGCGGTTTTTCACTTCTATCGCACCGTCATAACGTGCAACAGGACGACTGCCGGATACAATACTTTGCAACCAGTCCCACAACTCATTAGCGAGTTGGTTATTTTCACTGTGAAACATTCCTCGCTTAAGGATTAAATTACTGTATTTGGCACGCCCGACTCGGCGAATCACACCATCATTACGGCCTCCTTCCAGATATTCCTGCACATCCATTTCTACTTCCAGTCCACTACATTCCTGAAAACCACCAGCACACAACAGGTCACCTGTGGATGAAGCATCAGGCGCAACTTTCAGGTTTGAACCGGATTCTATTTGCGTCGAACGACGCAATTTCACATCAAAACGAAAGGCTGGCAGGAGTAAGGAATCTATTTGACTGATCAGAGGCATAGTTATTCCATCACCAGCGTGCCATCACCGCCACGGGTAATACGAACGGCGATAAATTCCATGGGTTCAACAGCAGCAACACCAATCTCTGCAATCATTTTTCCACTATCAACAATACGACGATGATTCAATTCAGCATCACAACGAACAAAAAATGCCTGCTCTTCATTTTCACCGCGAAAAGCACCAGCAATAAATAACTGTCGAAGATAAGCGGTAAGCATTCGTCGAACCTCTGCCCACAAACCAGGTGTATTTGGTTCAAACACCATCCATTGCATCTGTTGTTGCAGGGCTCGTCGCAGCATCAACATCAGGCGACGAACTGAAAGCTGGCGATAATTTTTATCACGACTCAGAGTACGTCCTGCACTAAGCCAGGCACCATCTCGTTGTTGCAGGTAAACATTTATCCCCAGAGGATGAAGCTGACCATGGATACCAGGTGAAATTTGCTCTGTCACCTTAACAATATTTCGAGCTATAACATTAGCCGGGCCATGAACTACGCCGAACGTATTTTCCTGGCGCGCGATAATTCCTGCTGCAATTGCTGCAGGATTTATCATGAAAAGCTCTTGACGGGCATCATCAATACGGCTCAACATCAACCAGGGATGATAAGCAGCAACATACGAAGAACGAAAATTTCCTCGCCAGCGTAGAACAGCTGCCTGACTCAATCCAGGTGGCACATCCAGTAGAATGATAAACTCTCTGATTTGTTCGGCGAGTTTTTGTAAACGTAATTGCAATCCAAGAATAATCTGATAATCAGCGGCATCTTTTGGATTTAACTGTAAACCTTTAAGCTGAGAGTAACCGACCACCGGTGCAGGGATGGGCGGTTCTGCAGGACGACAAGGAGCAAAATAAGGGCCGGCAAAAGAGATGGGAGGTTTTTCTTCATCCAGCTCGGGCAAAGGTTGCGGGTCATACAGGTCTGCAACAACTACACTGGAAAGATCATTCAATCCCAGTAAGCTATGAACACCGGCAGCAGGTTGATCGTCACCGGGAACCCATTTAGCATCAAAAAAATCCTCAGGGATGATATCCTGATAGCGATCAAAACCATCTATAAAGTATGTGACTGTATGATTATTCAATATTCGTTGAGGATCAGTCAGATAATCGTCAAGATTTTTTGGAAGCAAATCCAGTTCAACCCAGTCATGATGCGGATATACCAGTCGGGATTCCTGATAAAGCACACTGGCCAATGCGCGTGGATGATGTGGTGACAGGCCCAGTCCCTGAAAATACTCTCCCCCTGTATCAGGGTCATCAATCAATAAACTGGCTTCAACCCGCTCTATCAATACAGGCAAATCAGCAAGAGCTGAATCGAGAATAACCCGGGTCACTCTGTCACCTTCAGCGTTTTCTCCATCCAGCCACAGACGATGAATAAAATGCAGTTCATAACCACCTCCCTGCAAATTAATACGCAGTAGTTCACCAACTTTCAAAGGTTCATCGGGACTAAATAATAATTCAGTTGTACTGTTATGCACTTCATGCAACAGAGGGGTTACAGAAAAGCCCATCGCCACGCGTAATCCATTCCCCCAACTACCTTCACTGCGTGCATCCAGCCTTATCTCAATCCCGCCACCTGCTTGCAGATTAGCAATATTGCCATGTGCTACCGCAGCTGCATTCTCCACTGAATTGCCGTAATCATGAACTATACGCACAATATAAGCTCTACGACCACCCTGTTCGAAAAATGAAGCTACCGCATAGGGTAAACGTCCCGGTCCCTGAAAACCGCCAAATTCACTTAAATATTCGTCCCAGCTATTAACGGCTACAGCTTTCGAGCGGCATTTAGCTAAGGCGGGATCAACAAAAACCTGCCCGGCTTGACAGGCTTCCGGTTCAATGGGTACACGTACCGGACCACGCGGTGCCACACCGATAAATGCGCAAACATCCATCTTCACCATACCCACCGTACGACGCATTTCATCCGGTAAGCGGTAAATATCAGCTGCGCCCAGCGCGATTTTTGACAAGGCATTCATCAGATGATTAGTTCACAATCATTATTTGTAACTGCACTCTTCACAAACCAGGCTTAGCTCTTCCATTGCTACTTCACCACCACCCTTAGCAGCTAATGTAGGGCCGGTCCATTTCTTGGGCTGGGCATTGCGTAACTCCCAGGTAGAAACAGGATTTCTGGCTTCATCCAGCAGGGTAACCGTTACCAGACGTGGATCATGTTCTCCATCACCTACCTTTTTCAACCATTCAAACAAGGCAGTAGAACCAACCAGTCCACGCTTCAGGGTGACATCATCCGATTTATAGGTATTTGCTATTTTGCGAACAGTATTGAATGATTCGTTACCGTTTCGATACTCAGCATAATTCACTTCACGCCCCAGTCCACTAACATCGGAAAAACCACCCACAACGGATGACTCCTGCCCGTCCTGCAATGAAACCATGAAGTTGAACGCGCTGTAGGGATTGTCTCTATATGTTGCCATTACATTCTCCTAAAAATTATTTTGCGTCACCGGTCCACTGACCGATACGGAAGATGACAAACTCTGCTGGTTTAACCGGCGCAATACCAATTAGACAAATCAGGCGTCCATTGTCGAGATCGTTTTGCGTCATGGTGCTGCGATCACAACGAACAAAAAAGGCTTCCTCCGGCTTCGCCCCCATTAATGCACCATCACGCCATAACACCAGTAAAAAATCTTCAATGGTTCTTCGTATGTTGTCCCATAGATGACGATTATTGGGTTCAAACACGGCCCATTGGCTGCCTTTATCGATAGAGTTTTCAATATAGTTAAACAGTCTGCGAACATTGACGTATTTCCATTCAGGATCGGAACTCATGGTTCTTGCACCCCAAACACGATGGCCACGACCTTCGAAGAAACGCAGGGCATTGATACCTTCAGGGTTAATCACTTCCTGACGTGGTTTATTGATATTGTTTTCAAGTTTGCTCAGGCCACGTACTTCTTCATTGGCAGGCGCTTTGTGTACCCCCCGATTGATATCATTACGTGCATAAATTCCAGTGACGAAACCTGATGGTGGTAAAACCAGTTGTCTCGGTGGCGTACCCTGTGAAAAGCGTTCTGTTGGATCAAATACCTTAATCCACGGATAGTATATAGCGCCATATTTGCTATCGAACTGGCTACGAAAATCTCGTATTTCATTCATCGAACTGCCGACTGGTCCATCTACTACCGCAATTCGGTAGCGCATCTTTTCAGCATGGGTAATCAGTTTCTGAGCAGCTACCTGGGAAATCAGCGGGTCTCCCATATCACCTGAATCAGGCATGGCAACAATGGAAATATCCTCTACCTCCGCCAGTGCCTCAAGACCGGTTGCTTTTATTTCTGGATCATCCGGGTCAGCAGCTTCACCTGCCAACTGGTCCGGGGATGCAAGGCTACCATCATGGCCACCCTGCAGGCGTGGTGTGGCATTGCCCTGAAGACCAATTGCCAGCAATGCAGGCAAGAATGGATTTGCTGAGGCAGATTCATCCCAGTCAAACCACACGGCTGCATTTTCATCTTCAGGATCATCACGTTGTAGAATGCGGCCAATATAGCGTTTTTGCTGTGAGGATGCCTGTAACTCTTCGTATTCATCAACACGTTCCGTTCCTACAGTAACACGAACTTTTAACTCAATAGCCTGCACAATATCATCATTATTGAGCGCGATGCTTGCACCAGCTGAGTTAATAAAACTCTTCTGCCCATCACTATCAACACTGACTATTCGCAGTTGCAATTGATTAAGCGCTTCATTACCTACTGGTACTGGATCACCGGCAGCAATGACTTCAACCACTGCACCTTTTTTCACTCGCTGCGCCTGCATCCCCCAGTCATCAGCATAGCCTCTGGCGATACTATGCTCATAAGCCAGGTTCTTACTACGCGAAACAGTCACCTCAACTTTGGCATTACCCAGCTTACCAGGCCAACGCGCTTGCCAGACAGCGTTGCGCATGGTGCCTTCATCATCGATTAATACAGTTTGTTGGGCGACCCCCCAGGCACTGGCGCCGGTACCGGCATTGGGTGCTACAACCCTGGATATATATAGACGCTTGCCACCATTCTCAAAGAAAGCACGTGCGGCATGGGCCATATAGGGGATACGCTCATCACCATTGATATCGAGTGGTTCCAGACCACCATAAACTCTTTCAAATTCAGTGAAACTCGTTATCAAACGGGGATCGCAACTCAGTGGACCATCGATATTTGCATCTCGATAGCAGACTGGGCCAAACTGGCTCATTCCGGTAAAACCGGTCGTACTGGTAGGGACACCTTCAATCGATTTCGATCTAAAACTGACCTCTTCAACAAAGACACCCGGCGCTAGATATTCAGGCATGGCGGTTATTCTCCTTTACATATAAGTGTTTCATGAGTGCCCTGATCACTTTCATCTAGGCAACAGTAAAAACAAAATCTGCGGTATCAACAGCGGTCAACACGCGACCGATCTGGCAGGGCACAACCGCACTGGCCCCTTCAACATATCCATCCGGTAAGTTTTCTCCTGATGAGACGGCGTCCGGATTACCCGCCGTGGGTATTTCTTCCAGGGGTAAATCCCATAATGCATCACTATCAGGTAAATCCTTTGGTGATGGGCTTAGTGGTATCTGAGGGCCAAAAATCTGCACATTTACGCTATAGGTTGCCGACAGATCTCCTGCACCGGCTACCACAGGATTCAGTAGCAAAAGAAACTCTCCCCGTTCATCACCGCGTGCTCGCCCGACCAGCGCATCATCCAGTACGCTATAAGCTTCTACCCATACCCAGGGCATAGGTTTAGTGTCACGTAATACACGTCCCCGCAAACCGGTTGCCTTACTCATCAGGTCGTAGCCAGCGCCAGGAAACATCACCGGATTACGACCTCGACCTCGTACATAATCCGCTTCCTGATTAGCTTCAATATCCAGTACAGTCTGTAAGGTCAGCAGGGGAACACGTAGACGTCTGGGAACATATTGACGAGAATAATCAAATAATCTGATATCGATGTGATCCTGTAATCCGGCCTGATAAACCAGTGAATACCGGCCACTGTTATGATGGGCCATAGCTAGTGGTAAGCGACCGGACTGCTGAAAAAAATTAAACTTGTTAGCGGGCCGGGGCGACTGGTGAGGCAGCCCGTATTCCACATCAACACGTAAGGGATAAACTATCTGGCGTAGACTTAACGCATCCAGTACTTCGAGCCCAAGCGCAAGCCGGTTAGTATGTTCCTGATATTTTAAATTCACCGCCATAATTAAGATTCAACCTGTGTCTTGCTGCGGCTTATGCCCTGTGTGACTCTGTTTGTCTGATCGGCATTACCGTCAATCACGGTAATTCGTGCCACATAGGGAATACTGAGTTTGTAATCTAATGGTAAAGAATCAAAGGTACGCATTAAATCTTCTGTGGAGAGATCTTCCAGACATAGCTGAATCGATTCATTGGTTTCCCATGGAGCGATAGGGTCAAGTAATGGACCACTCAGAATCGGGGTTTCTTCCAAACATTCCAGTGCACGTCCTAGAATACGAAATTCATGATCCGCATTCTCTCCCCAGGCAATCAGCATAAAATGTAAATCCAATGGAAGATGGGGCTTGCCATCGTAGCGTGAAACAGCAGACCAGGCTGCACGCATAACCTTATTGAAATCAACCCGATATAAAAAGACAGACAATGAGGGTGAGGTTATCAATGTTGAAGAATCCTTATTCAAGTCTTCTGTACGCAACAAACGGACAGCTGTATTCTTTCCATTGACAGGTTCCTTTTGATGAAAACATAAATCAAGGTATCGAACCAGGCTACTGGAAACGGCAGCAATACTTGTAAAATCAGCCATTGCAATGCCCCCCCGAACAAAATGCCTGGATATCCTTATTAATACATTTTCCTGTGTGCTTTCCCAACATGAAATTTATATTATCTTCCTGTCAGCAGGTTCACTAAATTAGTTAAATCCTGGCTAGCAACATCATTGAAATAAACGGCTACTCTACGTCCATCTTCTACTATTCCAAGAATCATTAGATTTGAATATCGTAAAAGTAAATCATTGCAAACTGTGGGCAAATCAAAAGTCTTCATACCTATTATCAACAGGTCGACTGCTTGCCGATCAATAAACTGAGGTAAATCTTCGACAGTCATATCGTGTTTGATCACTTTGATATCACCATCCGCCTCAAGTAATTTTTGTACAATCTCTACCAAAATCTTTTGCGGGATATTTGCAATCAGACATTGGATTGATTTCACAATTTGATTCACTATCCTTAAATAAAAATCTGGTTCCAAGTCTGCGCCAGATTGATTAGCAAAGAAATAAATCAAAGGATGGGTTTTAGATACAACAGAGATGCTAACCTTAAGATGCAGATAAAAATTAAATCACTGAACCATAAGATCTAGATCTAAAGGTATAGTCTGGATATACCGTTTAACCTGGAAAAATCAGTTGAGCGTGAAAAAGATGCGTAACCCTAGAATCCGCAGTTGGACGAGCTGATTGTGCGTTTGAGGTGGTGTAGATCAAGGCGTAACGACGCGGAATAGCCAACTATTCCAAGGAGTTACAACGAAGAGATACGCCGCCTCAAACGTGCAATTCAGTTCGTAGCGGGATTCACCGATTGGGTGATTATACAGATCAACTGTAATCGTTTATGAAACAGTGGGTTAATCTCTATTGCGAGCGGTCAACTGCGGAATCTAGGGTAACAGATTGATGTATCAGGTCTAAGACAGGGATGGCTGTAGGTAGAGCAATGCCGGAGCTATTGCCGAGAAATCAAAAACACCGAAGTCAGCTGATTGGTGAAGACTGTGTTTTTGATTTTATCAGCTGCATTAAGCTGTTATTTAGACTTTCATGATTCAACTGATTTTTCCAGGTAAAAATCTTATGAAAGCAGCTGGGACAAAACCCACCGGAAAAGAGATTATTACTTCGTTAGTTATACAGGGGTGGGAACTGAAGTCCGGTCGGCTGAAATGATTTTCGCTGTATCAATGCAGCTATCTGTACACGACTTTTCACTTTCAGCTTTACCAGAATATTATGTACATGATTTTTCACAGTTGAAACTTCAATACAAAGGTGGCGTGATATCTGTTTATTCGACTGTCCTTCTGCTACCAGAGTAACTATCTGGCGTTCACGTCCAGTCAATGAGGATAAAGATGGTTTAACCACTGCTCCCAGTTCAGATAATTCAACAGGATTTGTTGGGTTTTTAGACTGACGAAATTGATTAAAAATATAAGTTGCAATTCTGGGGGGATAATACACTTCACCTTTGATTACGCACTTCACTGTTTCTATTAATACATCCAGTGAGGCTTCACGTGCGACATATCCTTTAATGCCGACTTCTGCACAATTGATCGCTTTCTTTTCATTCTCAGGAGCAGCCAGAGCTACTATCTGGGTATGCGGACAATGCTGTAAAATTTGCTGTGCCATCTGGCAGCTACCTGACATCGTCATATCGAGTAATACAACATCGGCAGCAGAAAGCTTAATTTTGTCGATAGCATCCTGAAAATGACGCTCTGAACTTACAACCATTAATTGATCTATGCAACTGAGGATTTTACATAAACCTTCACAATAAATTCTGATATCAGAAAAAATGATTATCTTTATCATCCCTAACTCTCCATGTAATAGCACCGAGTTCTGACCTTGTATACGATATTTTATATACAGCATTAATCCCTATAAAATTAAGGTCTTTTTTAACTTTTTATCGTCTCTGCCAGCACAGGCAGGAGTAAAGCATATGCCTAAATTTAATTGAAATCAATACTCAAAATTCGCCTGAATTCAACTCAAATCAATACTCGGATTTCTCAGTTTTAAAAGTTTTACTGACTCCTTTAAATGAGTTCTCGAGGAGCTTGAGAGTCGTTAAATGCAAAGAAAAAAGGAAAGAACGCTGCATGGTCTAGCGAATTAGCCACGAGCCAGGTTGAAAAACTACAGGCAGGAGAACTGACCCTCAACTATGAGCTTATGAGTGATAACGATGAAAAGCGGAAATAAAATTTAAATTAACTACATTGATAACTCATTAACATATAAAGTCTGTTCGAAATATTTGCGTGTAATTAACCAGAGAATTATCTATCATATCGATTTACAGAAAGTGTTTCGAAGATTAACTACGACTTTCTTGATAGTTCGATAAATAAATTCAGGGAAATAACATGGAAAATAATATTTACAGCCCTCCAGAGTCAAACCTGGAGACAGAGAAAGATAGTGAGCATGAAGTCAGCCTGGCTAGTAGATGGAGTCGTCTGGGGGCTTCATTGATTGATACCATTACAATAATGCCCATACTTCTTCCTTTAATGTATTTTACCGGAGGGTTCGATGGCATTGCCGAAGGAAAACAACCTTCTATGACTTATTCACTGGTTTTCGGGCTAGTCGGGATCGTCATTTTTATGCTTATTCATGGATACTTTTTAATTTCAAATGGTCAGACATTAGGAAAAAAAGCTTTGAACATAAAAATTGTAACAATAGATGATCAACATGCCGGCATATCCACTTTAGCCAAAAGATACGGTTTTTACTGGTTCATACCTCAAATTCCAGTGATAGGCCAAATTATCAATATGGTAAATGTTCTTTTTATTTTTGGAAAATCTAAAAGATGTATACACGATCTCGTTGGTGGCACAAAAGTAGTACAGGTAAATACATAGGCTGAACAAATAATTTTATCGCTCTAATTTTTTAGCGATCTCAAATCATGAGTTCCTTTATATACAGAAACTCATGATCTTTATTAAAACAACTAAATATGGGCCATATAGAGCTTAATTAAAAAACTCATCTTTATATTGCTTTTTAATTACGAGACAGTTTCAATTCAAATATCCGCTTATTACTATTGCACAGATAACCGGGATAATTTCCTAATCGATGGAAATTGAATATCCGTGAATTAATGGAGGTCTATCATAAGTCGCTACCCTTCCCGCATTTTGCAGAGCAATATATAGCATATTATTTTCGGAATCATAACTGGCACCAATAATGCTGTGACTGCCATTATCATCAAAAGGCAGTGACCATTTACCATAGGCATAGGGACGCGGTTCAGACACCCTGCTTGCAGCAAGGATTTCTTCTACATCAAAAAACCAGTAGTAATTATAAACTTCAGATGAAATATAGGGACAGGGTCCTCCACATAAATTGCCATTATCCTGAGTGATTTTATAACCAATCCCACCGACAATTCCTGATGAAGATCCTATCACAGCAAATGTATTTGTTCCGGGTATGATAAAGCCGTAAACACCATTACTAAGACTATTCCACAGATCAGATGCAGATGAACCTGTATTCATTAATTCAGCGCCTTCATCAAGATATTCTCCACCACTATAAGGAAAGCTCATCAGGGCTGTAGTAGGAACATTTTCATTAAAGGACAAAGATGTATCAAGTAACTGGTTAATATCGAATGAATACATGGAAGGCCCAAGACTATAACGACTAATAATGGAATAAACGCTGGACCAACCGGTAATATGCGTACTACCAATCCGATCCTGCCACTCAGGCGGTACCTCAGAAATATACCCACCTGCCCGTGCAGCTCCTTCCAGCTCAAAATATCCTTCAACAGAAGAAGTCGCCAGGTTATTCGCATCGCGAACTACCAATGTTGTATCACTATTATCGCCAGGTGCGTCATACCATGTCTCAGCATTAACAATAAGTTGTCCATTTTTGTAATACAGTCCGGTCACCCTGTCGATACCCTCCGGATTGCCTGTTGAGCCGGCGGATAAAATATTCCTGAAATCCTGCAATGCTGAGTTTGCAACATTAAAATCATTGACGTCATTTTGAACAGTTAACTCAGGGATAGGAAATTCCCCAATGGCATTATGTTGAGCATGCCCGGCAATGAAAAGTGAATGTTTATCTGAATTATAGGCAAGGGTACCTATTGCATAATTGACATTCGATTCACCAAAGGTTTCAGAGCTTATTCTGAACGATCCCTGATACTCGAAAGCATTGATATCCTTTAATAACCCTCCATCAATATTTCCAGTACTTTTACCCCCATCTCCACAGGATACGATAAAAAATAATGATAAAAAATATAGTAAAAATAATTCCCCCTGAGTTGATCCTCTCATATTTATCTCCTGATAATGGGCATATAATTATTGGATGAATTTCCAGTATTATAGAAATGCCAGAATAGCAAATAAATAATCCAGATCATAAATTGATCAGAGTTTCCTTATTTCCATAAAAAAACATATTGTGCATGATCCTGGAAAAATCAGTTGAATCATGAAAGTCTACGTAACATCTTAATGCAGCTGATAAAATCAAAAACATATAACAAAAGCCATCAATATATTAACTTAAGTTTATTTCTATGCTAAAGTCATGATCCAATAAAAATAATACTAAACATAGAAAGGGGGAAAAACATGACAAGTAAAATATCGACTCCTGCTCAGGATATTTCTACTTCAAATATATCTCGAAGAAATTTACTTTTAGGCCTGGGAGTAACTGCTGCAGTCGCTTATTCAGGTTCTGCTTTATCCGAAGTGAAAAGCCATCAGCATCCGGTTTTAAAAAATGCATCAATAATTGATGCCATGGAAGGTTGCATTTCTGCTGGCAAAGTCTGCCTTAATCACTGCCTGGAATTACTCGGTGTCGGGGATACATCGATGGATGACTGTTCAAAAAATGTATATCAGATGTTACCAGTCTGTGAAGCTATGAGAGTACTGGCCTTAGCCAAATCAAAAAATCTGAAAGTTCTTGCAAAAGCATGCCTGGATTGCTGCACAGATTGTGCAAAGGCCTGCTCTGAGCATAAAGATGATCATCCTGAATGTATGGCTTGCTATAAAGCCTGTAAGCACTCAATTGAAGTTGTCGAAGCTTATTTGCAAACTGCTTAAGCCTTTTACGCAGATAAAAATAAATGGGAAACGCTGAACCTGGAATCCGCAGTTGGAGGAATTGAAGCGTGCGTTTGAGGCGGTGTAGATCAAGGCGTAACGACACGCAATAGCCAGCTATTGCAAGGCGTTACAACGAAGAGATACGCCGCCTCAAATCTGCAATTCAGTTCGTAGCGGGATGTACCGATTGGCTGATTACCCAGGACTCTCCCTGACTTTACAGTATTATCTTTAATTTTAAAAATACAGTTTGAAGAGGCATAAAGTAAATTATTAAATGCTTACTTAATGTCAACTCAGCTTTTTTCTTTTCAGAAATATTTAAACTTTGTCTGTCCCCTTTAACCGTAAAAAATATCTGCCGTTTATAATCACCTGTAAATTAAGTTCTTCCCGCAATTAGAACTTCGTGACTTATACTGCCACTTCTTTGTCTGACACCCTGCACAACACAGGGTGGCATTAATGCCCCACCACTGGTCGCACTAATACCAATAGCTTTCCAGACAAAATTGCTTTCCCTTCCAGGGACAGCATTTGTAGATAACCAGATATGAAATGTTTTTTCACCAATTAATCGAGCCGTTATATGCGGTTTTGTATTCCGCTGATGTATACCCTTGGTAATGGTAACAGGCACTGTTCGTTCACTTTTTAAATTGTTATAAAGCTTTAAAAGCTCGGCATCATTCGTTTTCTGAATTTTATCTATTGCTTGTGTAGTTAATAAAGCAACCCCCTCTTTGGTTAATCTCACTACTTCAGCACCATCCATTTCGCTTTCGTGGCTGGGATTCATATAACCCGTATTGGGATCTTTCTTTTCAATATTCCAGGTAGGTACAGAAATATAATCCTCGACTTCTCTTTCTCGTATTTGAGCCTTCTTACCCCTTTTTTTATAGGTGTATTTTTCTACTCTGGTAATTTTTTCCTGCCCTGATTCTAAACTATAAGTAACTGGCATAATTCCCTCTCCTATCAGTAATCTTTTAATTTATTATTTCCACTCAATCTAAATATAACAGCACTACAAAATACATCAATGTGAAATAATTCGAAAAATGATGTGAATATATTATATATTTCAATTTAATCTAAAAATTATGGAAACCCCTATGGATATTGAAGCTTTATTTGCTCTGGTAATTGCCACGGCTATTCTTGGAATGGTACCCGGGCCTGTCGTTGGTGCTTTGGTAGGGCGCGCTCTTTCTGGCGGTGTGAGATCAACCTCTGGATTTTTGGCGGGTGTTTTTGCTGGTGATTTACTATGGCTATTAGCAGCTGTATCCGGTCTAGGCTATGTAGCCGCAACTTATTCAATCATTTTTATGGTAATTAAATATATCGGTGCACTTTATCTTATCTACCTTGGTTATAAAGCGATTCATCATGCACTGGATAAAAATCAGGAAATAGCTATCCCCAGGTCTTCAAAAAAAGGGATGGGGTTTATCAGTGGATTATTCGTAACACTCGGCAACCCAAAGCTGGTTGCTTTCTACATTGGTTTCCTTCCCACTTTCATTGATATGGAAACACTCAGCTTTCAGGATGCGCTAGTTGCATCTATTCTGGTTCCATCGACTTTTGCATTAATGAATTTTGGCTGGGCGCTGAGTGCCTCTAAAGCAAAAAGCCTGTTTAAATCTGAAACCCCTTTACGCGCTCTTAACTTTGCGTCAGGCGGTTTACTTATCGGGGCAGGTCTTTTTATGTTAAACCCAGATTCCGCAGTTGACCGCTCGCAATAGACGTTAACCCACTGTTTCATAAACCATTACAGTTGATGTGTAAAATCACCCTATCGGTGAATCCCGCTACAAACTGAATTGCACGTTTGAGGCGGCGTATCTCTTCGTTGTAACTCCTTGGAATAGCTCACTATTCCGCGTCGTTACGCCTTGATCTACACCACCTCAAATGCACAATCAGCTCGTCCAACTGCGGATTCTAGGTTAAAGGAAGACTAAATCAGGCTGATCCACAAGCTAAACAGCTAAGGTAGTTATATCCTAAGCTTCGACAAACCCTGTTCAATATCTTTCTCCAGTAAATTCTCAAAATGATCACGCTGAGTTAAATTAAACCCGCCACTTAATTCATACCAGCCGGCATCTGGCATCCATCGGGGCAATCCTGGAACGCCCTGAGCCTGACGAGGAATCACATAACAAACAGCAGGACGGTAGAGTAGATTGTAAGGTTGATTATCCTTGTGTAACTTTTCAATGAATGCCCAACTCTGATTCTTTGACCTGATGGGATAACATGGCAATGGATAGTTTTTATCTCCTCCATTGTGTTGCCATATTTCATTTTCGATAGAAAAAGGATTTTTTTCTACAAAACCGTGTAGATGCAGATGATTTACTGAGGCACTTGCCCCCAGGCTGTTATAAGCCAGTCCAAAACCGGTAATATTCTCAGCACTTTGAGAAGTTAATTCCCAGGCTAACTGATGTGAAGCAGGCGTCATAAATTGCGGATGATGCCCCTCAGGATCTAGCAAAATCAGTAGATGATATGTTACAAAAGGAAATTTATGATAGAGCACACGAATATGCTGACCATTAAAAAATTCATTGCTAAGAATTTCGGGTTTTAAAAAAGGTTTGTTGAAGTGAAATCTATGTTCATCAAAATTTTGTTTTAATGTTTGAAAACTTTCCTTAGAAGATCGTTGTGGCCGTAAAGCTCGAACAGGATTAAAAGCTGCGCGCCAGGGCTTGAGTGATTTTGTCTGCCATGCCTGATAGTGATCTATTCCGCTTTTCATTAAGGATTCAAACACCTGAAAATCATCTTCACCTGCTTGCAGTTTATTTTGTTTATATCGCAGCTTTAAGGCTTCAAAAGTTTCAACTAGCTGCCCTGACAATGCTTGATGCAAAGACTTATCCTGCATACTATTGGCAAGCACCAGAATAAATGCACCCAGTTCATCTGGAGATAACATTTCAGTTAAATGTTCTTCAAATTGTTTCTGGAAAGTGTTGAAATCAGAATTTAATAACATTGATTAAAGGTTTTTTTAATTAATACGAAGGAATCCTATCATTTCCACAAATATATTCGCACAATAAATTAAATTTATGAGGTTGCATTTATTGAAACACTTTACTACTGACGATTGATTTATAGATAAGATAAAATTTTCCGATTTGATTCGTTAATAGATATGCGTCACTATATTACAGCATTCAAAGGGATGAACCAGGGCATTTCTGGTCAGTATATAAATCATGAACCGGTTCAGTTCCTAAGTTCAATTTTGATATCCGGGCTTCACAATCTACAATACAATGACATTCATTGAGAATCCTGATCATGAGTAAAAAACATAAAAAAGTGCTTTCTGCCATATTCAGTGACCATCCTAGCAGTAACCTGCACTGGCATGAGGTAGAATCATTATTAAGCCATCTAGGTGTAGAATTTAGAGAGGGAACTGGCGCCAGTCTAGTGGCATGTTTTAATGGCATTGAATTTCTTATGCACCGTGGCCACCATAATTCAACCATGTCCAAAAAAAGTCTACATCAACTTCGAAAATTCCTGGAATCGGCAGGCATTACCGATTCATTCGAGGAACTCTGATACTTTTTTTCAAAAAATAAGGTCATTATAGATAAATTAACCTAAGGGCTATTTCCTTAGATTGAGCTTTGAATTTTTAATAACGCGTATACATCTCAATTTGCTTTTCATATACGAGCTAAATAGCTAATACATCAATAGACATAACACTATTTCCTAATCCTTAGAATTCAACCTGGATTCCGCAGTTGACCGCTCGCAATAAAGGTTAACCCAATGTTTCATAAACCATGACAGTTGATGTGTATAATCACCCAATCGGTGCATCCCGCTACGAACTGAATTGCAGGTTTGAGGCGGCGGATCTCTTCGTTGTAACGCCTTGATCTACACCATCTCAAACGCACAATCAATTCGTCCAACTGCGAATTCCAGGTTCAAATCTTAAGCGCAAAACAGTTAAGAAGAACTCTTTTTTTGAATTAGTCTATGTAATACTGATTCATCAATATTTTCTTCAAAAGTCAGGCCTAAATGATAATTGTTCCGATCTCTGGCTGTGCACCATAATACTTTGGCAGTGGTTTTTGAATCATTGCCATCAAGACTCATTTCAATATGAGTTCCTTTTTTAATATAGCCTGATGCAATAAAGCTTAGTCCCCCCTGACTGGCATCATTCAAAAGATGTTTATGTTGACCGACCATACCTTCAATTTCAAAAGTAACAGGTTCACTCGTAGAGAAACGGGAAAAACGACGCTGTTGCATGATGATCTCCTGATTAACAAATTGTAATCATACTTTCTCCATAGTTCATGCTCAGGGCCATGTCAATCGCGTTTATCCGAAACACAACTATATTAAATATTGACCCGTCACGAGTCATAAAACTACGCTTTAATTGTCTATAAAAACCCGTTAATCCACTTGTTTTATAAGGGTATTAGAAGACCTCAAACTCCCATATTTAACTATTAGAGAAACAAATAGATTGCGCATAAAATAGTGATACTGACAAGCTGCAGGCACTTTAGACTGGAGTTTTTTTGTTAGCCAGGGATAGTAAAAACTATGAATGTATGAACACAGAAAATACAGCTATTGAGTAGAAGAAGCTGCTCATGAACATTCATGCTTTAATTAAATTTTCTTTGCGTATTCTTCATTGTTTTTTTAATTAACTTACCGAAATCCTTATCCTTCTTCCTTTTTTCTGAATAGGACATATTGTGAAAAGCAGATTCATGCTTCAATTTCAGGTAATTCTTATAACGTTTCTCGAGTAGTTCACCTTTATTAATAGCGGCTAGAATTGCACAGCCTTTTTCATTGGTATGTGAGCAATTAGAAAATTTACAGCCTAACTCAAGTTCCCGAATTTCAGAAAATGTTTCATCAATACCACTTTCTATCGATAGATTACCCAGCTCTCTCATACCAGGCGTATCGATTAGCATAGCGCCGTTAGCCAGTGTTATTAATTCCCGACTTGTGGTCGTGTGGCGCCCCTTATTTTCTTTTTTACTGACTGACTGAGTTTCAAACTCATCACGACCTGTAATACTATTTAATAAAGTTGTCTTTCCAACACCTGATGAACCCAGCAGGCAATAAGTAGAACCCGGGTTTAATAAATCCTTAATTCTATCCAGATTATCACCACTGAGGTTACTAAATGCCATTATATTCACCTGGGGAGCAATACTGAGGATACTATTTATTCTGTCATCCACTTCATGTTGCTCAATAAGGTCACACTTACTGAGTAATATAACCGGTTTTATATCACTTTCATTCACCATCACCAGATATCGTTCCAAGCGGCTCAGGTTAAAATTATAATCGACTGACTGGATAATAAAGGCAACATCAATATTGGCGGCGATTAATTGAAAATCTATCAGCTTACCAGCTGCTTTTCTTTTTAAAATCGTTTTCCGGGGAACGATGGCATGAATGATGGCATGAGTATCATCATCATAAAAATCGGCATAGACCCAGTCCCCGGTAGTGGGTAAATCAATAGCTGAATTTGCTGTATAAGCAAGATGACCTGATAACTGGGCAAATACCTCAGTAGTTCCTTTTGATATACTGTAGCTATCTTTATGTACAGATACTACCCGGGCTAAATCATGAGTGGCTAACATATCAGTATCCGCCATATCTTCCAGCCAGGAGTTATTTTCTGTTTTATCCATATTTCTAATCTATAAATTTATTCGATTCACTTAATGTAATTAATACAGCTCATCCAACAGGTAAAGCCGTCGTATTTATCGGTGATTTTAGTATAAATGAAGTATGCACGCCTGACACACCTTCAATTCGTGTGAGTTTATTTAATAGAAACTGTTGATAACCATCCATATCATCAACTACCACTTTAAGCTGATAGTCTGCAGATTGACCTGTAATCAAATGACACTCAAGAACTTCAGGATATTCTGCCAGAGTGGTTTCAAGTATTTCAAAACGTTCCGGTATGTGTTTATCCATACTGATTCCAATCAATGCAATTAACGAAAGTCCCATTTTTCTGGCATTTAAAAGTGCGACATAACCATTAATCAAACCACTTTCTTCCAGCATTTTCACCCGACGCAATGTTGGTGAAGGTGATAGATTGATCGCTTCTGCTAGTTCCTGATTAGACATCCTGCCATTTTTTTGCAGGTACTCAAGAATCAACTTATCGTATCTATCAAGCTTCAGACTCATAACATTTCACCTAAATCACATTCTAAAGCAGTTAATTCTAATATATTTCAGATTTTTAGCAATTTATACCTTTTAAATGGATTTTATTGTAATTATTGAAATTTAATTCCAGCCACTCTTCTCTATACTTTCTTCATGCCTTAAATCAGCAGCGATATGAGTCACAAGCTCCTTCTGGCACGATTGGCCAATTATCATCACAAGTGTTAAGCGGCAAATCCTAACCCTCTGGATTAATTACCCCGCCAGAGTCGCCAGGAGCTCGCAACATGATTTATGCAAACCCTCTCAGGCATATTTATTCAGGAAATTAAATGATGGTCAATCCACAACAAAAATACCAACGCTTTGAACCGATTACCCTAGAAGATCGTCAATGGCCCAATAAAACTCTCGATAAGCCACCAATCTGGATGAGCACTGATTTACGGGATGGCAATCAGGCTTTGATAAACCCTTTATCGGTTGATACTAAAATTCAGTTTTTTAAGACATTGATAGAAATGGGCTTCAAGGAAATTGAAATCGGTTTTCCGTCAGCCTCAGAAACTGAATTTAATTTTGTACGGCGTTTAATTGAAGAAAAGCTGATTCCACAGGATGTCACTATTGAAGTACTGACACAGGCAAGAGAAGATTTGATAGCGCGTACAGTCGAATCTCTGAAAGGAGTTCATCGGGCAATATTGCATATGTATAATCCGATAGCACCAAACTTTCGTAATATTGTTTTTAACACTGATAAAGCAGGTGTAAAACACTTAGCCGAACGCGGTACACGCTGGGTTAAACAATATACCGACCAACAAACAGATACAGAATGGGTTTATCAATATTCTCCAGAAATTTTTTCAAGTACTGAAATTGATTTTTCCAAAGAGGTTTGTGATGCCGTAACTGAGATATGGCAACCTACACCCGAACACAAAATGATTTTAAATCTGCCAGCTACCATCGAAATGTCTACACCTAATACTTATGCAGATCAAATTGAATGGATGCATCGCAACTTGAATAATCGTGAAAGTATTATCTTAAGCATTCACCCGCATAATGATCGAGGCACTGCTGTAGCAGCAGCTGAACTAGCCATCATGGCTGGTGCTGAACGGGTGGAAGGTTGCCTGTTTGGCAATGGAGAGAGAACTGGAAATGTTGACCTGGTGACTCTGGCTCTTAATTTATATTCTCAGGGTATAGATCCTGAACTGGATTTCAGTAACATCGATCAGCTACGTCAAATGACGGAAGAATATACACAATTACCTGTACACCCGCGACACCCCTATGCAGGAGAACTGGTCTTTACTGCTTTTTCTGGGTCACATCAGGATGCTATCCAGAAAGGTTTTGCTCAGCAAAGTTCAAAAAACTTCTGGGAAGTCCCTTATCTTCCTATTGACCCGGCCGATTTAAATAGAAGTTATGATGCGGTAGTCAGGGTAAACAGTCAGTCCGGCAAGGGAGGAGTTAGTTTTCTATTACATCAGCAGGCGGGCTTTGAATTGCCACGTCGCCTGCAAATCGAATTCAGTAAAATTGTCCAGCAGGTATCTGATTCAACAGGCAAAGAAGTTAACAGTGAAACTATTTATCAGCTTTTTGATGATGAGTTTCTGCAGATGAGTCAACCTTATCAATATATAGCCAGCCAGTTCGTCAATGAAAACGAAAATAGAGTGACCGCGCATATTGATAGTCATCATTTTGATCATAAACTGGCACTCACCGGCACTGGGAATGGTCCTGTTGATGCTGCTGCAATTGCTATTGCAGGACATATTGGTCAATCCATAACAGTCATGGATTATCATGAGCATGGACTTTCCAGAGGTTCTGATGCGACAGCAGTCTGTTATGTAGAACTGAAAATGGGCAAACAACATCCTGTATTCGGAGTTGGTCAGGATCAAAATATTACCACAGCAGCAATCAAAGCCTTGATGAATGGAGTCAACAGAGCTATAAAGAGAGCTGCATAAAACCATGTTAAAAACAGGGTCAAAGTAATGTTAAGCATAGTGAGACAAACTCTCTCACTATGCTTTATCAGAATCTTCCAGATATTGATGCTTTTCAGGAAAATTGCATAAGCTGCTCAGCAGGTAAAATTTCAACCCGTGTAGATAGCGCATGCAAGGCAATATTATTCAACATTTCATCTACGGTTGTACAGCAATCTGCTAGAATTGTGACTTTATAATTCTCTGCACTTTTCGATATAGCGGTATGAGTGACACAATTTTGTGTCATCATGCCACAGATTAATAACTCGTCTATACTGTGTTTTTCGAGTATCTGCTTAAAATCAGTCTGTTCAAAGCTATCAGCATAGTGCTTTACAACAATATCTGCATCAGCAACGGCTTTCTGAATTGATGAGTGTATTTCAACACCTGCAGTACCCTCATTAAAAAATGGTGCTAACCCATGGCGATTATCAGCAATATGTTGAACCAGGATAATCGGCATAGCCAACTGCTGAGCTTTGTGGATAACTTCTTCAATTTTTCTTAAAACCTGTTCACTATTCCACAGTGGATATTTTCCACCCTCAAAATAATCGTTCTGCAAATCGATAATAACCAATGCTGCATTTTTTCTCTGGTTCATAATGATACCCTCTGAATTTAAAAAACAATTATAATGAACAGGATTAACCGGGAACTTAAGCGTCAAAAATGACATAATAGCTTTCAATTCGGACAATTATTCAGGAAATTCATGAAACTGGCTCTCATAGATTACCCCGGCGTATTGAAGTCTGCTGTATATGGTTTAAAAGAAATGTTTGATCTAACGAATCAGTTATGTGCAGAACAGGCATTAATTGAACCTATAGAGCTTGAAATTATCGAAGTTTTCGACCATGGAGAAATTTCAGCAGCCAGTAATCAATCGTTTACGGCTATTATTTTACCACCAGCAATTGGCAGCAGTTTTTATCATGAACCATCAAATGCAATCAAACAGTGGTTAATACAAAAACATCAACAGGGTAGTATTCTTTGCTCTGCCTGTGCTGGAGCTTTTATTCTTGCAGCTACGGGTTTGCTGGAAAAACGTGAAGTGACAACTCACTGGAGACTGGCCACAGAATTCACGGAAAAATACCCGTCAATCAATTTAAATGCCAACAAAATCATGATCAATGAGCATGACTTAATAACCGCAGGAGGAATGTTATCCTGGCTGGATCTGGGTCTTGAATTGATCGCACAATTTAGCAGTCAGGATATTATGCGTCAGCTTGGAAAAATACTGGTGGTCGATACCGGTCAGCGTGAACAACAATATTACCGGCAATTTACACCTCTGCTTAACCACGGTGATGAGCAAATTTTAAAAGTGCAGCAAAAATTACAGAGAATTTATGGGCAACCAGTAATAATAACTGAACTGGCTAAACTTGCTCACATGACTGAACGCACTTTCTTACGTCGTTTTCAAAAAGCAACCAGAGTCAACCCCAGTGAATACCTACAGAGACTCAGAATTCAAAAAGCCTGTGATTTACTGGAAAATTCCATACAGACATTTGAGGCTATCGCACATAAAATCGGCTATGAAGATATCAATGCCTGTCGAAAGATATTTTTCCGAATAACAGGTCTAACGCCCAGAGAATTTAGAAAAAGGTTTGTTAAGAGTCATATTAATGCAGTTAATTGAGTATTTTTTTGCTGATTACCCAGGACTTTCAGCCGGAATTTTTCTCACCTGTCAGATCAAATCGGGGAATTATTATTCTGTGTCAATATTTTCCGACTTGATAAAAATTTCAGCATAACGACAATAGCTTTATGACTTTAACAGCAGCTACTCAACAACCGGCTAACGATCTGAATCAAATTTATCAGATCAACATGCGACAACGTTTCAAGGCCGAGATCAACCGTCTCACCAGTGGTGACATGCTAGCCCTGTTAGGTGAGCGTTTATTTGCCAGTGAACTTAGTTTTCCATTGAGTTACCTGCATGCTTTTCACTGGATGAAACATAACATCCATGAAAACTATCGAGAAGCTGTGCTGAGTGCGTTTTCTCGTGGACGACAAGCTTTTCTAATGCGCATATTATTACAGTCCGTAGACAGTCAATCCTTTATTGATAGCTATGTAAATCACTGGCTCGATTACTCCGGTGAAGCACAGATTCAGCATCAACAGTTACTGAACCTTTACCGGCATAATCAGCAGGACTCTGACAAATTAAAACAATTTATGTTTGAACAGTGGAATAGTCTTGATCTGTTCAGGCTTAGTCCTGCTGAGAGCTACCATGAACTGGCTATTGAAGAAAAACAGCGCTACCAGGAATTCGCCAGTAACGAAGAGGCAGAACGACTACAACTGATCGACGAACTAGCTGATATTGGCCCCTTACCGGAATCATTCGAAAAGCTTGGATTAATTCCATCCATGGCCTGTCCTCAAACCTGTCGCCACTGTATGTTTATCTGGCGACCGATCATGAAGAATACAGCTGATACCACAGATTTATACCGTAAGGTCAATCAACTCACCCGAAATGTATTATTCACCGGTGGCGACCTGACAAAGCAACTGGACGATTTTTATCGTGCCATATCAAGTATGAAAGATATCAATACCTTTGCTATTTTGCTTAATGGTGATTTTGCGTATTCTATTGAAGCCACTGAAGTCGTTTTATCCTCCATGGCTAAAGCCATACGTAAAAGACCTGCTAACTGGCCTGATGCTAAAGTGATGCTACAGATCAGTTTTGATGAATTCCATCAGGAAGTTATTATTGATAAACACGGTAAACCTAAAGAACGTATCGCTATAGCCAATATCGCCAACATCGTCCAGCTTGCCCCACGTTATGGGCGAGAGATCCAGTTAGCTTTACTCCATAAACAGCATGCGCTCAATTTTTCTATGGATTTATTTCAAAAAGGCGTATTTGCACGACTGGTAAAAGAGTTAGGCGCTCGTGGACATCAATTACAGGTAATATCAACTCAGCCATCCTCTCGACAAAAACCGAACCCTGCTCAGGGAGGTGCTAAGGGAATATTAATCCGCGATGCTAATTTCACTCTGGCTCAATTCCCGGATATACCGATTATACTCACCAGCTCCACCATCGATGCCTATGGTCGAGCCACCACTATGGAACAACATGAAGCTATCAATGACCGGGAAATGCTAATCCAGATGCTGGAAGGACATAAGCCTGATGGCGAGTATTTCGATACTGATCTAATGTTCTGGTTTAACGGTTGGGTAACCCTGTTTTCCGCCGTGCATATGAATCTTGGGGATTTTTATCGCGATGGATTTGAAACCATTCTGCGTCGTTATCAGAAAGATCCATTAGCTAAAGCGCTGCATGATTTTGATTTACGTTTGCTGGATTATTATGCAGAGATAAAAGATAATTTGAATGAATTAATCAAGAATGCCTCCGGGCCGCATCAACTATTCCATCGAATAACCGAACATGCCGATATGCGATTGCATTTAACCCGACGATTATTGCAGGAGTCACACAATGTCTGAAGTTGGAAAATTTACTATACATCTGGAACATGAAGAAGGTTATAACTTCCATGTTAAATTCGATATTGACCAGGCTGAGCAGATCCTGATGGATGAACCGCCACCACTAGGCCAGAATAATGGTCCAAATGCTTCTCGCCTGCTGGCTGCGGCTACCGCTAACTGCCTGAGTGCCAGTTTAATGTTTTGTATGGCAAAACAGGATACACCCGCTAAATCTGTTCATACTGAAGCCACTTGTACTATGGTACGTAATGACAAAAATCGCCTGCGTGTTGGACGTATCGATGTAAAAATTACTGCCGATAATGCACTCATGGACTCAAAAAAGAGTGAGCGCTGCCTGGATCTATTTGAAGACTTTTGTGTTGTCACCGCCAGTCTGCGTGAAGGAATTCATGTTGCTGTAGAAGTAGTTAATGAAGCAGGTGAAACCCTGCATAAGGTTGATTAAAAAATATTACTTCGAGCAGCTTCTGTCATCGCAGTAATGGCGGGATTGTTAATTTTTCTTTCTGGTGAAATCAAATAATATCTTTCCATTATTTCATTCGTACGACCTATTACCTCGACCCCATATTTTGCCAACACATCTTTCTCCATGGTGATAGGTGAAGTAAATACACCAGCACCACTTTCACCAAAAGCTTTCATGAGTGCTCGATCTTCAAATTCAGCAACAACTAATGGCTGTATTGAGTTTTGCTCAAACCAGGATTCCAGGTTTCTGCGGAGGCTACTACTACGACCGGGCATAAGAAACGGGAAAGCATCGAGATTTTTAGGGAAATCCTGCCGTAATTTATCCACATGTTCAGGCAATGCAAAAAAAGAAATTCCTGACTCACCCAATGGATGGTTATAGGCTCGAATATTAAGTGATGGATTAATTGGGCTGTCAGTTAAAACAGCATCAAGCTTATGTACTGAAAGATCTGCCAACAGGTCAACCAGTGGGGCTTCATGACAAATTAAATTAATCGATTCTTTCATTTTTAGAGCTGGAGCTAACACCCGATAGGCCAACAATTTAGGTACAATCATCGCAATACCCACCTTTACGGTAATCGCAGTACCAGGTGTTTTACCTTCCAGCACATCCTGTAATTCGAGTCCTAGCCGGAACATTTCGTCTGCATATGAAAAAACCATACGTCCAACCTCACTCAGCACAAGATTCCTGCCTTCACGAACAAATAATTTTTCACCAATACTCTCTTCCAGATCGCGTAACTGCCCGCTAATTGTCTGTGGTGTCAGGAACATGGATTCTGATGCTTTTGTTATAGAACCGTGACTAGCTACAGACCAGAAATATCGAAGATGTTTCAAATTTATTTTTAAATTTTGCATCGGTTTAAGCTTCGCTCTTTATCGGTATGTCTATACTATCAAGTTTTGCCGACCTGATGACAGAAAGAAACAGAGCTGTTAGATAAAGCTTAACTCGACGGAATAAGGCCAATGAGTTTGACCGCATGCATATCTCCAATAATCCTGGATTCCGCAGTTGACCGCTCGCAATAGAGGTCAACTACAGAATCCAGGTTTATCGATTGATTAAACCTGGAAAAAACAGTTGAATCATGAAAGTCTACGTAACAGCTTAATGCAGCTGATAAAATCAAAAACACACTCTTCACCAATCAGCTGACTACGGTGTTTTTGATTTGCCGGCAATTGCTCCAGCATTGCTCTAACGACAACCATCCCTGGCTTAGACCAGGCACATCAATCTGTTACGCA
>JBNKKI010000145.1:0-59441 GCA_050291745.1 Gammaproteobacteria bacterium | reverse complement strand
AGATTAACCCACTGTTTCATAAATCATTACAGTTGATCTGTATAATCACCCAATCGGTGAATCCCGCTACGAACTGAATTGTACGTTTGAGGCGGCGTATCTCTTCGTTGTAACTCCTTGGAATAGCTCGCTATTCCGCGTTGTTACGCCTTGATCTACACCACCTCAAACGCACAATCAACTCCTCCAAATGCGGATTCTAGAATAATAGTCAGGACAAATCTGATTTAGTACAGTTTATATTTGGCACGATGATTATCCTGCTCGTTGCTGATGTAGAGGGTCGTGTTCTCTCGTTGATAACACATAGGTGGATACCAGAATCTAACGCTTATTTTTTTTCTGGAAAGATTTTTTTGCACCAGTTTTTTTAGTTTGCTTATCGTTTATTCGTGTATGTTGACGGATAGCTTTTTTACCCTGTTTGTTTGATTGTTTAGCACCATCATGATTTTTTCCTGTAACATTGGGTTGCCAGGCTGGAATTAAATGATTTTTACTGTTACCAATTAAATCAGCGCGCCCCATATTTTTTAGAGCTTCGCGCAAAATAGGCCAGTTATCAGCATCGTGATAACGTAAAAAAGCTTTATGTAAGGTTCGTTGTTCAGGCTTTTTAATAACACGCACTTTTTCAGAACGGTGATTGACTTTTTTCAGCGGATTTTTAGCTGTGTGATACATGGCTGAAGCTATAGCCAGTGGAGTAGGGATAAATCCCTGAACCTGATCCAGTTTGAAATTATTTTTCTTAAGCCACAATGCCAGATTCAACATATCAGTATCTGAGGTTCCAGGGTGTGCGCTGATAAAATATGGAATTAAATATTGCTCTTTGCCGGCTTCACTGGAAAACTTATCGAACAGTTTTTTAAAACTATCATAACTTCCCATACCCGGTTTCATCATTTTTGAAAGAGGGCCCTGTTCCGAATGTTCTGGAGCAATCTTTAAATAACCACCAACATGATGTGTAACAAGTTCTTTGATGTATTCTGGTGATTCTACGGCTAAATCATAACGTAAGCCTGAAGAAACATGTATTCGCTTGATTCCTTTTAACTGTCTGGCATGTTGATAAAGCTTTATTAAAGATTGATGATCTGTATTCAAGTTTTCACAGATGCCTGGATAAACACAGGACAATCGACGACAGGATTGTTCGATACTCTTACTTTTACATTGCATGCGATACATATTGGCAGTTGGCCCACCGACATCAGATATATGTCCTTTAAATTGATCGTCTGTATCACGGATATTTTCAATTTCCCGGATAATTGATTGTTCGGATCGACTTTGAATGATTCTTCCTTCATGCTCTGTAATTGAACAAAATGTACAACCACCAAAGCATCCACGCATAATATTGACTGAGTGGCGTATCATTTCCCAGGCGGGTATTCTTGCATCACCATAACTGGAGTGAGGACGTCTGGCATATGGTAATTCAAAAACCTTGTCTAGCTCATCCGTTGTCAGTGGAATAGGGGGCGGATTTAACCACAGTAATTTTTTCCCATGTGCCTGCACAAGAGCACGGGCATTACCCGGATTAGTTTCAAGGTGAAAAACTCTGGAAGTGTGGGCATATAGTGGTTTACTGGCGCTTACCTGTTCAAAACTGGGGATTTTGATGACTGTGTTTAATCGGTTGAGTTTCAACTTTTTAAGTTTAAAGCCGGTGCTAACTGCAATTTCTTTTTCTGTTGAAGAACTGTTATCGCAGTCTGGATTTTCCTGGTATGGATTGACAAATTGTTCTATTTTGCCTGGAGAATCCAGCTGCGTAGAGTCAATAACTGACCAGTTTGCAGGTAGCTCATCCAGTAAATAAGCAGTCCCCCGAATGTCAGTAATTTGCTGAATATCTTCATTGGACGCAATCCGGTGAGCGAGTTCTACCAGAGCTCTTTCAGCATTGCCAAATAATAATATGTCGGCCTGAGAATCTACCAGAATGGATCGTCTTACTTTATCTGACCAGTAATCGTAATGAGCAATACGTCTTAAGCTGGCTTCTATACCACCAATCACTATGGTGACATTTTCAAATGCTTCGCGCAGTTTCTGACTATAAACTACGACAGCTCGATCTGGTCTTTTACCCGCTATGGCATCCGGTGTATAGGCATCATCATTGCGTATTTTACGATCTGCGGTGTAATTATTAACCAGAGAATCCATATTTCCGGCAGTAACGCCAAAAAATAGATTGGGTTTTCCCAGACAGGTCAGGCTTGAAATGTCATTCCAGTCAGGTTGAGCAATAATACCAACACGAAAACCCTGAGACTCCAGTAATCGCCCGATGACTGCCATTCCAAAACTGGGATGATCAATATAAGCATCACCGGTTACAATAATAATGTCACAACTATCCCAGCCCAGGACATCCATTTCTTCTCTTGTCATAGGAAGTTCAGCAGCCGCACCAAAACGATGTGCCCAGTACTTTCTATATGAAAACAGGTTTTTTGGTTGTTGATCAGTCATCAATTCGTTTGTCTATGTACATTATTAAAGCTGCGAATATTTCAGAATTAAAAATTGATTGACTCTTCAATTCTAAAAGAGGTTTATTATCCTAGAAAAATCAGTTGAGCGTGAAAAAGATGCTTAACAGATTGATGTGCCTGGTGAAATCAAAAACACCGTAGTCACCTGATTGGTGAAGAGTGTGTTTTTGATTTTATCAGCTGCATTAAGCTGTTACGTAGACTTTCATGATTCAACAGATTTTTCCAGGATTATATCGATTTATGACGGTTGATGGCTTAATTGATTATAAATCGCAAAATGTAACAGCTTACAAATGTGTAGTGATTGGGAAATCGCTATTTGACATCATCAGCAATCCGTATAGTTGTTAAGTTGTTAGCGCTTTTGCAAGATCTTCCATATTAGTTTCCTGATAAATCAGTACGGCATGAATATCGAAGATATCAGTTAACTTACTGATATATTGCTTTTCATCCTTCTCGACAATCACGACTACTTTAGTATCAGGTGAATATTTTTGTAGACTGTACAGCATGACATCAAGATTAGATACTGTAACTCCAGCGTAATCATTTGCATAGCCATAAGCAAATTCACAGACAATGTAATCGAATGCTGTTTTTTTGATTTCAGCTATTCCTTTACGCATTGAATTGACTCTGGTTTCAGTATAATTCAATTGCCTGTATAGTGCTTCACAGTTAGGTGAAAGGCTGGATTCAATGATCGAAAGTACTTTGCTCATTCGGCTGGCTTTATCTTTACAGAACTCCAGAAGTAGAAATTTTCAATATATATCTTATAACAGCTGGCTTTTGATGAAGCCAGTGTTATAAGAAATGTCCGCATAAAATCGTTCTGTCTTATTCCTTAGCTATTTCAGCTTCAGGTGAAGCAGAAGAAGTTGTTTTCTCCTGTGTTGCCGTTGGTACAGCCGCTGGTGAAGCGGGTTTTTCCTGTCTTGATTCGGCATTCACCGGTGAATTTTCCTTTGAAGGCTTTGATTCAACTGGAGAAGTTACTTTCTCCTGTGTTGCTGGAGTCTGTGCCGGTGTGACGGGTTTTTCCTGTTTAGGTTCTGCGCTCACTGGCGAATTATCTTTTGATGAGTCAGTTGAAGCAGGTTTCTTTTCCTGAGAAGGCTCGATTTTAGCAGCCTGCTTTTGCTCAGCAGGTTCACTGTTAGTGGCTGGTTTACTCTCTACAGCTTTTTGTTGTGATGCCTCTTTTTTATTAGATGTATCATTAGGAAAAGATTTCGTCTCATTAATATGACCCATCTCAGGTTTAACAACTTCTTTTGTTACTGGCGCAGTGTTGTTTTCCACTTTTGCAGGTTGAGCAGCAGGTTCAGAAATACTTTCCTGAGCTTTCTTATCAACATTTTTAGCAGGAGAGGCATTATCTATTTTATCTTCATGAGAAGATTGATCCTGATTTATTGCTCCATCTAATGGTTTGTTATCTGATGATTGAGCATTATCAGTATTAGATGCCGCTTTATCATCCGCTTTTTTAACAGAATGTTTTCTTCTGGGCGGTCTTCTTTTCTTTGGTGATCTATTAGTAGAAGAATTATTATCATTTTCCTCAGTGGAATTATTCTGAGGATTCTGATTAGTATCGGATTGAGCCTGTTTAACTGGCTGTGCTGTATTATTGTCGGCAGAGACATCAGTATTGAATGGCTGATCAGAATCATTGGTCTTTTCCGCCTGATTATGATGTTTACCATCATTAATCGATGCTTTTTCAGGTTGATTTTGTTTTACCTGATTTGATCTGGTAGGGTTACTTCTAACACCTCTAGGTGCTCTTTTATCATTATTCCCAACTGACGAATTTGACTCGACAGTTGTTGTTTCAGACACTGCATTTTGAGCAGGAAGCGTATTACCATTAACCTCTGTTTCTGTCTGTTCAGGTTTCTGTTGTTGATTTCCCGTATTGCGTCGATTCGGGTTTCTATTTCTAGGATTTCGAGATTGAGGTTGACGCTTCTGGTTATCCGACTTTTCCTGAGCTGCAGATTTATTAGCATCATTAACCTGAGTTGTATTGTTTGATGTATCTTCAGGTTTTTTGTTGATTCTCTTTGGTTTCCTCTGAGCTTTCTTCTTATTCGGGTTTTGATTAGGGTTCTGATTTTGATTGGGATTTGGCTTTTTTCCCTGTGTATTATTCTGGTTATTAGAACCCTGTTTATTCCGTTGATTCGTTTTATTTTGATTTTTATTTGTACGATTATGGTTTCTATTATTCGGGCGACGATTAGAATTATTTGATTTAGTCTCTTCCTCTTTCACTACGTCGGACTCATTAGAACCGAATATCGCACGAATTACTTTAGAGATAAGACCACCCTCTTTATCTTTCTTTTCAGCTTCAGCCACAATCGATTGTGGTTTTGGAGCAGGCGGAGTAATACGTTGGACAGCAGCAATCTGAGTTGATACGGTCGCGGTTACTTTTGCTTCAGGCAAATAAGATTCAGACTCTTCAGAAGCCATTTCATAAGAGCTTTTATAGCTGGACTCATGTCGTTCAGTATCCGAGTCACGAACTCGTTCAATTTTAAAATGAGGTGTTTCAAGATTAGGGTCAGGTACAATGACACAGTGAACTTTATTACGATCTTCTATACCTGCAATCTTACTGCGTTTTTCATTTAACAGGTAAGTAGCACACTCCACTGGTAAACGAGCAACAATTCTACCTGTATTTTCTTTCAGAGCATCTTCTTCAAGCAATCTTAAAACAGACAATGAAAGTGATTCAATATCGCGAATACTACCCTGACCAGAACAACGAGGGCAGACAATCTGACTGGATTCACCTATAGATGGGCGCAATCTTTGACGTGACATTTCCAGTAAACCAAAACGTGAAATTCGGCCAATTTGTACCCGTGCCCGATCTTCGTAAACAGCATTTCTTAATCGCTGTTCAACCTCACGTTGATTTTTATTCTTCATCATATCGATAAAATCGATAACGACGAGCCCACCAAGGTCTCTAATTCGTAATTGCCGGGCTATCTCATCAGCTGCTTCAAGATTAGTATTTAAGGCAGTATCTTCAATGTTGCTACCTTTTGTAGCTCGTGCAGAGTTTATATCAATTGATATCAGGGCTTCAGTGTGATCTATAACAATGGCACCACCGGAAGACAGGGTCACTTCTCGGGCAAAAGCAGATTCAATTTGATTTTCAATTTGATAACGATTAAACAGGGGTAAATTGTCATTGAATTTTTTGAGCTTATGCAAGGCATTAGGCATAACCATAGACATAAATTCATGCGCTCGATCATAGGCTTTCTGAGAATCAATAATGATTTCGCCGATATCCGATTTATAATGATCTCTCAAGGCACGAATAACAATATCACTTTCCTGATAAATCAGAAAAGGAGCTGCTTTTTCACTAGCTGCCTGTTCAACAGCTGTCCATAATTGATTAAGATAATCCAGGTCCCACTGCATTTCTTCGGTCGAGCGACCAACACCGGCTGTACGAGCTATTACCCCCATACCTTTGGGTAAATCAAGCTCAGACATAACCTTTCTAATCTGGTCACGTTCTTCACCTTCAATACGACGGGATACGCCTCCTGCACGAGGATTTTGTGGCATGGCAACCAGAAAGCGTCCTGCCAGGCTGATAAAACTGGTTAAAGCTGCTCCTTTGTTGCCTCGTTCTTCCTTTTCAACCTGGATTATGATTTCCTGGCCTTCTTTAACAGCATCTTTAATGTTGTAGCGACCACCTTCACTTTTTGCATCTTCAGCAAAGTAGTTACGCGATATCTCTTTAAAAGGTAAAAAACCGTGGCGTTCAGCACCATAGTTTACAAAAGCGGCTTCCAGGCTGGGCTCAACCCGTGTAATGATGCCTTTGTAAATATTTGATTTTTTCTGTTCTCTAGAAGGAACCTCTATATCTAGATCGTATAATAGCTGACCATTGACCATGGCCACGCGGAGTTCTTCTGCCTGAGTGGCATTTATTAAAATTCTTTTCATTGATTGAATTGCCTTGTGTAAAGCGCAGAGTACAGTTATCACGCATTTTATGGCGTGAATAGGCATGTTTTGTTTGATATTGAACTAATGTATTTGAATTAGGTAATAACGATTTAACGTTTACCAGTTGTTCTAATATCAAATTGATAATTATGAGACTGTACATAGCGATTAGGTTAAACTATGGTCTTTAATTTTTTAAAGACCTGAAAACGTGAAGGCTGATTAAATTAAGCATTCACGAAGAAAAATCTGTGTGATGAGCCTGGATTATAATATTTATTAAATATTGTAGATAAGAAAAAACGTTCTTATGAGGTGGATCACAACAACTTGTCAATATATCAATACATCTTACTATCTGCAATCATTGAATGATTATTTTTATAAATAAGCGATAATTCTTTCCATACTAACTACCTATTTTTAATCGTTAAAGCCATCTATAGTGAAAAACAATGCATTCTAAAGTTCAATTTGTCGATATAACTGAATCCCAGGAAGGACAGCGTATTGATAACTTTCTCATTAAGACACTGAAAAATTTACCCCGTAGTCGTTTATATAGAATTATTCGTAAAGGCGAAGTCAGGGTAAATAAAAAAAGAATAAAGCCTGAATACAAACTATGTGTTGGAGATCAGGTCAGGATACCGCCTGTCCAATTGGATGAAAGCGAAAATTCATCAGTCGTCATTACTCAAGAGTTACAGGATAAAATTAATGCTCTGATTTTATTTGAAAACGATAGTATCATCGTTTTGAATAAACCTTCCGGCTTAGCTGTGCACTCAGGTTCGGGACTACGCTTTGGCGCAATTGATATCTTGCGTAAATTGCGGGAAAAATCTGATGTTGAACTGGTTCATCGCCTGGATCGGGATACCAGTGGATGTTTGCTATTTGCTAAAAACCGTCAAAGTCTGTTGGCCATGCAAAATCTATTTAAGTCACAACAGTTACGTAAAACTTATCTCGCTATAGTAAAAGGTCATTGGGATAAATCGGTTTCGGAAATTCAGTTACCCTTATTAAAACAAACTATGTCAAATGGTGAAAGAAAGGTTTTTGTAGATGAGCGAGGACAGCAGGCTCATACTATGATTGAGCAGATTAGTCACTTTTCAAAAAAAGGAGTCGATTATAGCTTATTAAAAATTCGCCTGTTAACAGGAAGAACTCACCAGATTCGTGTCCATTGCAAGTCCCAGAATCATGAAATCGCTGGAGATGAAAAATATGGAGATAGAAAATTTAATAAAAATATAAAAAAAATTAGTGGAGGTAGACTACTCTTACATGCCAGTGAACTTGAAATTCCGTCAAATGACCATACTAAGAAATTGGACATAAAGGCACCCGTTCCGAAGGAAATGGTAAAATTGATATCAACTATTTGAGTTGAACCTGAATTCGTAGCTTCAGGTTAAATATCATATAACTAACAGGAAGATAACAACAAATGACGCACAGAAAATACGATCTAATAATTTTTGACTGGGATGGAACCATTATAAACTCTGAAGCTCATATTATTTTCACGATGCAAAAAGCCATTGAGAAAGAGGACTTGGAGATTCCATCAGAACAAAGTATTCGACAAATAATAGGATTAAGTCTGCCAATAGCAATAGATACCCTGATCCCTGGTATTTCTGCGGAATCTAATCAGAGGATTAGCAATAGATATAAAGAATATTTCTTTACCGAGCCTGGCTTAACATCTGAATTATTTGATGGAGCATCTGACATTGTCAAAGATTTGCATGCTGATGGATATTATCTCGCTGTTGCGACTGGTAAAGGAAGGCAGGGTCTTAATAAGGCTTTACAAAACTCAGGTCTCGAACCATTTTTTCACATAACTCGATGTGCAGAAGAAACCCGTTCGAAACCAGATCCTTTAATGCTTGAAGAGATTTTAACTGACCTGGATATGCCTCCTGATAAAGCCATTATGGTTGGTGATACCAGTTACGATATAGAAATGGCCAGGAATATAAAGATGGACTCAATGGCTGTAACCTATGGAGCCCATGATAAAACACAGCTTCAAGCCTGTAACCCAACTTATTTTATAGACGCAATTGACCAGATATCTCAATTCGTTTAGGAGAAAATTAATGAGTCAATATGATTCAGGAAATAGTGATAGATCAGATATGAAAGAACATAACAACCAGGATAATAAAAATTATGAAGCCATTGTACAAAGATTGGCTTTTGCTGCAGTTAATGAACAAAGACGTAGTCGTCGGTGGCGCATCTTCTTTATTTTGCTGACATTTATATATTTAACACCCGTCTTATTATTAACGGTCGATTTAAATAAATTTGATTTTCTACAGGTTAACGCCAAAAAATCGGGTAAGCATACGGCTATAGTTAAAATGACAGGCGTTATTGCCAGTGGTGAAAAGGCGAGTGCAGCCAATATCATCAGTGGTCTACAGGATGCATTCGATGATGAAGATACTGCAGGAGTAATCTTAGAGATAAATTCACCAGGTGGCTCACCAGTACAATCTGCAGATATTTATGATGAAATAAAACGTCTGAGAAAATTACATAAAGATATTCCACTGTATGTGGTTGTTTCTGATATGGCTGCATCTGGCGGTTATTTTGTTGCTTCCGCAGCTGATAAGATTTATGTCAATAAATCAAGTCTAGTCGGCTCTATTGGTGTCAGAATGGATAGTTTTGGTCTGGTAGATTTAATTGATAACCTGGGGATAGAACGGCGCCTGTTAACAGCTGGAAAACATAAAGGCTTACTGGATCCATTTTTACCATCAAACGATACGGAGAAACAGTATATACAGGAAATGCTGGATCAGGTTCATCAGCATTTTATTACTGCTGTTAAAGAAGGGCGTGGAGATCGGTTAAAAGAAGATCCTGAATTATTTAGCGGATTAATCTGGTCAGGTGAAGAAGCAATTAAACTTGGACTGGTTGATGCTTATGGTAGTAGTGAATTTGTAGCACGTGAAGTAATAAAAGAAGAGGATATGATTGATTTTACCAGTAAAGATCTTTTCCTGGATAGATTAGCATCCAGAGTGGGGGCAGCTATCGGAAAAAGTATCAGTTCGCAGTTGAAAGCCGGGCTTGTTGCAGGTAATTTGAATATGAATTAAAAAGGCCAAAGGTATTTTACGATGGGATTATTTTCATCTCTGGATGCAATGATAGGTTAAGCTATCATACTGGATTCCGCAGTTGACTGCTCGCAATAGAGATTAACCCACTGTTTCATCAACCATGACAGTAGATGTTTATAATCACCCAACCGGTGCATCCCGCCACGAACTGAATTGCAGGTTTGAGGCGGCGTATCTCTTCGTTGTAACGCCTTGCAATAGCTGGCCATTCCGTGTCGTTACGCCTTGAACTACCACCTCAAACGCACAATCAACTCGTCCAACTGCGGATTCCAGGATAATAGATTAACTCTCTAATTATCTTAAACAACCTGAACACCCGCTGCTTCCAACATTGCAACCAGTCTAATTAAGGGTAATCCAACAATAGAAGTTGGATCATCCCCTGACATATAACTAAACAGGCTAATACCATAACCTTCGGATTTAAAACTTCCGGCACAATTGTATGGTTGTTCAGTGATTAAATAATTTTCAATTTGCTGGTCGCTTAAGGCTCTAAAACCTACATGATATTTAACACAATCAACCTCACAAAAACGACTCGCCTGGTGAACCACCGATAAACCTGTATAGAAAACAACTTCTTTACCACAGGATTGCTGTAATTGTTTAACAGCGTTTTCATGCGTACCAGGTTTACCCAGGATACGACCATCTAAATAGGCGGATTGATCGGAACCAATGATAATGGCATCTGGATAGTCATTCGCTATTACCTGTGCCTTTTCCAAAGATAAGCGGCGGACATATTGTTCAACATTTTCGTCAGCAAGAATGGTTTCATCTATGTCAGGTGAAATAGTCTCGAAGGGTAAATGTAAACGAGATAATAACTCTTTTCGAAAAGGAGAACTTGAAGCAAGAATTAGAGAAGAATAGGACATAAAAAGCTAAAGGTGCAAAAAATCGCAGGAGTATATTATAAAATTCTATTATTTGGCATAAAATCTGGCTATTTGAATCTATTAGGCATAGACAGGGACTGGAAAAAACATGTAAAATCGCGCGTTTATGCAAGGCAAGTTACAACAGGTATATCGAGTTTCTAAAGAACTCGGACAAAATAGTCTATTCTCAGGCTCATTTCAGCTATCACAACTAGACAGGCTTAGTAGTCTTGTTTTAGATAATGGTGCAGAAATAAAGCTTAGTTTTGAATTTTCTACTAATGAGTATCATCACCCGACTATTAAAGGGCATGTTGATGCAGAGTTACAGGTTGAGTGTCAACGTTGCCTTGAATCGATGAGTTATATCGTCGATCAGGATTTTGCTCTATTAATTGATGCCAGTGAAGAAGATGTAACCGCTTTTATGATGGATACAGTCTATACGGATGAAGGCTATCTTAATGTGCTTGAAGTTATTGAGGATGAGTTAATTTTAACTTTACCTCTTATTTCAATGCATGAAGATAGAAACTGTAATAAACAATGGCAACCTGATTTAATAGAAGAAGAAATTGTAGAAAAGATTAATCCTTTTGCAGTGTTAGAGACACTGAAGGGAAAATAACATGGGAATCTTTCATTAGGTAAAGGTTCGTAATATTGATTTAATTTTATATTTTTGGAGATTTAGCATGGCAGTTCAAAAAAGCCGAAAAACACCTTCTCGCAGAGGCATGAGACGTTCACATGATTCACTATCAGGTCCAACTCTATCTGTAGAATCGACAACTGGTGAAACTCATTTACGTCATCATATTAGTGAAGATGGTTTTTATCGTGGAAGAAAGGTTATTGCAGATACAGTAGACGTTGATGACGACGAGTAAAATCTCTCGTTAAGCCAGATTAGAATCCACTGAAATATAATGATTTCAAACGATACTAACACGCTTAAATAAGACATCCTTAAATACTAAATACGGGCGGACTTACCGCCCGTATTCATTTGTAGTTAAAAAAATGCTAATAAAGAAAATATCTATAGATGCGATGGGTGGAGATTTCGGACCTGAAGTAACTGTGCTTGCAGCGCAACGAGCCTTAAAGTTTTATAAAGATGTAGAACTTGTCCTGGTGGGGCAGCAGGAACTTCTCGAACCACAGCTTAAATTGCTCAATTTATCTAATGAACCGAGGCTTAGCATTCAGCATGCTTCTGAAATTGTTAATATGGATGAGTCACCTGCAGTAGCGCTTAAAAAGAAAAAAGATTCCTCCATGCGAGTAGCGATTAATCTGGTAAAAGATAAATCGGTTGGAGCCTGCGTAAGTGCTGGAAATACAGGGGCATTAATGGCAACCAGTAAATTCGTTCTGAAAACCATACCTGGCATTAGCCGTCCAGCGATATGTACTTCTTTACCAACTACGAATGGTCATACTCACATGCTTGATCTCGGGGCCAATATTGATTGCAGTGCCGAACACCTTTTACAGTTTGCTGTGATGGGATCTGTACTGGCTCAATCTGTTGATGAAAATACTAATCCTTCAGTAGGATTATTAAATATTGGCTCAGAAGCGATGAAAGGCAATGATATTGTTAAAAAAGCCAGCCAGCTAATTGAAAAAACCGGTTTGAACTATAAAGGTTTCATTGAAGGTGATGATATTTACACTGGCTCGGTTGATGTCGTTGTATCAGATGGTTTTGCTGGTAATGTATCACTGAAAACTGCCGAAGGCCTGGCCTCTATGGTGAGTAGTGTATTAAAAGCAGAATTCAAAAAGAATATTTTGACAAAAATTGCAGCACTGATTGCAATGCCCGTATTAAACGCTGTGCGCCATACCCTGAATCCTAAACAATACAATGGAGCCAGTTTGCTTGGACTGAATGGCATAGTCATTAAAAGCCATGGCGGTGCTGATGTAGATGCTTTTTTTAATGCCATAAAAATTGCCATCATAGAAATTGATAAATCAGTACCAGATCGTATTAATAAAGAAATAGAACAATATCTACAAAAAGATGAGGAACAAACAGAATGACCTATGCTCGAATTACCGGAACGGGTAGCTTTCTTCCAGAAAAGGTTTTAACGAACTTTGATCTGGAAAAAATAGTTGATACGACCGATGAGTGGATAAGGGCAAGAACAGGAATAGAAAAACGTCATATCGCGATTGATGGGCAGTTAACAGTAGATCTGGCTGAACGTGCAAGTCGACACGCCATTGAAGCTGCGGGAATTAATCCCAATGATATAGACCTGATTGTAGTAGCAACCACCACGCCAGATAGAATCTTTCCAAGTACGGCCTGCTTATTACAATCCAGGCTTGATATTCATGGTTGTGCAGCTTTTGACATTCAGGCTGTCTGTACTGGTTTTATTTACGCTTTAGGTGTAGCTGAAAAATTCATTAAAACAGGCAGTGCTAAAAAAGCGCTGGTTGTGGGTGCAGAAACGCTTTCCCGTCTACTGAACTGGGAAGATAGAGGAACCTGCGTTTTATTTGGTGATGGGGCAGGGGCCGTTATTCTTGAAGCCGATGAAGAAACCGGCATTTTATCCACCCATTTACATGCTGATGGCGATTATGAAGGCTTGTTAAGAGTTCCTTATGGTGTTTCTCAGGGCTTTGAGAAAATGGATGAAATCAATAGCAAGATAGAAATGAAAGGTAATGAAGTTTTCAAAATGGCTGTTAATACCCTGGGAAGAATAGTTGATGAAACACTGGCAGCTAATAACCTGGAAAAATCTGATATTGATTGGTTAGTACCTCACCAGGCCAATATCCGAATTATTCAGGCGACTGCCAGAAAGTTAAAAATGGATCTTTCCCATGTTGTAGTAACAGTAAAGGATCATGGCAATACATCAGCCGCCTCCGTACCCTTAGCGCTGGATACAGCTGTTCGTGATGGCAGAATTAAGAAGGGAGAAATGCTATTACTGGAAGCATTTGGTGGAGGTTTCACCTGGGGATCTTCTTTATTAAGATTTTAGGGTATTGAATTAATGGCTTATGAGATTGAAAGAAAATTTTTAGTAACTTCTGATAGCTGGCGCCAGCAAGTCTATAAAACCCTGGATATTCAACAGGCTTATTTTTGCAATACTGAAAAAGCATCGTTACGCATCCGTACAACTAACCAGTCTGGCTATATCAGTAGTAAATCCATGACAGAGGAAATTCGACGACACGAATTCGAATATGAAATACCCCTGCATGATGCTGAATTCATGTTGACTTACATGTGCATGGGCAGCGCTATTATTAAACAACGCCATTTACTTAAAATTGATCAGCATACCTGGGAAATCGATGAATTCCAGGGTGATAACAAAGGATTAATCGTAGCCGAAATTGAATTAAGTTACGAAAATGAAGTTTTTACTAAGCCTGAATGGCTGGGAATGGAAGTTTCCCATGATCCAAGATATATAAATATGTCACTTGTTGACAATCCATATAGGAATTGGACTACATAAAGTAAGACAAAGCTACTACAATCATTCCATTGTAGTAGGGGCTTTATCATGATTAGAATTCTATTAACTGATGACCATGCGTTAGTCAGAACAGGTATCAAGAGGCTGCTGGAAGATAGTAAACAGGTAGAAATAATAGGAGAAGCTGAATCTGGAGAAGCCTGTATTAAAATGGTACAGGAGCTTCAACCTGAAATTATTTTAATGGATGTCAATATGCCTGGTATGGGGGGTGTTGAAGCCTGCCGTCGTATATTACAACGCGACCCTAATCAGAAAATTATTATTCTAACCATCCATTCAGAACAGACATTTCCCAAGCGTCTGTTAGAAATTGGTGCAAAAGGTTATCTTACAAAAGAATGCAATATCACAGAAATGGTCAATGCTATTAAGCAGGTCAATGATGGCGGGTCTTATATTGAACCACGTATAGCGCAGCAACTGGCTTTAACATTACTACCCGGAAATAGCGAAAATCCCGTTGATCGACTTTCGCGACGTGAATTTCAGGTCATGTTAATGATATCCCATGGCTTATCCAATATAGAGATTTCAGAAAAACTATGCTTAAGCCCAAAAACAGTTAGCACCTATCGCTCCAGGCTACTCGAAAAACTGGGGGCTCATAATGAAGTTGATCTAATAAAAATTGCTGTTGAACAGGGCATGATAGACTTTGTACAGTCAGAATATGCTGCGACTGAATGAACTACCTGACAAGGCAACAAAGGAAATTTAAAACTTGGTAGCTCAATTTGCAGTTATTTAAGTAATATATAATCCCCTCAAAAGAATGACCAATATTGAAATTTCAGAAAAACAGGCATTTGATCCTAAAAGTTATCTGAAAACAGTTAATAACCTACCTGGTGTTTATCGAATGTTTGATAAAAATAATCAGGTTATCTATGTTGGTAAAGCCAAGGATTTAAAAAAAAGATTATCCAGTTATTTTCGTCAAACAGGCTTATCACCAAAGACGAAGTCATTAGTCAGTCATATTTGTGCTATAGAAATCATAAACACACGTACCGAAAGTGAAGCACTGTTATTAGAAAATGATCTGATTAAAAACCTGAACCCCAGATATAACATACTATTCAGAGATGATAAATCTTACCCCTATATTCATTTAACAGCGCATGATTTTCCCCGCCTCAAAGTTTTTAGAGGTAGCACAAAATCAAAAAAGGGGCAGTTTTTTGGACCTTTTCCCAGTGCCGGGTCAATCCGTTATACCATCCACCACCTGCAACGAATATTTAAACTGCGTAATTGCGATGACACTATGTTTAAAAACAGGAGTCGCCCCTGTCTACAATATCAGATAAAACGTTGCACAGCCCCCTGTGTTGAATATGTTTCAAAAAGTGATTATCAATTACAGATACATCAGGCGGAATTATTTTTAAAGGGTCAGAATGAAACATTAATTTCCGACCAGATAACTCTAATGGAGCAGGCATCTGCAAAACTGGAATTTGAAAAGGCAGCAGAGTACCGCGATAATATTGAACAATTGCGTAGCGTTAATGAAAAGCAATTTGTGACTGGTTTTAATACCAATATCGATATCATAGCCTGTGTAATTAAAGAGGGTTACTGTTGTATTCAGGTCTTTATGATCAGAAGCGGTACATCATTAGGAAATAAACCCTTTTTTATACGTATAAAACTGGATTTAACGGCTGCAGATATTTTAGAAACCTTTCTCATACAACATTATTCAAGACACCCGATTCCTAATGAAATAATCGTAAATGAAGTTATTCCGAAACATGAAGTTATACAACAAACACTGAGAGATATTGCGCTCTCTCAGATAGAAATTAAAACTAATGTCAGGGATAAACGTAAACATGCTCTAGCCATGGCAGTAAAAAATGCCGAAGAATCTTTACAGCGCCATCTGCAATCAGCCAGTAATTTGAATAAACGCTATCAGGCATTGATAGAACAGTTAAATCTACAGGAAGCGCCACAGAAAATGGAATGTTTTGATATCAGCCATACCTCAGGTGAATCAACCAAAGCATCCTGTGTCGTCTTTTCACAGGAAGGGGCCGTAAAATCAGAATACAGACTATACAATATTCGGGATATTGAGGCTGGCGATGATTATGCAGCAATGCGACAGGTTTTAACCAGGCGTTATGATAAATTAAAACAACATCCTGAACTGCTACCGGACATCGTTTTTATCGACGGGGGAAAAGGGCAGTTATCCAGCGCTTTAGAAGTCCTTGAATCTGTGGGTATCTTTGAAATTAAAGTGTCATTGAGAGTGATAGGCATAGCCAAAGGAGCATCCAGAAGATCAGGCTATGAAAGTATTCTAGATGAAGATTTCAACGATATGAATATCCCCATGGATTCGCCAGCCCTGCTTCTCATTCAACAGATTCGCGATGAAGCGCATCGCTTTGCTATCACGGGACACAGAAAAGCACGAGCTAAAACAAGAAAAACCTCTCGACTTGAAGAAATTCCGGGAATAGGGGCTAAGAAACGTCAGTTACTATTGCAGAAATTTGGCGGATTACAGGGGGTCAAATCTGCAGGTTTGCAGGAGTTAATGCAAATCAAAGGCATAAACCGCGAGACCGCACAGCTTATCTATGATAATTTACATAGTCATTAAACACGGTTTATTATGAAATTTACTTTACCCACTATCATCACACTTTTCCGGATCATATTAATTCCGGTATTTGTCGTCGTCTTTTATCTACCTGTTCCGTGGGCTTATACCGCCGCTGCAATTGTATTTATGTTAGCCAGTATAACGGACTGGATAGATGGCTATCTGGCCAGAGTATTAAATCAGGAGTCAGCCTTTGGAGCATTCCTTGACCCGGTTGCTGATAAATTAATGGTAGCTGTCGCCATAGTATTGCTGGTTGCAACCAATCCCTCGGTGTGGGTAGCTATTCCATCAATGATTATTATCAGTAGAGAAATAACAGTTTCAGCTCTACGTGAATGGATGGCGGAACTGGGCAGCAGAGCGACAATAAAAGTCAGCTTTGTTGGTAAGGCTAAAACGACTGCCCAATTATTTTCATTATTATTAATGATTTATAATCAGACAATATCCGAAATATCAACATTTCAGGTTGGTTTGATATTCTATTATGTCGCTGCATTTTTAACACTTTATTCGATGGCATTATACCTGAAAGCCGCCTGGCCGGTGATGTCAGACCAAAGCTAAAAACTTATTCAAAATTAATTTAAAAAAACACTACAAAATTAGCAGTTTAAACTTGACAGTTTTTTTCCAATCGCTATTATAGCGCCTCTTTCGCGGGAATAGCTCAGCTGGTAGAGCACAACCTTGCCAAGGTTGGGGTCGCGAGTTCGAATCTCGTTTCCCGCTCCAGATTATGAGGCCCCGATATATTATCGGGGCTTTTTTTCTGAATATATTGATTTACATGTTTAGCGTATATTTTTAAGTTTTAATTAAAGCTTAATTTATATACGATAAGATATAACCGTATTTGGCTGGGTGGCAGAGTGGTTATGCAGCGGCCTGCAAAGCCGTGGACGGCGGTTCGATTCCGCCCTCAGCCTCCAAATATAGCCATCAAGCCCGGATGGCGTTGTGGTAGACTGTAGTTTGAAAAACTACCACGACTTAAGAATAGGGCTAGTAGTAAAGACCATCCACATTTTATGCCCGGGTGGCGAAATTGGTAGACGCAAGGGACTTAAAATCCCTCGGTGGAAACACCGTGCCGGTTCGATTCCGGCCCCGGGCACCATTCATATAAATCTCTAGTATTTTTTACGTCTTTTTTGTCTTAAAGATATTTGGTACAAATGATAAAAAACAGGTCTTGAAATTCCTGCTTTCAGGCAAACTCGGTCTATCCTTTTCATCAATCTGTAGAATTGAAATTGGTCAGCTTTACCATTTCCGTTATTCGCTGTTCTGCCGATTCAGCATTGGAACGCCATATATGGAAATAATTTCTAATATCTATGCGATAGTTAAAACGGACATAAAGATAGTAATAATCATCCAGTGGCTGACAATAATAGTGGGCAGGATAGTTGGCTTCCTTCTTCATTTCATAATAAAGCCACTGCTGATCACTAAAACTTCGTATCTCAAATTTCGTAGGTATTTCAAATAATGTATCCTTAAGTATTTGATCCTGTGATTGCCGACTGATTTTACTACCTGCTCCATTTTGAGTGTAATTCAATTTTTCTAGCTCTTCCCGTTTCTTGCGATTGTGCCCACGACCATATTTTCCAGGTTCAGCTTCTTCGAAATACCACTCATAATCCCAGCAAATAGCATCAGCCAGGCTGTCAAAATTATTGAGAGTTTTGTCGGGTAGGCTACGTTTTATACCCACTTGAATATCAAGAATACCAAAAATACGATCAAGTGCCTTCCAGGGAGGTCCGACATAGGGCCACAGATCGCCAAAAACCATAATGTAAAAATGGTTTGCCTGCTGCTCACTATTATGATCGAACCACCCATCTGAAAGATAAGGGAAATTAATGTTAATTTCACCCTGGGGTAACGTTGAAGAACTTTCAGGTAGTGTCAACTCGAGTTCACTACCTTCCAGATCGAAATGAAAAGATTTTAATCGGTTAAAATCTGGTCCGCCAGTATAGCCTTTACCAAATAAATAAGTGATAAGTTTCATTCCTGATTACTCTGTTAGCGTTTTCGTGAAGTAGTATAAGGTCGAATACGCTCAGCTTCCTTTTTGTTCTATAAGATTAGCATTGTAAGTAAAAACGATAATTTATTCGAGTGCCTTTAAGATATCAAAATTGTTTATTCCTTCCTGCACTGACTGTGTTTAATCAAAAAAGCTGACACACTGACTCAATCGTTGTACCCTCAGAGTTTACCTATCGAATTTTCCTGGCTAACACAGAAAAATAAACAATCCATCAACTATAATCTTTGTTGATGAAATCAAGCTCAAAGGAGGTTGTAAATGAGTCTGGTATGGCGCGAACAGATGAGCGTACATAATAACTTAATCGATAAAGAACATAAAAATCTGATCGATCTTATTAATGCGGTTGAAATCGCAATTAACACTGATGACAATCGAAATATTGTTATGCAAACTCTGGATAGTCTGCTGGACTATACCAAAACCCATTTTGAGCATGAAGAAATTATCCAGCAAAAAATAAATAATCCAGGAATAACTGAGCATAAAGAACAACATCTTAAGCTCATTGATGAGTTTTCTGGCATTAAATCCCAACTGGATAAATTGCTACTGACTGATGTATCCGACTCGGATAACTCGGCTGATGGCGATATTACTGATGATGAGCTGGACGATCTATTAGCCGGTGATGAACCCGAGCCATCCCTCAGCAAACAGGATCTTGATCCCCTGGTAGAACTAATGAGACGCTGGCTTGTTGATCATATTATTGGCACTGATCTTAAACTTAAACCTCTGCTTTTAAAACACCCGGTTGATTTAAGTTATGATTGAGTTGATGATGTTCAGTTAAAAACTACTTATGAAGGTAACATCTGAAAATATCTAGCTGGCTAAAATGTTGAGAAAAATTTAACTCAGGCAAAAACTTTAATTTATTAATATCAACTCGGACACTATTAATAACTCCAAAAGAAATTAAAGGCTACTTTGTTCATCAAGCGATGATGACGGAGTAGCTATGCCATATTGGATATGAAGATACTATTAACCTGGAAAAATCAGTTAATCATGAAAGTCTAGGTAACACCTTAATGCAGCTGATAAACTCAAAAATACGCTCATCACCAATCAGGTGCGACGGTGTTTTTGATTTCTCGGCAATTGCTCCTTTATTGCTCTAACTACAGTCATCCCTGACTTAGATCAGGCACATCAATCTGTTACGCATCTTTTTCACGTTAAACAGATTTTTATAGGATTAATAATTCAGCAATCATTCGAACAAACTACCTCAAATACCTCGTAATCTCTTGATTCTGATCAATTTTAAGCATCTTATCCTTTTGCTGTTATTTAAAAATGAGAACTGTTGTACTTTTTTATCAAAGAAGCTGGATCAAGCTTAAATAGATTATTTTTATTTTCTAAATATGGAGGTTGTAATGAAAAAATTAATTTTTATTTTGGTTACAATGATTGCAAGCAGCCTGATCAATAGTGCTTTTGCTTTAGTTTTCACAGATGATTTCAATGACGGGACTCTCAATGGATGGACAGCAAAACAGGGCATCTGGTCCAACCCCGGTGATTATTTACTGAGTTCCTATGATAACTATGGTGTGGCCTGGAAAGATGATAGCTTTGGTCTTGAACAGTTACTGCAGGTTGATGCTTATTTTGATGATGATTCTACCTCAAAAACTGCCCAATTAAGACTGCGTAGCGGCGAAGGTGGAGGAAGAAATTCATATTTCGATCATGGTTACCGTTCATATGTCCAACATGATTCTTTAGGTATTTATAATACCTATGGTCCATATCGACATCAGTTACTAGGTAGTGTAACTGGCCTTAATTTCAATCAAAATGACTGGTTAAGGATTACCTTTTCTGTTTCAGGGACAGGTGATGACACTAATCTGAAATTATGGGTTGATGATATTCTGTATCTGGATGTATTCGATACCTTTGGACACCAGCATGATGACGGTGGATATCTCGCACTTGGTTCGAGTAATCATATAAATCGACAGATTGAATATGATAATGTAAGTGGAATGGTGGATGTTCCTGTCAGCGAACCGGCTATCCTGTTATTAATGAGCACTGGTCTTGCTGGCTTGATGGTGATAGGTTTGGCTCACAATAAAGCTTAAACCTGGATTCCGCAGTTGACCGCTCGCAATAGAGGTTAACCCACTGTTTCATCAACCATGACAGTTGATGTGAATAATCACCCAATCGGTGCATCCAGTTACGAACTGAATTGCAGGTTTGAGGCGGCGTATCTCTTCGTTGTAACGCCCTGGAATAGCTGGCTATTCCGCGTCGTTACACCTTGATCTACACCACCTCAAACGCACAATCAAATCGTCCAACCGCGGATTCCAGGTTAAACCATATCCCGGTTAACTTCACTTATTTGCTCATTGAAAGACCATAAATCATATAGCCATTCAATGAGGAAAAGTCCCCCCGTTAATAACCAGATTATCCCGCTTATCCATTTGCCCAGATAGAATCTGTGAATACCGAATAAGTCTAAAATTACCAGTTGAATCCAGCTAAGTGAATCATCCTTATCTCCGCTGGTATATTTCATTTCAGCTGTTTCATCCATGCCTGGAATTAAAAACAAATCGATAATCCAGCCTATAAAAAAAGTTTAGGGGTAAAGAAATATATTGTTCCGGATATTGGTCGACCAAAATAAAACAGTGTGCTCCCATGAAATCCACTATCCATAGTTAGTTATCCAATAATGACACTATGAGTAACATTCTGGAAAAATCAGTTAATCATGAAAGTCTATGTAACACCTTAATGCAGCTGATAAAATCAATAACACGCTCATCACTAATCAGGTGACAACGATGTTTTTGATTTCTCGGTAATTGCTCCTGCATTGCTCTAACGACAGTCATCCCTGTCTTAGAACAAGCACATCAATCTGTTAAGCATCTTTTTCACGCTTAACTGATTTTCCCGGATCATTTTTATAAGTCATGAGTCTACCGTAATTAGCATCTGAATCTAAAAATTCAGATGACAGTTAGTAATATGAATAATTAATCAATAATTATAAAATAAATTCTTCATAATATTTTTCACAAGCTGATTTATAAATCTCCATATCAGATGTGGAGCAATTTTTTAAGCCAAGAGATTTCAAACTTTTAAACCAGTCAGTTTGATCGTAATTTTCAACCCATTTACCAGTTGCTTTTTTTAGTGATATTAATACCCGGTAATTTCGGCCCATAAAGCTATCGGACATTTTAGTGTAATTGTTCAGTAAAGTTTCGACATTCGATTTTATAGCTTGATCATCTTGTGGATTTAACTTTATTAGATTGCGAACATAGTTGGCATACCATTGTAATTTGGTTGCGGGTCCTTTCGCTGATTTATAAGCTTTTTCGTACCACTGTAATGCTTCAGAGTTATTCCCATCTTCTTTGGCAAAATAACCTAATGTGGACATGGAATAGTAGGGGGAGTTTGAAGTTTTTAATTCTTCCTGCAAGATGGTCTTGGCATCTGCCTTCAGGTCAAATTTAAATAATAAATAACTGGCTTCACTAATCATGGCTTCACGTGATTTATGATCAGTAATTGTTTTTAAATTGTTTTGAGTAAATTCGAGTAATTGCTGTTTATCCTGTTCCAGTAGTTTTACTTTAAAATTTTCATGGAAGCTAATAGATGGATAAAATGTAGCATAATACTGATCTAAACTTATATCCTTTCCTGATCTAAATTCACGAAATACATGTTCAAATTTATCTATAAAAACCTGCCGTTCATTTGACTTGTCACTGGTTTTGTTTGTTAATTGTGTGATTAAATCTTCTGCTCCATAAGCGATATCGAAAATATTGGCTTTTAATAATTCAGGAGAGTCCAGGATTTGGAGAACCCGGTTTTTATATGTTTTTTTCAAATCCTCAGCTAATGATTCCTCTTCTTCAAGTGATTTAAATTTCAGACTCAGAGCAGACATAAATAGACGTGATCTATCTTTTTCATTGTCAGTTGTTTTAAGTTTTTCATCTAACTGAAATAGTCTGGAGGCATAATCTCCAGGGTTATCATTGACTTCTTTATCCTGTTCCCAGGAATACATCGCTAAAGATCGAATTTTATCTGTATCAACTTGTGAGGCATTTAAAGCCTGTAGTAATACATCTGACATGGGGTTCCAGACATTTTTAGCGTAATTCATTGTACTGACCAGATCCGGGATAGCATTGGAAGGGGATAGTCTTAAAGTTTCTTTTCCTTCAGGTGATAAAATCATTAAAGTGGGATAACCCATGACTTTCAATTTCTCTCCCCACTTTTGAGCTTCCTCTGTATCCCCATCCAGATAGACCGCAATATAATCCCGGGTAGATTGGATAAAGTCGGCATCTTTAAAAATGGTGCTTTTAACTGAATTACAGGGGGGGCACCATACTGCTCCCCAATAGACGAAAAGGGGGCGGTTTTCCTGCCTGGCCAGTTCAAGTGCTTCAGGCATACCGGTTTTATGCCAGTTAATGTCTTCATGTTTTTGCTCAGCGCAATGAACTGTCTGCACACAGAAAATTGAAAATAGTATAAATACAAGGATTTGCTTAGACATAGATTTAGCTCACAACTGATTCCATAAAGAATAAGAAAGGTTATATTAGAAAAGCCATAGCTTTTCAATTTAATTCGAATAAGTCAGTTCTTTATTTGCGCTTCAGTAAACAGGGGATACAATGAGCCTCTTTTATAATTTATTGAGATATCTATGATTATTAGAATAGTGCTTACATTTTCACTGTTACTGGCATCACCTATGATTTTTGCCATTGATCATACAGGCTCTATTCTGGAAACGATGAATTCCGGTGGATATACCTATGCAAAAGTAAAGGAAAACAACAAAGAGTACTGGATAGCTGGTAATCAGACTGTTTTAAAAGGAAATGATGTAATTAGCTATACAGAACGTATGAAGATGACTGATTTTACTAGTAAAACATTAAATCGTAAATTTGATCAATTGATGTTCGTCGCTAATATCACGATTGGTGACAAGGTAGCCAGTCCTGTAGTCAATAACCCCCATCCAGATATCACTTCGACAACCTCTGTTAAAGAGCATTTCAAGAAAGTTGAAGGTGGTTATACTGTGGCAGAATTGTTTAGCAGAAGGTCTGAATTACAGGGTAAAACTGTAAAGGTCCGGGGAAAAGTCGTTAAAGTTAACAATGGTATTATGAAATCGAACTGGATTCATATTCAGGATGGCACAGGATCCACTGGTACCAATGACATTGTGTTTATTGCAAAAACTGAAACGGCTAAAGTTGATTCTAAAGTAATTGCTTCTGGTACCTTGGTAGTAGATAAAGATTTTGGCTATGGCTATAAATATAACGTAATTATTGAAGATTCATCTTTCAATGTGGAAAACTAAGGTTTAAGTAGCAGGCACAACAATGAGTAAATTTAAAAAAAATAGATTACCTGATTTTAGCGGAAAATGTCTTTCTATTAAAATTGAGGGTAGTTCCTATATGCATGATCTGTTTGATCCTCAATTTGAAGTTCAGGGAGGTCGATTATTTTTAACTGGACACATTCCCGAAGGGGCATCCGAATCTAACTGGGCTGACGGATCAACTGCTGCTATTGTATGGAAAAATGTTAGCGATTATATTGTATTTGATGACCTTGAGAGCTATGTCAGGGCCATCAAAAAATTAAATGATTATCATCAACAAGATAACTCCTGATAGTGTTATGAAACAATTCGCTCAAAACTCGTATGATGACATTTAGGGCAGGGCGGGATACGAGTATTTTTAGTGAATTTCATTTGTTGAGAACAACCCAGGCATTGTAAAGTTCCTGCACTGCAAATTTCCCCAGTTTTATAACTGATATTCTCCTTATTCTGAAATTCCAGTGTCTTAAAATCTATCCAGGTTTTATCAGCTGCTTTAGATATGAAATCTACAAATTGGTCTTCTACCTGCTGAATATCAAAATTTAACCACTGCTTTAATTCATTACCATCAGTTTTCATATATTCTCTGACATGAGATATGTCACGCTTCAAATGTTCGGTGATTGTTTTCATCTCATCCTGGGTCAGCATATAAGCTTTTTTAGTCAGGTTTTCTGCATTTTTTATCATTTCATCGATAGTGGGTGATAATGTTTCTTCAGCTTTTTCAACAGCCGCATGAAGTTCATCAACCATTCTGTCATAGGCTTTTAATAATTTATCTTTTGGGTCAGTCATAACAGTCACCTTTTAATTATTTTGGTTTATTAATGGTATAGTTTAATAATATAGTCCGCATATACTAACTTAAACAGTTATCTCTTAAATTTTTAATTATTCTGATATGAATCAATTCATTGAGTCTACAGGCGTTAAGTACCCAATCATCGGTGGTCCCATGTATCCCTGTAGTAACCCGGAACTGGTTGCAGCGATTTCTGAAGCTGGTGCATTGGGCATTATCCAGCCACTATCTCTGACATATGTTCATGGTTATGATTTGGAAGAAGGCCTGAAATACATACAAAGCCTAAGCTCTAAACCTGTTGGTTTTAATGCATTAATTGAAAAATCTTCTCGTAGATATCAACAAAGAATGTCTGAGTGGATAAATATTGCACTGGATAATGGTGTGCTTTTTTTCATAACATCACTGGGTAAACCTGATTGGGTGGTAGAACGTGTACATGCCTATGGTGGGCTGGTCTATCACGATGTCACTGAACGAAAGTGGGCTGAAATCGGGGTGGATTGTGGTGTCGATGGTTTAATTTGTGTCAATAATCGAGCAGGTGGTCATACTGGTCAATTTTCAGCACAAGAATTGTATCAACAATGTAGCACACTCAATAAACCTCTGGTTTGCGCTGGTGGAATTGCTAATCATGATGGTTTACAGGAAATGCTTGATAGCGGTTATCAGGCTTGCCAGTTAGGAACACGATTTATAGCAACAGAAGAATGTAAAGTAGGCGATGCTTATAAACAGGCCATTATCAATGCTACTGAAAACGATATTACCCTGACTGAGAAAATGACTGGCGTACCTGTTTCAATTATAAAATTATCCTCCGATAAAGATCAGCAACACGAGCTTAAAGGTTTGCTAGCCTGGATGTTAAAATCAAAAAAGTTAAAGCATTTAACTCGTCTATTTCTAAGCATTAAATCAATTATGAATTTAAAATCTGTTATTGATTCTGATGATAAAAAATCATCCTACTGGCAAGCTGGTAAGAGTGTTGCAGGTATACATGAAGTATTACCCGTTAAAAAAATTATTCAACAGATGATGAATAAGAAAGTTTAATCAACTATTCTACTGACAGGTCATTAATCATATTTTTAAATTGATCAAGTTTAATTTTTACCTGAGATTTTTCTTCATTTGTGAGTGGTTTGTAACCCCTGAGATACGGCCAGCCATATCCCCAACGATATGATGTTGGGAAGTAAGGAGACCCTCCTACTCTCACACCGGCCAGCATAATATTCGCTATGTCTGATTCTCCCACCTCAGATACACATAGTTGCAAAGCCTGATCTGCAACTAATCTTTCATCATAACTACCGCCTTTCCAGTATGCTAAATCGTGCTTGATACAACAGTTAATCCATAATGACTGTTGTTTAACAGTACCATCGGGAAAAGAACTGCATCCATCAGTTGTAAATAGTTTTAGTTCACTCCCAAAAACCAGCGATGGAAATACCATCAGGATAAACAGCAAATTAAATAGTTTCATATTTTTTAAAAGAATATCCCGTTGGAAAAAGCAATGTATGCAATAAAACCAAACCAGGAAAATAATAATAAAAGCCATGGTAATCTGGTATTTGTATTGCTAACTTCTTTCTCGGAACTCTCTGAAGAAATTTCAGTAAGTATTTGATTTGATTTAACTTGTTTAAGTTTTTTATTGAGTTCTCTAGCTTTGGCTTTTTGTTGTTTTTTATATAAATCGATCCCTTTCTGAATACCTTGAGCAATCAATTTTGTTTGTTCTTTGGTTTGTCCTGGACGTTGGGTGCCTTTAGCAACTTTTAGCGCTTCTTCTTTAGTTTCATCTGAAATTGGAGCTTTTCTGGAATATTTTGACATTTTTTAATCTAAGTCGCTTAGCTTTGAGATTATTTTATCACAACAGTTAGTTCGATATTGTTTCCTTAAGATTGTTATTTATTAATAAAGCGCTTGTTCAGTTATTAACTATCGATTTCCTGAATTGCAGGTTTGAGGCGGTGTATCGCTACGTTGTAACTCCTTGGAATAGCTGGCTATTCTGCATCTTGATCTACACCATCTCAAAGATACGCCCGCACACTTTAACTCGTCCAACTGCGAATTCAAGGTTGAGGTATTGTCATAGCGTGAGTGATTATGCCAGTTTAAAAATTAATGAATTATGATTTGTTGTCTTCTTCGAATTAACAATGTTCTTTGATCAATGCACGTAGTTTGTTTTCTTCATCTTTCTTTTGCTGATCAGTCAAATTCTTTTTTTGACCATTTTCATCACGAGTGTATAGAAAATCAACATCCTCGTAGTCTCTCAAGCGGTTTTTCAGGGTTTTACAATTCCTTTTAACTTTCTCACGATTTTTTTTCTGTATTAATGATTTTTGTTGTAGAACTTTATTTTTTTCATCAAATTGTTCCAGCAATTCTTTTCTGCGTTGAAGCTGCTTTTGACTAATACCGATGCCAGCTGACTTCGGGGCATTTATCTTATGTTGCGTTGCATTGGCATGCGGCTTGTCGGAAAAATGAATTTTACCTTTTTCATCAACCCATCGATAAACTTCCGAATTTGCTGTTTTCACATATGAAAAGAAAATAAGGATCGTTAATAAAAAGATATTAGATTTTGACAAGGTATAATCCTTTACGGGTCTGCTTGGGAAATAAATTTGAATTGTACATGAATAAAATCTCACGATACAAGATTCAAAAGGCTTAATCATTTCTCTGAATTCTATTTATAGTTTCAATATTGATATTTTTCAATCACATTATTGAGCTATTTTGTTTTTTTTAAGGGCGATACTTAACTATCTGTTACCATACTAAACAAGTATTGATAATTGTTTTATTTGAGTGAATAATTCTTGAAAAGAACTTGATTTAGTTTAATTCTGGAAGCCATAGTTAAACGTGTCGAAATGTACATTTACGGTGTTATAGATCAAGGCGTGAAAGATGTGAAATAGTGTTGTGTTACTTCATAAATTTACATGTAATTGATCCACCGTAATATTCAGCACATAAGCAATTCACCTGCTGGGTGAATAGATAAATCGATTGCAGTGCTCTACTGAACAGTCGAGTATTGCCATTAAAGCTGTAAACTACGGAATCCGGATTTATACAGCCTGAAATTTGAAGAGGCAGGAAATGAATGATTCTATCGAAGATGGATTTCGCAAAGTAATAAATGGAGTTCCTAGTGCCTATTATGATGGATACTGGATTAAATATTATGAACCACCGGTAGAAAACTTATCGGCTAAAAAACGTTTAATCCAGGCATTAACAAGGCGTCTGTTCAATCATATGGAACATGGCATTAATATCCCGGGTAAAAAACTTGATGTTGTTCGAGCCGCCTATGATGCTGAGACAGATCCAAGAAAAAAACGCGTAAAAGGTGCAATGCTTGCCGGAGCATTATTCAACAGAGCTTCAGACATTTTTTCTCACCTCGTTGAACTTGAAGATTGTGGGGTAGCAATTACTCCAGATAATGATCTTATGCATAACTGTGGATTATGTCTACGCGAAGCGCTTGAGTTTGGCAAAATGGTTAAACATCGTAATGGTGATGAGGGCATTGATGAACTTTGGGGTGAACCTTTTAAAGCTTTTATTATGTCTATCGAAGACTTTTATAAAAGCCGTTATGTCAAAATAGCGATGACGATGAAAAATATTGATCAAACAGCTGAATATATGATTCGCTGCATCAGTAGCGACCCCCGTTTCGAAGGACTTGAACAATTAATATTAAATTATGCCCAAATGGCCAGGCGTAAGTGCGAAATATTAGTAACTGATAAAGATATACTGGATGTCTGGTCTAATTTTGTTGTTGCTGGTGAAGAAATTACCAGTTTTACTCCAAAGATTGTCTCTGAAGAGCAGGACTATCCTGCTGTGGATGTTATTGATAGTCAGCACCTGTTAAAAGAAGGTGTACGATTAATAGCTTTTATAACTCGTGCTCGTACACCTATGCCCAAAAGCACCGACAAATACTTAAAGGAATGTAGTCGTTATAAGTCGCGAACCTGTTGATAAATTTATGCACACTTATGTGGATAAGAGGGGATATCCATAATAGTGATATGTTCCAGTTTGGTTCTTATTCTCTTACCACGAATAGTTACAAAAGTATAATTCGTAATATCAACGATATTTTCTTCAGGCTCTTTAATACTATCCTCATAGTTAAAAAACTTTTCTGATAAAGCTTTTTTGATCTTCATTTCACGATCTTCATTACGTTTATTTTGAGTACGACTTTTAAACAGATTAAACATGACTTCAGGATATTAATTAATAATAAACATATTCTAGTCAGAATATTAAAATTTTACTGTGACAGGTTTCGAATTTGGCCTGTGAACAAATTCACGTATTGTTTAATCGGGAAAAATCAGTTGAATCATGAAAGTCTACGTAACACCTTAAAGCAGCTGATAAATTAAAAATTTGAAGGGACAGCTATAAACACAGAATCGCCAAATAAACTTCCAGAGAAACTCTGAATAATTCATGTTGATTTCAGACTGGGATAGAAATCATGAGTTGATCAGAGGTTCCCTGGAATCTTAAGTTATATGGTGTCCCCGACAGGGTTCGAACCTGTAACCTGCTCCTTAGGAGGGAGCCGCGCTATCCAATTGTGCCACGGAGACTTTGAAGGCGGGATTATACAAATAGTTGGCTATGAAATCATGCTTATTCTGATATTCCAGTCAATAGATTTTCAGCTAATCCCAATTTTCTGATTTATTTTGAAATTAGATACGATCATCCAAACTCTGCTAACGATCAAATTTTGTTGATAAAACGACGGATGACTGGGTATCTTCAACACCAGCAAGTACGCCAATCTTATCGATTACCTGATCCAGTTCCGAAATGCTGGGGGCGTTAATGATAGCGGTGATATCAAAGTTACCACTGATTGAGTAGAGAGTGATCAACTGAGGCATTCTGGATAATGCCTTTTCAATTGAAACTCGATTCATTGGTGGCGCTTTAATCATGACGATAGCTTTTATACATCCAGATAAATAATCATCAGAGAGTTTAACGCTATAGCCTTTGATAACTCCCGATTCTTCCAGGCGTTGTAATCTCACCTGAGCAGCTGTTCGGGATACGCCCAACCTACGTGCAAGTTCACTAATCGGTAAACGGGCATTATCACGTAATAAACTAATTAATTGTTGATCTTTAACATTATTAATCATAATACCTATATTAATAGTTGAATTAACTATTAATATCTTAAAATCAACCAATCTGCAACTATAAGTCGACAACTATAAGTGCTTAAATGTAATCATTAAACCTGGAATCCGCAGTTGGACGAGTTGAACCTGCAATTCAGTTCGTAGCGGGATGCAGCGGTTGGGTGAATATACACATCAACTGTCATGGTTTATGAAACAGTGGGTTAACCTTAACCTCTATTGTGAGCGGTCAACTGCGGAATCCAGGTTAAAACCAATCAATAACGGATGGAATGAATAATGAATTTTAAAAAAATTGCTGTTTTTGGAATCGGGAAAGTAGGGACTTTAGCCGCTCAGTTATTACAGGAAAGCGGGTTTGATGTAACAGGCTTTGATTACCATAAATCGCGGACATCTTTTACATTTCAATATTTACAGATGGATGTAACGGATTCTGTTGAATTAGCAAAAAAATTAGAAGGTTTTGAGGCTGTTTTATCCTGTTTACCTTACCATCTCAACCTGGAACTGGCGAAAATAGCGCACGCTTCTGGGTTACATTATTTCGACTTAACAGAAGATGTTCCAACAACTACATCAATATTATCCTTAAGTAAAACGGCACAGGCCGTGATGGTTCCACAATGCGGGCTAGCCCCCGGTTTTATCGGTATTGTGGGTTCCAGTATAATTTCAAAATTTGAAAAAGTACGATCACTTAAACTTCGAGTGGGTGCTTTACCTCAAAACCCAACAGGACTTCTGGGATATGCTTTCAACTGGTCGCCAGAGGGAGTTGTAAATGAATACCTGAATGATTGTGAAGTGATCGAAGAGGGGAAACATAAATGGGTATCGGCTATGGAATGGCTGGAAACCATTTATATTAATGGTGTGCAGCTTGAAGCTTTTACTACTTCAGGTGGTCTTGGGACCATGTGTGAAACCTTTATTGATAAAATTGATAATCTTGATTATAAAACGATGCGATACCCCGGGCATGTCAAGTTAATGAATTTCTTTTTTCATGAATTATTACTGCGCGAAAATCGTGAACTGGCAGGGACTTTATTGACCAATGCAAAGCCGCCAGTCAATAATGATGTGGTTTACGTTCATGCCTCAGCAGAAGGTATGATGGATGATCGTTTAAAACGTCATGAGTTTGTTGAAGCTTATTATCCGCAAATGATAGCCGGTGAAATGCGTACGGCAATAGCCTGGACAACATCAGCATCAGCCTGCTCAGTTATTGAACTGGTCAGCCAGGGTTTATTGCCACAAAAAGGTTTTATAAAACAGGAAGATATCCCATTAGATTTAGTATTGAATACACATTGCGGATCATACTATAAAGTGACAGCTTAGCCAGTATTTTTCTGAATCAAAGTTTATTTATTGTGAATCCAGCTTTTTCAGATAATCTGCTGCTGCGATCAATTCTGTCTGATTGAAAACCTGTATTTCATTTTGAGTGAGTAATGCGGCTGTGACACCGGGTCCGGTTCTGGTTTTGCTTGAAAAAGAGCCATCATAAATGGTTTTATTGCCACAGGAAGGACTGCGTTGAGCCAGAATTGCGATTCGGATGTTATATCGCTGACATTGAGCGAGTGCTTTTTCTGCTCCCCGGATAAATTTATCGCTGACATTTATTCCTGTATTATCTATTACGCTGGCATCACCACTTAAGACATCATAACCATCGCCATTAACAATTTCTGCGGCACTTCTTGGCACTGACATTCCAGCGGAAACTTCAGGACAAAAAGAAATAACTCTAGCTTGAGCAATACATTGTTGTAGCCAGATATCAGATTTTAAATTGCTTTTACCATCATATCGGACTGTTTCACCAAGTAGACAGGCACTAACTAAAATTTTATGCATCGACTTCGTTTTGAATCAATTCTATATCGGGCAGATTTTTCTGAACAGTCTTCCAGTCATCATATTTTTCTAAAACTGAGACGACGATTTGCAGAGGTTCTGACCATATTTCAGGAAGATCAGCTTCCTGTTTTAAGTTAACAGGAAAAGCTAATTTCTCAACTGGAGCCGAAAACTGTGCATTAATACCAGGCTTATTGCCCCTTGCATCGATGCGATACCAGCCATATTTTTGCAGATAGACGGCATTCAGACCATGCAGACAAAATGGTGCTCCATCTTCATAAATACTCAACCTTTGATAGCAAAGTCCTGCGGGAATCCGGTTAGCTCTTAGCAGAGCTGCCAGCATATGACTTTTTGCGTAACAATATCCCGTTCCATGTTGTAATACATCTGAAGCCTTACAGGTGACAGGATTCAATTCATAATCAACACTATGTTTGATAGTATCTCTAACCCATTCGAAACATTTTTTAGCGATTTCTTCATCGCTCTGTAACCCCCAGGATAAAGATCTGGCTAGAGTTTTGATCCGGGGATTTTGCCAGTCGATATAATTTGATGATTCTAAAAATTTTTCCATCACAGCATTATATTATTTACCGGTAGAAAATTCATAAGTTATATTTCTCAAAGCTTCTGAAAGTTATCGAAGAATATATAGCTAATCATAAGAGATTTTGTTATACATCTATCACATTCAATTATTCAAAATTATGGCTTCAGTTAATAATGAGAGAACATTTTCAGGATAAAAAAACAATTGTGGAAAATCCCCTATTTATATTTTCTTATCCATTTTTTCATGTGTTTATATTATTATTCATTAATACCATCATTATGCTGTTTCCCGGCACTTCTATGGCCACTCCAGACTTAACTATTGACTCTTCAATTAAATCATTCCAGCACATCTATGAACCTTCAGGTTTACTGGCTTTACCGGATGGTCGTCTAATTATTATTGAAGATGAATCATCGGATGCTTTTCATATTTTAAATGTCCTTCCAGATGGAAGTTTTCAGGAAGATTATTCTTTGACAGATTCACTGATGAATCACTTCGATATAAAATTAAATGACCTGGAGGGAATTACTCAGGGACCTGATGGTTATATCTATGCAATTACTTCCCATAAAAGAAAATCTAATGGAAAACGCTCAGCAAGTAGAGAACATTTAGTTCGCTTTAAGATCGAAAATAATGAAGTTAGTGATGTCAGTATTTATAACGACTTAGTTGATGCAATTGAGAATTCGGGCATATTGAATTCAACTGAAGAACAGATGAGTAATATTAATATTGAGTCTATATGCTTTGATAGAGCAGGAAAATTAATGATTGGTTTTCGATCCCCGCAAAATGGTGAGAATACGATAATCGGAGTTTTAGAAAACCCATCAGATATTTTTAATCATCAGGCTGAAGCGATCATTTCCGAAGTTCCAATATTGATCAATCTATACGGTGGTGGTATTAGAGCAATGGCTTATGATGATTCCTCTGGCGGCTACCTGATAAGCAATGAAGTTAAAATCAAGGCTAAGAAAAAAAAGAAAACATCACAAATATTATTCTGGGATGGTGTTAAATCTCACCCGGCTATTCCTGTCATACAACCAGGATTAAAAAATATTGAAGGTATTGCCATTCTGCGTTTGGCTGCTGAAGTAAAGGTTTTGTTATGTAGTGATAATGGAAAAAAATCCAAAAATAGAAATGCCAATTATCTATATTTGAAATCTTCAATAAAATGAATACTAAGGAAAACTATTTTAATATTCTCACCACTCTGGGAGGCATAAAGCCTTCTGTTAGAGTAGATAAAAATTCTCCAGATTTGAATACGATCATTTTGAATAAAGATGAAATCCTGCACAATATTATTGTTCAATCTGATTATGTGAATTTTATTCAACAGTTTGGAGCCTTTACTTTTAATAAAGGTATCAGTGTTAAAGGGATAGACAGGATTCCAGTATCAGATGATGATAACCGCGTTTCTATTGATAATTTTTTTAACTTCTTTAACGATAATGCATCATTAATCTATTTTCCCGCTTTATTAAAAGGAAATCTTCCTGATTTCGTTTTTCCAATCTGTGAAGCCGAAGCAGGGGATTTAATTGTTATGGATTTATATACAAAAAATTCTGCTCATATTGCTTATTGGCATCATGAGCATTCAGATGATTCATCTGGTTTATATTTAGTAGCTAATTGTTTTCAGGAGTTCATGACTAAATTATTTATATATGATGATGAAGTGACAGCTGATGAAACGACCAAAGTCTCCAGAGTTTCAGCCCGATTTATTAATCGATTAAAAAAATCCGGAAAATATTGCTGAAATATATAAATACAATCTGAAAATTCAGAATACGAAGTTTCAATGGCTCGAAAAGCTTGATAACTTAGTATTTGAGTACTTACTTCATATGAATTAATTTCTTGATGGATTAATCCTGGATAATATGAGCTAACTCAGTTGCATATAAAGCTACTGATAGTGTAGATTCACGATTTATATTTTTTCATCGTTAATGTACTGGGAAGTTAAATATTCTGATAATCTCTGGCCCATTCACTAACCATAATCAACCGTCTTTTTTATGCTTATTATTGGATCATTATAGATCGGACAATAAATAATTCGATCCGGATAACTTTTCACTTTTTCAAATCATTCATGCTTTTTATTCAATTTAAAAACAAGTTAGAGAATAACAGGGAATCTATATATGTTTGATATTCTCAATATCGATGAATCTTCAGTGTCCATAATCGCGAATAGTCCTCTTTATATTGTCTCGATGATATCGCTGATATGTTTTGGTATCTTAGCTGGGTACTTCAGTCTTCAGTATGGCAGAAAAATAAAGAAAGCAGAAAATGTCATTCGATATATTGCTTTTGCCTATATTCTTTTATTAATGATGATTGTTGACCCAGCATATATCATGTTGTTTCTGTTTTTATATTTATCTCCGAATATCGGCATAGTGCTCTTAATTTTCATCAAAAGACCTTATTATATTGGTCCTGCGCTAAACCAGCTTGCTGAAACAGAAGTGCATTTAGATGTAGGGGTCTTTAGGCTGACGCACCCTGTTACCAATGGAGAACAACGTAATTGGCGAGAAAAGGATGAAGACTTTACTCCTGATCAATTCGAAACAGTCGAAAAAGTCAGATATGACGAAAAAATTTACACACGCCGTCGTTGGGTTTTTTTCGATCGAAGAGGGGATGTTGCAGGAATGGTCAGTTTTCAGCTTAGCGTACAAAGGATGGCTGATTTTCAGGATCTATTTAAGGTGGAATGTCTTAATGCATCTGCAAGCTACTTTTATTTTGTTAATCATGCTCTACCAATGAAAGCAGATAGTATTCATTCTAATGTTTATGAAAATCCTGAGCCAATGAGTTTTAAAGACTGGCGTTTAATGAATATCAATGGGCATCATGTTATTTCATATGTTTTCGAAGACTACCCGGGTAATCTGAAACGATACCTTCATGTTGCCATATCAAAAAACCTGATGATGACACTGGAATTTAAAGGGGAGGACAATTTAGAGGTATTGGCTGAAAAAATTGATTTACTGGTTAATAGTTTAATCGGAAACTGGACTTTGGATTTAGATAATGCTGATTTAAAGTCTGAAATTCAAACTATGCAAGTCAGTATTGATCCGCCACAGTTAAAACGTTTTGAAACTTTACTATTGACCTATGATGATTACCGGGTAGCCTTAAAACAACACGCACGTGATGAAGTAGAATGGAGTGTTTTTGAACAGAGTGTCCTGTTTACAAGCTGGTATGATAATCAGCGAGCAATGTTATGTGAAGAATTCAATCAGTTAAGAAAAGCATATATTAAAACTGAATTAAAAAAAATCTACGCTATGTGTAATTCTTAAGCTGATTTTTTTAACCTCGAATCGTTTATTCAATTTCTTCATCCTGTAAAATATTTTTGAAAATAATATGACAACGTTTAATCTTCAGCTTTTCAAGGGACTTGATACTTCTAAAACAAAAACTCAGACTTTCGTATTAACGCTGGATGATAATCGAATATTCTCTTTTGATGTTGACATCCCGTTAAAAGGCGAAGTTAACCATCAATATGGTACAAAATCTAAATTTAAATTTTCTTTGTTAGATGAAGAAAATTTTGAAAAAGCCCCGGATGCATGCCTTCCTTTCCCACGAATAGAGTTTTATCATCATAGATATCCTCTAACACTATCAGGGGATATAAAAAATATAGATTCTCAAAATAAGCCTCATATATCCATTAAATTAGCCGTTCTCGATTGTACCGGGTTTGAACCTTTATCAGACTTTCGTCATTTTAATGCTGCCGTTGATAGAAATATCTATACACGATGGGGACCAGGTGCTTTTGAATATGACTTTACAACTGGACATGATAGACAGTTGAAACAGTTTAATAATATCGACTGGATTAGCTTTGGCTCCCGTCGCCAGGGAGGTAAGTTCTATGATAAACAGTCGTTCAGTTTCATACAATCCTGTTACGCATTAATTGATGAACGTTATATGTTTGAAGTTATCTTCCAGATTGGCAGATCACTTGACACCCGACTGCACGCTACGGCACTTGAGTATGTCAAATCTGTCTCTAAGCCAATAATCGCATCTATATTTACCAGGCGTTCAGGTGATGGCTGGAAAAAATTCAACGAATCATTCATTGATAACAAAAAATACTACGAGCAAAAAACTACAGTCCCTATGACCTGGTCAGAAAAACCACTGATATTTTTGGATGAATTTCATTTAATTGAACCTCTTGAATATGATGATTACGATGAACAACCAGACTCAGAGAATGAATCTATTGAGTCTCCTTATGAAGATCAGATTATCATGGTTGATTCGAATTTATTTTGTGATGAAGTGACTTATTTTCACAAAGAAAATCTTGATTCCTGTTTAAGCAAGTCATTAATTTTCTCTCCGTATAAACCTGAAGATGCAAATAAAAAGATAGATCCACCACTGGATCAGCTTGCGGATAACGCGCTGCATGAAAAATTCCTGGAGATGTACTGGAAGCTAGTAGGACAAATGAAAAAAACTTATGCAAGTCATCTCGATTATGACAAAGATAGGGATTAAGAGTAGAAGCGCCTGGTCAGCCACAAGCTATTTAAAAAATGACTGATTTTTCTGCTTAAAAACTGTACTAAATACTTAAATTTGTACTAAAGCCATATTCATATGCAAGTTTTGTTGTATCCTTTACTCTTCAATTTTAACCATCGATATTACAATACTGTAATAGTTTCGTAGGAAAAGAAAGGAAATGTACTATATTCTTTCCATGAATCTACCAAAATTATGTCACATCTGTCTTTTAGTTCCATTAATTTTATATTCAAATCTTGTTTATTGTTCCAATGAGATAAACAAAATTAAAATTGGTGTTCTAGCCAAACAGGGAACTGATATTGCTTTGCAAAAATGGGAACCAACCGTTACCTACCTGAATGACAGGTTCGAGGATTATGAATTTACTCTCGTTCCTATGGATTTTGATGAAATACCTCTTCTTATTGATCATAAGCTGGTTGACTTTGCCATAGTCAATTCAGCCATATATGTCGATCTTTCTGTGCGTTTCGGATTGCGACGAATACTGACGCTTAAAAACAGATACAATTCAGGTAAGCTGGCCACGGAGTTTGGCAGTACAATAATTACGGCTATTGATAATACAGAAATATGGACACTAAAAGATTTGAAAAACCGTCATCTGGCAGCTGTTCATCCTACATCTTTTGGTGGCTGGCTTATGGCTTTAAGGGAAATAATCGATCAGGGCATAACAGCTAATGATTTTGCTGATATAGATTTTTTAAATACACATAGCGCAGTAGTAAAAGATGTTCTGGATAAAAGAGTCGATGTAGGAATTGTAAGAACAGACACTCTTGAACGCATGTCACAAGATGGAAAGATTGATATCAATAAATTGCGCATATTGAATAAAAAAGAATATGACGGCTTTCCTTTCAAGGTGAGTACCCGACTTTATCCTGAATGGCCTATGGCTAAACTGGAACATACTTCCAGCGTGCTTGCCAAATCAGTCGCTATTGCCCTGATGCAAATGCCTGAACATAGTGAAGCAGCAATATCAGCTGACATACAGGGCTGGACAATTCCTGAAAACTATCAACCAGTTCATGATATTTTACGTGAGCTTAAAAGACCGCCTTATGAGAATTACGGTAAGATCACACTAACTTCTGTATTCAAATCTTACCTGTACTGGGTAATTGCATTTCTAGTTGTACTCCTGTTGCAGTCAGGCTTAATTGTCGGCATTTTTTATTTAAATACAAAACTTCGTCATCAAAAACGTGATTTGATTCAAAGTGAAGAACGCTTTAAAGCAACTTTCGATCAAGCTGCTGTTGGTATACTTCATGTATCGATTAATGGAGAATTATTGAGAGTTAATCAAAAATTTTGTCGTACTCTGGGGTATTCAGAAGCTGAAATACTTAAATTTAATTTTAATGATTTTTCCGATCCTACCGAAATATCTGATGAGTTTCACCAACTCGATAAAATGCGCCAGCATGAAATTGATTCTTTTACATATCAGAAAAAATATAACTGTAAAAATGGTACTCAGATCTTTGGTTTAACGACAATTTCCTGTATTCGAGGTTCTGACGGAAGTATAAAATACCTGGTGGCTGTGGTTGATGATGTTACTGAAGTTATCAATCTTGAACAAAGAATGATAACACAGCAAAAACAGAATCAGCTAATTCTGGATTTAGCTGGTGATGGTATTTTAGGACTGGATACAAAAGGTATTCATACTTATGTAAATCCGGCTGCCGCTAGAATCTTTGGCTGGAAAATCGAAGAAATGATTGGTAAAAACAGTCACCTGATGTGGCATCATAGCTATTCTGATGGTAGTCATTATCCGGAAAATAACTGCCCGATTCAGTTAGTGATAGAAGATGGAAAAATACATCGTGAGGTGAATGAAATTATGTGGCGTAAGGATGGTAGTAGCTTCCTGGCTGAATATATCAGTACACCGATATATGAAGACGATAAAATTACAGGTGCAGTGGTGGTTGTTCGCGAGTCAAGTTCCAGAATAATCGATAACTAATGTTCTATCGTTACCTGTTTTCCCTGCTTATATTTGCTTTATTGCTTTTCGTAATAAATATCATAATGGTTTATAACCATTCTCGAATAGAAATAAATAATTTAAGTCTTATATTTTTAAATAAAATCGAGTCCAGATTAAATTCGATGGCAAAAGAACTCGATCATGTCCGCCAGGATATACTCTATCTATCTGAGGATGAGTTAATCAGGCATTTCGATCAAACATCTAATGACAATGACAAAATAAGGATAATTTCGAAAAATTTCTCAAATCTAATTTCTAACAAAAAAAATTACGATCGCATAACATTTATAGATAATTCTGGCCTGCAAATTATTAAGGTTGAAAAAAGCAGAGGATTTCCAAAAGTTAAAATATCTGATTTTCAACAAACTCAGGGATTACAAAATCATTATTTAAAAGCCGTTTCTCTCAAACAAGGGCAAGTACATGCAACACCACTTGAACTCAGTATTGAGAATGACCAGCTCGAAGTTCCAGTTAAACCCGTAATCAATTTTTCTACCCCTGTTTTTGATTATTATGGAAACCGGACGGGAATCCTTGTTATTAAATATCTGGCCAGAGAGCTATTACAAAGCTTTAAGCAATCTAATAATGATAGACTAATTCGCTTAATGCTTATCAATAGCAAGGCCTATTATCTATCCAGTCAACAATCTGAATTTGAATGGTCATTTATGTTTAAGGATGATAAGCAATATCTTTTTTCACGAATATATCCTCAGGCCTGGAGTCAGTTTCAGGTATCCGATAAAGGTATAATCAATAATGAAAACGGTATTTTTGCCTATGCTTCTATTTCTGCTTTTTCTAAACAACTATCTATAGAGCAATGTGATATTTGCAATTGGCGAGCTATAGCGCATATACCTCCAGAATCCATACAACAACTCAGGCTCAATGAAATAGACAGAATACACCATGTTTTTTTAATATTTTTCCTTGTTGGTTCTTTTTTTCTCTGGTATATCTTTAAAAATTCTATTCGTCGAAAGGATAGTGAGAAGCAAATTGCACACTTAAATAGAATAGTTAAAAATGAAAGAGACCTTTTTATTAATGGTCCAACCATCGTTTTTAACTGGCGAGACCAGTTTGGCTGGCCGGTGGATTATGTCTCAGACAATATAAAATCAGTTCTTGGATATTCACCTTCAAGTTTTATTGATAATGATCTTAGTTATTCATCAATTGTAGCACCAGAATACCTTTCACAAATTGCTGATGACTTATCTAAAGCCAGACAACAGAATTTAAAATCATTTGAATTAAGGTCTTATCAGGTTGTTGATTCAAAAGGGAAGCGAGTTTGGTTACGACATTTTTCAACCGCAATTCGTGACAACCAGGATAATATTACACACTATTATGGTTATGTGAACGATATAACTCATATTAAGGAAACTGAAGAAGAATTAAAAAAATCCAGAAAATATGTTAATAATTTGCTGGAAACCCTGCCTGATCCTACGGTTGTCATCGATATTAAAAATTACAATATTTTACTGGCTAATAAATCTGCAAAAGCCCTGTATAACAATGGAAACCCTATTGTCGAGGGTACCACCTGCTATCAATTTTCTCACCATCAGAATAGCCCCTGTACAGGTAGTGATGACCCCTGTCCGATACAGGAAATTATTCATCACAAAAAAAGTGCCAAAGTTGTACATCGACATTTTGTAAAGGATGGAAATGAGATATATGTTGAGTTGATGTCTCGTCCTGTATTCGATGAAAACGGAGAAATTGTACAGATTATAGAGTCGCAACGGGATATAACACATCACATTATCAATGAGCGTCGATTGACTCAGCAGGCAATAACAGATCCATTAACTGAAGCCTACAATCGACTAAAGTTTGATAATGAATTGATATTCCAGTTAGAAATAGCGCTTTCTAAACCGACTCAATTAGGGCTCATTATGTTTGATCTGGATAATTTTAAAATTATTAATGATACTTTTGGCCATGATGTTGGCGATTTTGTACTTAAAGATGTTGCAGGTCTTGCCAGGGATTCAATCCGAAAAACAGATATACTTGCACGTTGGGGTGGGGAAGAGTTTATGATTCTGTTACCGGATACGAAACTGCATATAGTTCAGAAAATTGCAGATAATCTTCGTCACAAAATTGAAATTCATCTATTTAATATTGCACAACATGTGACTGCAAGTTTTGGTGTGACAATATCTGATAAAACAGACAATGAAAGTGAAATTGTAAAACGAGTTGATAATGCTCTCTATCAATCGAAAAATGAAGGGAGAAACAGGGTAACGACTTTGTTAAAAAAACACGATTGATTCAATTGCGAAACTGTTTATCAGTTTTCAATGTAATAATTATTATCATAATGATTGACACAATTTTCTAGGTTGAAAGTTGCCTGCTAACTTTCAGAACAATTTATATCTCGAACTAAAATACTCTAGAATTAATTTGATTTTTCTGCTTAAACAAGCAAGGGCAGGGTTTGATCCAGCCACTTATCAATACGTTGATCAGTTAATACATGCTGCAAATGTTGATCCAGTGCCAGACCGACAAATTGTCCATCAAGCACGGCACGTGAGTGAGTAAATTCAAATCCATCGGTAGAGGAGAACCCCACTATCTGAGCGCCAGCCTTTTTAAAAAAATCATACAAATCCATCATAGCATCCAGAAAATGTGCAGGATATAATTCCTGATCACCAAGACCATAAAGTGCAATCCTCTTTGTCGAAAAATCAATGTCCTTCAATTTGGGTAGAAATTCTAGCCAGCTTTCTGCTGTATTTTTACTGTCGAGACCTGGTAACACACCTTCACCGTAAGTTGGTGTACCCAGAATAAGTGAGTCAAAGCACATCAAATCTTCAGAGGAGATGCGATTTACATTTAATGGTTTATCTACTGCATCATCACCTAAACGATTTTTAAGATTTCGTGCAATTTTCTTTGCGATCAATCGAGTGGTTCCAGAGTCAGTACCAAAAAAAATTCCTATTTTTGTCATAGTTGAGCCTGCTGGTGAGGATGGTAACCTTCTTCTGCCAAAACCTGCCTGACCGCAGGGCGCTGTAACATTAGTTGATAATGTCGTAGACAATTATCTGGTAATTTTAGACCTGTTTTATCGGCCCAGAATTCGACATAAAACAAAGCTGCATCGGCAATGGAAAATTTATCCGTGATATACCCCTGATCAGAAATCATTTTATCAAACACGGCGAAGCCCCGATTAATGATATCCTTACCCTGTTGCTTAACCAATTCATGATCTGATTCATTTGGAGTGAACTTATTTGTTGTGAATATACGAGCAAAACCCTGCATATGTATTGTGGCAATAGCGTAATTCATCGCTTCAATAATTTTTAACTGTTGTTCCAGATCATCTGGAAGTAAATCTGCCTGAGGAAAGTGATATGCCAACCACCAGGCTATAGATTGAAAATCAGTCAGGGTTGAGCCATCCTCGCGCTGAAGAGCTGGAATGGTCGCTTTAGAATTGATAGCCAGAAACTCTGGCCGATTGTGATCACCTTTCAGTAGATTTACAATTGTAACTTCGAACAAAGCTTCGCATTCTTCCAATAGAATATGTATACCCGTACTGCAACTACCGGGAGTCATGTAAAACTTAATCATCTTTGAATCCGCAGTTGAGAGTTCTGAGTTTTTTCACAAATTCATGTCGACTTAGAGATCTTATACGCCTTTGCATCTGTGAAATAATTGCATCCATAATCATATTTCAGTGCTCTGACCCTGTTCATCAAAGATCATCGTTCTGGGTTCTTCATCTTCTTCAGTAATAATGGCTCTGGATATCTTGCCGCAATCGTCATAAGAATAATCATGGGTGAATTCAATTTCTCCGTATACCATTTTCTCTATTTTAAGAAGAAGGTTATTACTGTAATAAGCAATAAAATAGCTAATGCGTTTTTCTACATCGTCTTTTATTTCATTAACCAGTTTTAATGGCAGGGTAATACCGCTGTAAGAGATGAAATAACGAGTTATTAAAGTAGATTTATCCAATGTTTTAACCTTTTGGTATTTACAGGCAAAGTCAGCTAATGAAGGGATTATTTCTTCCCAGGTGTATTGAGTAACAGCTTCTATTCCACGTGCATTAAGTTTTTCTGTCGGGCCATCACCAATTTTTGCTACAAAAACAGCCATACAATCCGCTATGGTTTCAAGAATATCCGGCATGGCTTTTCTGTCTGCATGATTTCCTAAGCAATAATGGGGTACATTGCGTATTTCGACGTAACTGACCTTATCTGCTGTCACATCATAAATGTAAAAAACCTTCGCATGGCCAAAGTGCTCATTTATAGCAACACCATCTTTAGTGGCAACAGCTATGCGTAGATGATTGTTATTCATGTGTTTCTCTGTCATACCACTGCAGGTGCTGTTTCAATATTTCTAGTAGCCAGTCATAACGCAGATCTTCATAACAATATTCCTGCTCATTGATATTTTGCTCTGAATTAACTGGATATTCAAGATCCAGCCCATATCGATCATTTCTCTGTCCATAGGTATACAGGTAAGCAGTTGCCTGTGTTTGTTCAGAACCAAGGCGAATTGAATGGTCATCCAGTTTATCTACACTCTTCAGCGTAAAGCCATCTTGCCCCATATCCTGCTGAAGTAATAACAGTAAGTGTTTAATACTGATGTCTTTTTTTAACCCCCAAAGATTGATATTTCTACACTCTGGCATTGATATAGTCCTGTCCAGCTGATAATAAAAACTGTTTGTAGAAATTTATTTCCTGTTCATCAAATAGAAGAGCTGTAAGTATGTTATCGATCATTCTGGCTTTACCTTAAGATTCTCTATTCAGTAAAGATTCAGCCTGGAATACAGATTTCCCGGATAAGACTTTTAATTTCAGTGGGGGCATAAATTCTACCTGATAAATATTAAATATATGTATTGATTAATATATTCAGCAATATTCATACCATTCATCATGAATTGATCAGCTACCTCTTAAGGTCAGCATTTACGGATACTTAACTTCAACCTGGAATCCGCAGCTGGACGAGTTGATTGTGCGTTTAAGGCGGTGTAGATCAAGTCGTAAGGACGCGCAATAGCTTGCTATTGCAAGGCGTTACAACGAAGAGGTACGCTGCCTCAAACCTGCAATTCAGTTCGTAGCGGGATGCACCGATTGGGTGATTATACACATCAACTGTCATAGTTGATGAAACAGTGGGTTAACCTCTATTGCGAGCGGTTAACTGCGGAATCCAGGTTAAATCACAGCTATCTCAAATTTTATTTAATCATCAACTTTGTGATTTCCGATACAACTAAAGACATGCACTTGTAAGTTAAGCGACATTTCCAACACTAATTTTGTTGAGATACCTCCTACAAATTTATTGACATAAAATTTTCAAAATGCATAATTTCAATCTTATTAACGAACGTTAATTAACACACGGGAGAATCTTTTGTCCGATACTAAAACTAATATTCTGAAAGTTGCCATAATTTTATTTTCAGAACAGGGCTACAATGGTGTATCAATGCGCAATATTGCTGATGCCGTCAAAATAAGTGCCCCAGCTTTGTACAATCACTTTCCGGATAAAAAATCGCTTTATGAAGCAGCTATTGCACACAACTTTGCTACTAAATCCGAATTTCTTAATCCCGCATTAAAACTGTCTGAGTCACCTTTGGTGCGACTACAAAACTTTATCAGTGAATTAAGCAGGCAAATGAGCCAGGATGCAGAATTCAGACGACTGATGCAATGGGAACTCCTGAATGAAGATGAAGATCGTCTTCGATATCTGGCGCAGGATTTATTCAGTCCTTTATTTAGTGGTTTGATGGCACTGATTAAAGAACTTAAACCGGAAGCTGATGCCCATCTACTCGCAGTTATGATTATTGGTATGATTCACAAACCATACGAAATGAATCCTCTTTCAAAATATCTACCAGGCAGTCAGCCTGACCATAAAGACCCTGATTATATTTCCAGTCAGGTCTACCAACTTCTGTCCAGTTACTTCGGAGAGTAATAATGAAAAAACGAATTAGCCTTATTCCTGTCGGTTTAATCTTTACGCTATCAATTTTAAGCACAGCATTATTGGCTGCTGCACCTGCAGCTGAACAGAAAAGCATCCCAATAACAGTAACAACTGCAGGTACAGAGAATCTTGAAGTCTGGCAGGTATCTCAGGGAAAGTTACTGGCCAAATCATCTCCTCTGATTGCAGCAGAAGTCGGTGGAAGAGTTGTTTCGGTCAACTTTGATGTCGGTCAGGAAGTCGTCGTTGGCCAGTTACTTGCTGAAATTGATGCAGCAGATTATAAGCTGGCCAGGGAACTTGCCAGTGCTGATATTGTACGTCTTGAGTCATTAATTAAAGCCCAACAGTTACAGGTAACACGTTTTCAGAAACTGGTTCAACAAAAGTCAGCTAATCTGTCAGCACTGGATGATGCTACAGCTCAACTCGGATCACTCCAGGCTCAAATGGTGGGTGCCAGGGTTCGTTTGCAGCAGGCAGAGCGAAATGTCATTAAAACTCGAATTATCAGTCCTGTAAGCGGACGAGTTAATCAACGTAAAATTTCAGTAGGAGATTATATCCAGAAAGGAACACCTGTATTTCAGATTACCATGCTAAAGACCCTGCAAGCTCATCTTTCCTATCCTGAGGCGTTAAGTTCACAGATTAAAGTCGGACAGACTGTTCGATTAACATCGCCAGTCGTGCCGGAAAATCAGGTTGAGAGTCAAGTCACTGAAATAAGCCCCGAGATATCGCCTTCAAACCTCGCCTTAAAGATAATTATTGATCTGGCTAACCCGGGTGGCTGGGAACCGGGAGCCAGTGTGAGAGGAGAAGTAAGAACCCAAACGCATGAAAATGCTGTGGTCGTGAAAGAGGGTAGTATCATTCGTCGTCCTTCCGGACTGGTTGTTTACAAAATAGAGCAGGATAAGGCTATACAGACTCCAGTAACTACCGGGCTACGTAAAGATGGTAATATTGAAATAATTTCCGGCGTTCAGGCTGGTGATCAACTTGCTCTGGATGGTGCAGCCTATCTTACAGAAGGAGCCAGTGTCAAAATAACAGCTGGATCAAAAGGTGATGCACAATGAATCTGGCTAAAATTTCTATCCGTCAGCATGTGCTGACCTGGATGCTTAGTCTGGTACTGGTGTTATTTGGTCTTATCAGTTACCAGCGAATCGGTGTTGATCGTCTACCGGATATTGATTTCCCATTATTATCAGTTGCAACTATTTTACCAGGAGCTGATCCCGATATTATTGATGCATCCGTTACTAATATTATTGAATCTGCAGTAAATAGTGTCTCTGGCATAGAGAGTATTCAGTCTTCATCATTAGCTGGTGTCTCGGTTGTTATCATTCAATTTGAATTATCTAAAAATATTGATACGGCATTTAATGAAATGCAGGCCAAACTGAATGAAGTTTTGCAATTATTACCCGATGATGCAGAAACGCCTGTACTAAAAAAGGTTCAGGCTGGTTCGCAACCTGTTATGTGGCTGGCTTTGCAGGGTAATAATACATTACAACAACTCAATGTATATGCAAAAAATATTATTAAAAAACGACTTGAAACCATTAGTGGTGTAGGTGATGTTCTGATAGCCGGTGAGCGTCAACGCACTATTCGAGTTAATCTGGATATTGATAAGCTGGCGACTCAGGGTATCGGTGTTGATCAGCTTATACAGGCCTTTGGTATGGAACATATTAAATTACCGGGTGGTTTCATTACCGGCATCAGGAAGGAACGTCAGTTAAAACTTGATCTTGAATATCACGATGTAACTAAACTGGGACAGCTGATAATTGCCTATCGTGATCAACTGCCCGTTCGTCTTAGCGATGTAGCAGTTATTGAAGATGGACTGGAGGACTTCCGTCGATATGCCAGTTTCAATGGTAAACCGGCTGTTGGTCTGGGACTACTCAAAATATCCGGTAGTAATACTGTTGCCCTGATTGATGAAGCAAAAAATCGGCTGAATACTGAGATTATTCCACAATTACCACCTTCTATGACACTTAAAACAGTGGTAGATGATGCCGGGCTTATTATTGGTATCGTAGAAGGTCTGCAAAGCCATCTGATTGAAGGTACCTTGCTGGCTGCTCTGATTGTTTGGTTATTCCTGCGTAATATGCGATCTACTTTGATTGTAGCTACGGCAATTCCAGTCTCTTTATTAGGTGCAATAGCCGGTATATATTTTGCTGGATTCACCTTCAATACGATGACACTACTAGGTCTATTACTACTCATCGGTGTAGTGGTGGATGATGCAATCGTAGTACTGGAAAATATATTTCGGCATATGGAGGAAGATCCTGATGCCCCGCATGATGAAATGGCAGAAAGTGGTACGAATCAGGTTATGTTTGCAGTACTTGCATCGACACTAACGCTCGTATCATTGTTTGGTGCCGTGGTATTTATGGAAGGAATTATCGGTCGTTTTATCGGTTCATTTGCTGTTGTTGTCGTGCTCGGGGTTATTATTTCTCTGTTTGTTTCATTGACCTTGACCCCTATGCTATGTGCACGTTATTTACGCATTGTAAAAAAACATGGTGCCATTTATCAGTTCATGGAATCAGGATTTAAAGGGCTGGAAAGTGGATACCGTTCAATGCTGTCATTTTCACTAAACCAGCGCCTGTTAATCATTATCATCGCTGCTGCCATTGTGTATAGCAGTGGCTGGTTTATGGGACAACTGGGTAAAGGTTTTATGCCTGATGAAGATGAAGGTCGTTTTATTGTATCGATAAAAACACCACTCGGTTCCAGTATAGATTACACCATTGAACGTTTGCATAAGGTTGAAGAAGTACTTAAAAAGCACGATGAAATCTATGGTCTTTTTAGTACGATTGGAACTGGTGATCGAGGTCAGGTAAATCAGGGGGAAATTTACGTCAGCCTGCAACCTCGTGAACAACGAAGTTTACATCAAAAAGTTATTCTGGAAACCGTTCGTGATGAGTTAACCAGCATTCCCGGCATCAAGGCCTTTGCAGCACCTGTCCCGCTAGTTGGTGGTCAACGTGGTGAACCTCTGCAATTTGTCCTCAAAGGTCCCAATCTGAATAAAGTAGCAGAACTCTCCTCAGAATTGATCAAACGACTTCAGGTAATCCCTGAAATTGGTACTCTCGATACTGATTTGCAACTGGACATGCCTCAGGTCGTACTGAAACTTGATAGAGAGAAAGCACGCGACCTTGGTCTGGATACTGTCACTATAGGCAATACTTTAAGAGTACTGGTCGGTGGGCTGAATGTTGCGAAATACAATGATGATCCGGGTGATGGAGAACGTTACAATATTCGTTTACAGGCTTCATCTATGCTAAAAAATCCGGATGATCTGTATCGTATCTTTTTACGTAACCGTAGTGGCGATCTGGTTAGACTGGATAGTATTGCGACTCTGGAAACAAAACTTGGAGCAGCTACAATTGGTCGCTATAAGTTGCAATATGCTGCAACTTTTTTCGCAACGCCGACAATTCCAGAAGGGGATGCTGCTGAAATTGTATTGCAACATGCGAAGGATATTCTACCCACCGGATATCAGGTTGAAATGATTGGCCGCGCTAAAGAATTTAGCAAAACAGTAGGCTATATCATGTTTGCATTTGCAACTGGATTGATACTGGTATACATGACACTTGCCAGTCAGTTCAACTCCTTCATACAACCTTTTATTGTCATGACTGCACAGCCGCTGGCAGTTATTGGTGCAATTTTTGGATTGTGGTTAGGTGGAGACTCACTGAATATCTATTCAATGATCGGGATGGTATTACTGGTAGGACTAGTCGCTAAAAATTCAATTCTTCTTATCGATTTAACTAATCAACTTAGGAGACAGGGGAAAAGCATTAATGAAGCCCTGCTGGAAGCCTGTCCAATTCGCATGCGTCCGGTATTGATGACTTCTCTGACAATCATTATTTCAATGTTGCCGGCAGCAATTGCAACAGGCGCAGGCTCTGATACCAATCGACCTCTGGCTGTGGCAGTAATCGGTGGTATGTTGAGTTCTACTTTATTGACGTTGATTGTTGTTCCAGCCGTGTACTCATTAATAGAAAACGGGCTTTTACGATTAGAAAATCTACGTCAGCACGGATTAAAAAGCTTATGGGTTCGTTAAGACTAAACCTTCCGGGATATTTGAGAGAAAACAAAATGAAGATAGCTCTAACAAGGCAAACAGTAGTCACCTTAATGTTTACAGTTTTGTTATTACCATCAGCCCAGGCAGAAACGCTTCAACAATCCTGGGAAATAGCGCTTCAGGCTAGCCACAGTCTGAAATCTGTACAACAAAATACTGCTGCTTCTGTACAGAATCTGGAGGCTGCTAAAACCGCCAGACTGCCGGGTATATCAGTTAAAACAGCATACACAATGCTGGATAATGCACCAGCATCTAAAATGGGCTCTGGTGAAATAACCGTCGGCGAGGATAAGTCATTATCATTTTCAGCAATGACTACACTGCCACTTTATAGCAGCGGAAAAATCAGTCATGGTATTGATGCTGCAAATGCTAGCTTTCAGGCAACTCGTACGCAGGAATGGGTAGAGATACAAAGTTTAAAATTAAAAGTAGCAGAATCCTATGTTGGCGTACTGCGAGCAAAAAAAGCCCTGCAAGTGGCGAATACACATGTCGAAAGTCTTGATGCACATGCTCATGATGTTGAGAATATGTATAAACAGGATCTGGTTTCCAGGAATGATCTGTTGACGGCACAGGTAGCCCTGGCTGAAGCACAACAACAGGCCATCAAGGCTGAAAATAATCTCGACCTATCCCGCTCAACTTACAACAGATTGCTGGGAAGATCTATGGAAGCGCCGGTTGAACTGGTTGAACTATCTCCAGAGGAAATCAATGAGCCTCTCAAAGTACTGACTGAAAAAGCTCTCATCCAACGCCAGGAATTAATAGCATTACAATATCAGATTCGCGCTTTACGATTACAGGCAAGTAGTATTCGCGCAGAAACAGGTCCGCAGGTATCCTTAAGCGGAGGTTATGATTATAAGGAAAATCAGTATCAGGTTCATGAAGGTCAGTGGGTAGTTAATCTTGGCTTGCAATGGAATTTATTTGATGGTGGCTCTATCCGGCACAAATCTTCAGCGAATGAAAGTCAGGCAGCAGCGATACAGGAACAATATGATGATCTACGTTCTTTAATTGCATTGCAGGTAAGGCAATACTGGCTGGATGTACAGGAAACAGAAAAGCGTATTCAGGTCTCTAAAAAAGCAATAGATCAGGCAGAAGAAAATCTTAAAGTAAATCGTGATCGTTATGAAAGTGGTTTATCAACAAACACCGAAGTACTTGATGCAGAAACATTACGCAGCAGCAGTCAGAATAATTATGCTAATGCTATCTATGATGCTGCTTTAGCGACACTGCGTCTGCATAGAGCATGTGGTTCTTTGTAAACTGATTAACCTAGAAAAATCAGTTGAATCATGAAAGTCTACGTAACACCTTAATGCAGCTGATAAAATCAAAAACACAGTCTTCACCAATCAGCTGACTACGGTGTTTTTGATTTGCCGGCAATTGCGCCTGCATTGCTCTAACGACAGCCATCCCTGGCTTAGACCAGGCACATCAATCTGTTACGCATCTTTTTCACGCTCAACTGATTTTTCTAGGATTAAGAAATCCTGTTACTGTAAATCATGGATAGAATCCATGGTTCAAATGAATGACAACTTATTCATAAGGCTCTACTTTAACTGCATCTATCAGATATCCAGTTTCAGCTAGATCAGTCTGTACTTTCTCAGCTTGAATAATTCCACTTACCCAGACTACATCATATAGTTTACGGATAGTAGCACCGTCTTTATCACGGGTTTTAACATAAACAGTTTGATTTGCTGGCGGTGGTGGTACATGTATACAGGCGCCAAAGTAGGGAACCAGTAAAAATTCAGTAGATTTCTTTCCATCTGTTTCAACTGGTAATACATAACCTGGTAATTTAATTAATTTACCATTCAATTCTGTATTAAGCGGGGATGCTTTCAACATCGCTTCCAGCTCTGTCATCATCGCTTTTACTTTAGGATCATCATCCGATAATTCATCGATATTATATTTACTCTGATACTCTTCAAAGCGTTTATCCGGGTCATAGCCTTTTGGAATCAGATCAGACCAGTCTAATTCCTGTATTTTTTCTGAGGCTTCAACTGAGCTAGTCATGACTCCCGCTAGTAACAGGACTATCTGTATTAAAATGAGTACATTTCTTTTCAACATGTTATATCTCCGAATTAAATCCGAATGGTCATGCCATCGGCTAGTGAATATCTATATGCTCGATAGGCAGGAATCAATCCGACCAGTAAACCGGCACTGATAGCCGCAACAAGCAGCAAAATTTCATGCATAGAAGGAGGGTGGGCAGGTAAAAACAAACCCAGTTGCGCTTGAATAATCGGTTGAGCAATTAATTGAATTGCATATAACGCAGCAACACCAAGTGCTGAAGCAATTAGCATAATAGCGCCAGCTTCACCCACGAATAATACGAATATATGCCAGGGTCGAGCACCTACTGACCGCAATACAGCCATTTCTCGACGACGTTCGTTTAAGCTGGTGAGTATGGCAGTTGCCATACCGGTTATACCTACCAGTACAACAAGCACTGAAATTGCCAGTAAGGCTTTCTGGGCTAGAGCCATCGTATCCCACAGTTCCTGTAGAGCTACCCCTGGTAAAGCAGCCATTAAAGGTTCTTCAGGGTATTCATTGATAAATCGCTGGACACGAAAAGCAGCAATTCTGGATTTCAAACCAATTAAAGCAGCGGTAATAGTCTTTGGTTGTAATGCCATGTGCCGGGCCTTTTCAGCACTGATATGCTGTCCTGGTTTAGGCGCACCATTATCCCAACCAGCATGAATAGCTTCAATTGCCTGGAGGCTGACATGTATGGTTCTATCTACCGGGGTACCCGTTTTACTCAGGATGCCCACAATACGAAATGGTTTATCATTATGCTGGACGAAACTTACCTCTCCAGTACCGTGAGCTAAGACTATTTCACTACCCAGGCTATAGTTAAGTTCTCTGGCAACATCTGCACCAATCACTGCATCATAGAGGTCATTAAAAATGACGCCATCTGATAACTTGAGGCTTTGATCACCGCCGTAATGATAGTGTTTGAAATAATCAGCAGTGGTCCCCAATACACGAAATCCATGGTGAGAATCACCTAAAGAGAGTGGCACAGCCCAGGACACCAGTTTCTGATTTTTAATATCCTGATAACTTTGCCAGGAAACATTATTGGTGGGATTACCAATCCGAAACACTGAGTACAGAAGTAATTGTACAGGGCTACTACGTGCACCGACAATCAGGTCTGTTCCTGATATGGTGTTAGAAAAACTTTCCCGTGCATCATTGCGCAAGCGTTCCACTCCCAAAAGTAGCAAAATGCTTAAGGCGATAGAGAAAATAGTCAGTGCTATAGTAAATTTTCTATTTAGAATACTTTTTAAAGCTAGAGTTAATATATACATGATATTTATTCTCCCTTCGAAGCCTGATTGATATCAGCGAGGGACAAACTTCGATTAAACTGTGTTTCCAGTGATGAATCATGACTGACAAATACCAGAGTTGTGTTTTGCTCTTCACACTCTTTAATAAGTAAATTCAAAAACATACTTCGACTATCAGCATCAAGTGCAGATGTTGGTTCATCAGCTATAACCAGTTCAGGCCCTCCAATCAATGCTCTTGCTGCCGCTACCCGTTGTTGTTGTCCAACACTCAATTCAGTTACTGACCGTGTTAAGATTTCGGAAGGCAGGTCAAGATGTCTTAATAATCTCTCTGCCTCATGATTGAGATTTCCATCGTTTTTTTCAATATTATTTCTACGTTTTTGTGAAAAATGGCAGGGTAAAAGCACATTATCCTGAACAGACAGATAGGGAATTAGATTGAACATTTGAAAGATAAACCCAATATGCTCGGCTCGAAATTTATCTCGTTTTGCGCCATTCAGACTGTTTATATGCTGGCCAAGTACATTAATTTCCCCCTGCAAAGGTAACAGCACCCCGCCAATCAGACTTAGCAGGGTGCTTTTACCGCTACCACTCGAACCTTTTATAAAAACACGCTCACCTCGTTGAATGCGTAGCTCAGGTAAATCAAGGATATCCTGCTCACCTTTACGCCATCGAAAAATCAAGCTCCGGATATTGATCGCATCTGACTGTAAGGTCATTTAAATACTCCATTGTTAATAGGGCTGCTCAATAAACAGCCCCATTAATTTTTTACTTCAGTTTAAGAATATTGTTACTCGCTGTTAGCTCAGCAGCACCTTGCCTGGTGGGTGTTATCACCTGTGCCCGTAAATGTTGAGTGCCCTTAAAACGTTTAAACAGGGATAGAGATATGGTAGTTAACTGTGCAGGATTTGCGCAGTTAAATTCATAATCCACATCAAAATCAGCATGTTCTCCATCGTGTTCATGTTCATGTTGATGCTCATGTTCATCAGTACCTTCATCTTCCAGTAAAGCCGATTCAACGTTTGAACTAATCTGTTTACATTGAGCTGTAGAATCTGGTGAGAATAGTGTTATTCCGTCTTTCAGAGTTTGAACTGCTCGAGAAATCAGTTCTCGTTCTGTTTTATTTCCTGCTGCATGCTCAAAGCCAACCACATTCATAGCTGGTAAAGATAAATTGATCATTAATTGATTTTTTTCTACTGCAACATTCAGTTGTCCGCCACCATGTTCATGAGCACCATGCTGACGATGCTCTTCTGCTAGAACTGAAGTTGCTGAAGCACAGGTCATCAAAAGTAATAAAGTAATTCTGGAATAATGCATTTTGTATCTCCCAATACAAACGGTCCCATACCTTGTTAATAATGTTGGGATTACCGTAATTAATAAATTTTAGAAAGTTTAATAAATATCAGGAAATAAATGGAGGCGCTCGAGCTTCCTGGGTTCGTATTTGAGCAATGATTAAAACAGTTTCGGTCAGTATTTCTGTAACCGAACTAAGTATCACAACTGGATTCGACGAATAAAATGTTTCAGGTACGACAGAATTGTTAAGAGAAGCATAATAACAAATCTGGCATTCACTATCATGGTCTGATATCTCATCATGGTGATGATGAGTATGCAGTGCAAAGACCATTGAAGCCCATAGCATTAAAAAGACAATGATTGGACTTACCCAACTATATTGTCTGATTATATGAGTAACACTAAATAAGGTATTTTGTTTGTACAAAATGTCTTTAATAAATTGAAAAAATGTTTATTGAATAACATGTTTAAGAATTGTGACTATAACATGAAAAATCAATTCAAAACTATCTAACAGACAGGCTTAGTTGGAATTTAAATACAAAAGTTCAAAATTTAAAGAGAGTTAGTTTTTTGGCAATATTTGAACCTGGATTCCGCAGTTGACCGCTCGCAATAGAAGTTAACCCACTGTTTCATAAGCCATGACAGTTGATCTGTATAATCCTGGAAAAATCACCCAATCGGTGCATCCCGCTACGAACTCAATTGCAGGTTTTAGGGGCGGCGTATTTCTTCGTTGTAACGCCCGTGAATAAGTCAGCTTGATGTCAGGTGGAGATATTAGCGACTGGCTTACACTTGACTTATCCGTTAAAAGAAATGCTCTAATATGTTTCGTAGCAAGGAATGATAGTGCTCTATTGCGCTGGGGTCTTCGTGTCGAACACGGGGCATTTTAAGCCTTCATAAATAGAATAATGAAATGATCTGAGGTAGCTTTGTTTAAATCAGTAGTATTTTTCGCTAAAAATGTGTTGAAACTCACATTATATCCGCCTAATTGAAGATATGTTCTATTTCAGTTTCCCTTATAATAAACGAAATTTGATTATATCTACAGGCTGTTTACCTGAGAATTTATGAGGCTTTTATATATCAATATCAGTAGTATTATTATCAACATACTTATTGTAGTTTTATTGATTAATTCACCTGTATTTGCTTTTGAACCGATTGTTCCCATTCCTCAACAGGTAGAATATGATCAGCAAAAAGCATTATTAGGAAGAAAACTCTTTTCCGAAACTGGTTTATCCAGAGATGGGATTATTTCCTGTCATTCCTGTCACAATTTTGATTCAGGTGGTGGTGCAGACCCCCGTTCAGTTTCAACAGGTGTATATGCTCGAAAGGGTTCATTAAATGCACCTACAGTTTATAACTCTTTTTTTAATTTCCGACAATTCTGGAATGGACGAGCCCCTGATCTGATCGAACAGGCAAAGGGACCATTACATAGTACGCTGGAAATGGATATGTCTCCTGCTAAAATTGAACAATTTCTCAATTCAGATAAGCAATACAAAAAATTATTTAAAGTAGTTTATGCGACAAACCTGATAAATTTTGATCAGGTAGTAGATGCTATCGCAGAATTTGAGAAAGCATTGTTTACCCCTGATAGTAAATTTGATCAGTATTTAAGGGGTGAGAGCCAATTATCTGAAGATGAAAAATCAGGCTATATCCTGTTCAAATCTTTAGGCTGTATCTCCTGTCATAATGGAATTAATGTAGGTGGTAATTCATATCAATATCTGGGGGCAGTGAACCCTATTGGCCGGGATTTAGTCGGTGATAGATATGAGCTTAGTAAAGACCCCTTCGATAAGAATAGATTTAAAGTTCCCGGATTGAGAAATATTGAATTAACATCCCCATATTTACATGATGGAAGTGAACAATACCTATCTGATGTTCTGGATATCATGGCTTACCATAATCTCGGCTTTAAGTTAACATCTTCGGAAAAAATATTGATTGAAAAGTTTCTCTATACCTTAACCGGTAAGAAACCTGACATACTTCAACAATGACTCGTTTTGAAATTAAATTATATTTTACTGTTGCTTTTGCTGTATCTATCGCTGGAATTTTTTTCTATGTTAATGAATCAAATGAGAGCCTGTTAACTTCTCATGCAGAAGTCTTACACAGCTTAAATAACCTTGAACTTCATAATGAAAAGATAAATGTCGAAGCATTGATCTCCGCTTATCGGCTTTATATGTCTTATGACAAAATAAATGAGCAACTTCAACAGTTGCGTAATGATCTAAATAACACCAGGAAAAACCCTCTTTTTAATAATAAAAATTTTCGAACAATTAAAGATAGTTTGAATTCATTTGATTTAGCCCTAAGCGAAAAAGAAAATTCAATTTTCAAATTTGCGACTCTAAATTCACTGATTAAGAATTCCGCCACACATGTTCCCAGTATATCTGCCCGTTATTTACAACGTTTTGGGTTTGAGGATAAGGACTATTTATTAGAAATTTCAAAAATTACCTTTTCCATTTTTCAAGCTCGAAATTCTATGGATGCTGATTTATTAGAGGGGATTAATGAAAGTATCGATTCTCTCGAATCCAGAAATTTTGAAAATCCGCAATTGAACCGGTTTAATCAGGTATTTATATCACATGCGAAAGTTATGCAGCGCTATTTACCCATGTATCTCGATGTATTTGAAGAGATTATTCATAACCCTATGCGAGATATACTTCATAAGACTCAGGAAAGTTTTATCAAAATCAGTACTGCTGAAGCAGAAAAATTACGTAACCTGTCTAATTTTATTTCCGTTATATTTATATTATCCATTCTATTTATTATCTACCTGTTTTTCGACCTGGAAAAAGCACGTAAGAATCAAATCAGATTAACCAGACAACTCAAACAGCGTGCAACTACTGATCGTCTTACCGGGCAAAAAAATCTCTTTGCATTTGAGCAGGAGGAAAGCGAAATTATTGAGAATTGTGCCATTTTACTAATCAATGTAGATGGCTTTAATAACATTAATGATTTTTACGGGCGTAAAGTAGGTGACGAGTATCTTAAATTTTTATCCGGAATAATGCTTAAATTTCTTGAGCTATCAGTCGTACATGATATTTATAGAGTAGGCGCTGACGAATTTAGTGTACTAGTAAAGACCAGAAAGCCCAGTAGATTAATTGAACTGGCAAATAGCTTTATCGAGCAAATTGAAACAACTGAATTTTCATATCAGGATATTAAATTAGGTATACAGATTTCTATTGGTATTTCGAGTGTTTTACCATTATTGGAAAAAGCCGATATAGCGCTACGGAAGGTAAAGAAAACACGTAATAAATACATGTTGTATGAGAGTAATAAATCGTTGGCACAGGAAGTTAAATTGAATCTATCTATGATGCACTTTATCCGCGAAGCGATAGAACAGGATTTAATTGAACCACACTATATGCCAATTATGAACAATGCTGATTTGAGTATTTATGGTTATGAATGTCTGATCAGGTTGCGTGATAAAAATGGGAAGCTTTATTACCCCAATGATTTTTTACATATCGCCAAAGAAAGTCGCTTATATGGCTATCTTACGCGAATCATGTTCGATAAATGTATGCATAAATTCGCCGACAATCAGGTTAAATTCTCTATTAACATTTCAATTGATGATATCGAAGATGAAGAAGTTAGCGATTATATTATTTTTATATTAAGAGAATACCCTGAAGCGGCCAAACGCTTAACTCTGGAAATTCTTGAGAGTGAAGGAATAAAGAATTATTCAATTTTACAATCTTTTATAAAAAGAGTTAAATTTTGTGGCTGCAAAATAGCCATTGACGATTATGGAACAGGGTATTCTAATCTTCAGCATCTGGTAAAACTCAAAGTTGATAACTTAAAACTGGATGGAGCACTTATTGAACCTATGCCCACCGATGCTTCCAGCCTGGTAGCGGTACGAGCAATTGAAGAAATGGCTCATGATCTTGGTATCCAGACGACAACTGCGGAGTTTGTCTCCAGTAAAGAAGTTTTTGAAATTGTTAAATCACTCGGTATTACACGATCACAGGGCAGTTATATTGGTGATGCAACTCAGGAGCTGATTATGATCCCCGATTTTCTAAGAAAACTCTGATTAATTCAGATTGATTTTAGACGGTGTTAAAGTGTTCTTAGTATTGCTGCAATCTTTGTGACGAATCCGGGATTTCCTAATCCGCTACCAGTTTCCTTGAGACATAGGCTCTCGAAAAACACTGACTAGTATCTGTCGCTTCATCGGGATACAGTGGAAAAAACCGATAAATATGGATTAATTTTATTTCATTTTTTCTGTCTGACTGGAAAAAGAGGTATTTACTATGCAATTGATTTTAGAAAACATTCTAAGGTAAAATATTTGAAACAATTCTAATGTAGCTGAGTGTTCACTTAGTCTTCTTTATATTAAACCAATGGAATGATTGAAATTTAATTCAGTCCGTTAGTTCGCTTTCGACTTAGAGATAAGTAAAACATCCCAAAATTTGTATTTATTGATTGCAAATTTTTCAATTGGAATGTTGATATTTTTATTTGCTCAACTCGAACATATAAACCTGGAAAAATCAGTTGAATCATGAAAGTCTACGTAACACCTTAATGCACCTGATAAAATCAAAAACACAGTCTTCACCAATCAGCTGACTACGGTGTTTTTGAGATTACCAGGCACATCAATCTGTTACGCATCTTTTTCACGCTCAACTGATTTTTCCAGGTTAAAATTACAACTGAACTAAAGGGAATTTTCCTCATGAGTAAAGCCAATTGTTTTAAACTTTCAGCTCTCTCTTCGGCGCTTATATTATCAACTGCGTTTACTTCAAATGTGCAGGCAGCCCCGCAGGGTGGCCAAATTGTTGATGGCAGCGGCAGCATCAATCAATCCAGTCAGCTTACCCGGATATTACAAAACACATCAAAACTGGTCATAGACTGGAATAGTTTTAATGTTCAACAAAATGAAATCGTCAATTTTATTCAGCCAGATACTTCGTCAATAGCTCTCAACCGAATACTGGATGTAAACCCCAGTAGAATAGATGGACAG
>JBNKKI010000144.1:0-4544 GCA_050291745.1 Gammaproteobacteria bacterium | reverse complement strand
GGTGAATGGCGCTCTGAAATCCAGATAGGCCACGATCAACGCATCACAACCGAGCTCTACCAACCGATTGATAACCGCCTCAAATACTATTTTCGAACCTCACTCGGTTATTACGAAACCCATATCCGAGAGTTTGAGTCTGGTCAGCAGGTAGCAGATCTGAACGTGAGCTATACACGCAATCTTCTTGCGGCTGGACGTCAATTTGGTGAATGGGGACAACTAGAAGTGGGGGCTTATACAGGATCAGGTGACGTGACACCTTATATTGGGAGCATCTCTTCTCCCTCAGAAAACATCAACCTTGGCGCTTGGTATGTGACATTCAATTACGACCGATTAGATAGCATCAATTTTCCACGCTCCGGTTTAATGGCCTCTTTGTCGTGGAAAGCGAGTAGAGAGCAACTTGGGGCAAACGCTAATTATGACACTTTCAATATAAACAGTCTTTGGGCAGGTACCTGGGATAAAAATACCGTCATGTTGTGGGGTGGTCTCGCTGGCGTGACAAATACTGACTCTCCTGCCGACAACGCATTCTCGATCGGCGGACTTTTTGACCTCTCTGGCTACCATATATCTGAACTGACTGGCCGTTATGCTGGGCTCATGCGTTTCATCTACCTAAGGGAACTTGGGGAAACCCGCTCAGTGCTTAAAGTACCAGTGTATGCCGGATTCTCACTCGAGGCAGGTAACGTATGGAATGATCGGAACGCTATTCGTTTCGATTCCCTGCTTCTGGCCGGTAGTATCACACTGTCAATCGACTCACCCCTTGGGCCGATCTATCTAGCACGAGGGTATGCTGAAGATGGCCGTAGACAAAATTACTTATATATCGGTCGGACCTTTTCATTTTTTTAATCTGATATGGTCCTTTTTTACATACATGGATGCAGTAAGCCCAAATCGCGATCCTTCGCCAGACTGTTTAGCAGAAACGCTTCGATTGGCTCATTCTACACGCTGCTCGCCCGCGGTCGATCAGCCACACATCAATGAAACGGTTGCCGAATGCATCAGCTAGTGAACTTTTCACATAAACCATTTTCGTCAACCCAGCCGCTTTCACCAGCGATTTATGATCAACATGCGAAGGACATACCATTACGAGAGATGGTACAGCACGAGCAAGCAGCATGGAATTCCCGTGCTATTGTACAGGGTCTCTTACTAGGTTCTCCCGGTCTAGTTGTTCTTGTTTAAATGGATAGTGGTCTAAATTTCATGAATATCATCTTCGATAATCGGATAACCTGAATATTGCTCAACAAACACTAAATAGAATGTAATGGCCGGTTAATAGTTAATCCAATGATTAAGTTTATTAGTTGTTTTTCTATGAGGAAAGAGCTATCGATACGCTCTTAGCCGTGGCGAAGCGTCGCGACAAGGGGCATGGCAAAATAATCGTAGAGTAAAATAGTAAATATTCCATCGGGGAGTGGCATGTATATGAAGAATAATCAATAAAGCCTGAACCGCCCCCTATGCACTTAAGCAGACCGGTTCGTGTACCAGTAACATCAAGATGAATACTGGAGAGTATTCTACTCATAGCCTAGAGAACCCATTATTAGGCACGAGGCGAATAGATTGCCGATTGAGAGAGTTCCGTTCAGTGACGATATCTCCCTCAACATTCTAAATATTGCGACGATTTACAGCGATTATGTGGTGCATATACAGCAACTAGATTAAGATTTACTCTTCATTATCGGCTGGTAAAACCGAATGTTTCACCCTCAACCCAGGTCATTGCCAGGTAATTCACTTTTTGTGAAAATAGTATATATCCTAGAATGCGAGGATATCCATTATTTCCAATGTTTACAAAAGGTTATATTCGGCTTGTATCACCGCACCACTGGATGCTGAATGCATCCGATTATTAGCACAATATGCCTGTGATTCCAGACCTTTGCCCACAATCGTGCCACTTACAGATCTATTGCGAGCCAGAACCCCACTGAAGGCAATCACATGCTCAATGAACCCCTACCTCTGGATATAGTTTTCGATTCTCTTTAATTGTTTCTGCGTGAGATCATCTCAACACGTCGTTTATTATGTTAGAACTCCATTTATATCTATTCATCTCACTCTGCTGGTGTCATTGAAATTCCGCTCAAACACGAACTATGATTAAGTATAAGTGTAATCAGATGTATAAAATCTCTACTAGAGGTCCGTATATCTCATAGAGCAGCAATGTTATCTACTAGAGTGATAAAACCGATGCATAGGAGGCAAAATATATTAAGTACTATTTATATTCTCAAACGCAAGTTAGAGTCGATGATTGTTTACTATGCAGAGATAGTAAATCGCTCAACTTACATGGGTGATTTATGGAAAGTAGTAATGAAGTATATTCCTGCACGCCAACGTAGTTTCATACGTCACATCTCTCTTATCTTGTTTTCTCTTTATAGCATTACCCCATATCCCGCCCTGGCAAGTAAATGTCTTTTCATCTCCTCATACCATAGCGGCTACGCGTGGTCTGATGGGGTAGAGAACGGGTTAAGGAAGACATTAAATGGTTTTTGCGAAATAAAGCAATTTGATATGGACACAAAGCGCCAGAAGGATGATAAATCTATCAAACAAGCTGCGATTGATGCCAAAACAATAATTGAAGAGTGGAAACCTGATGTCGTTATTGCTGCAGATGATAATGCCGCCAAATATGTTATTCAGTCATATTATAAAGATGCCCCTATACCCTTCGTCTTCTGCGGAATAAACTGGGACCTCAGAGATTATGATCTTCCTTATTCAAACACTACCGGGATGGTAGAAGTGGCCCCCATCGGTTTACTCATAAACAAGGCTATCGATATTCTGGGTGGCGCTAATTCTGCCCTCTACATAGGTGCTGACACGCTTACAGAAAGAAAGAATTTAGAGCGCTTTAGTACGGTTTCTAAAGATCACAACATTACCTTGAAAAGCCGCCTTGTTAGTTCCACTTCAGAGTGGAAAGATGCCTACATAGCAGGGCAAATGTATGATTTTGTTATTATAGGAAGCAACTCAGGCATACAGGACTGGGACTCAGTCACTATAAAGCAACTTGTGCATAAACATACACATAAACTTAGCACTACTAATCATGGTTGGATGATGCCATATACATTGCTGGGATTTACAAAGAATCCTGAAGAACAGGGAGTGTGGGCAGGTAATGCTGCACTTGCAATCTTGAAAGGAGTAAAACCCAGTAATATACCAATCACATCTAACAAGAAATGGAATATCTGGTTCAATGATGATATTTATAAATCAAGTAGTATAGATATTCCGGATGATTTAATCAGAAATGCGAATAAAGTATCAACAATGAAACTAAATAATACAGCGAAGCCTGAGTAAGACATCTTCCTTTTTAGCGGACTTTTTTCTAGCCCGAACGCTTTACGCGAACGGCTTAGAAATGAGGTTTACGAACTATGCTTAATTAAATCCGCGACTAAGACAATAAGGACATAGTGTTAGCGACCTTCGTTGAACGTGCATTAATATCAATCCACCCACCCATCTGCAAGATTAGCTCGTTCCTCAATAGCCAGGAATAATGGCAGCACCTCCACTCAGTGTTTAAATAACTTTCACGACACGATAACCTTGTTTCCCAGCTATAACATCCTGTGTTTATTTCGCGAATGTGAGATACCATATCTGTCCAGCGAGTTAACATATATGCCGACAAATTGCTTTATGATAATCGCACACGCGTTCCAACCACTAAACAACTATCATGGTAAAGATTTATTCGCCTAATACAAAAACAGAAATTGCCGTGATACTGCTTATATTGATATATGTAAGAATAACTTTTTCTTTCCCTGACTTCATATGAATAGAATTTGTTTTTGTTTTTAAAATAAGCACTTCATCTGTTTTACTTACATAATCACCTGAGAAGGCTCCTGCTTCCGTCTGCACTTCCAAAGTTTTATAGGGTGAATTTTCGAGCTGCTCTATACTGAGTTTTATAGCAGAAGAAAAGCTAAGGTTTTCAGGAATTACAACTTCAGCATTTACGTTCGCTAAAGCAATTAGTAGAAAAATTGATAAGATCAGTGTTAGGGTTCTTTGATTTTTCATAATCTTGCGGCCTTGAAGTTGATAAGTTAGCGTCTCGCCTTTTGTCCCAAATATTCAGAATAGAATTTTTCGCTGTCAAAATCCTTGGGGCGCTTTACTTTGCTAATTGGTGTTTTTTTATTAATGCCTGGCGGATACAAGATCACATTATCATACTCCCCCCAAGATCTGGTCGATTGCACTGTCCACCATTTTTCTTTACCTGGAATTTCTGTGGTTTCATACTTATAATTGGAGCAATCCGTATTGTCACATTTTGTCCCGTGAAGATATATTTCGCCATCGAAATCATTGTCAATACCATCAACCTTAATTAAGACAGTTTTCTCTTCTTTACTACCGATCTTTATGATCGTCACCACATAATCATCGCCCTCATAAACCGTTGGGTATTTTCCAAGCTTCGGCTGGTCTGCAAAAGAGTT